>NZ_JAPZEI010000001.1:336123-672246 GCF_027257905.1 Coraliomargarita parva
CTGAAGAAGCGATTCTCATCGCTTCTCTACAGCTCAACCAAAATGTAGCGAAGGCGTGGCAGCGACTTCGAACGACCAGATGAAATTTTCCCTCACCGAATCCACCATCGACCCGCAGGCCTTGCGCAAGGAAATGCTTTCGCTTTCCGCCGGCGCCTATTGCAGCTACGAAGGCTGGGTGCGCGACCACAACGAAGGCAAGTCCGTCGCCGAGCTTCACTACAGCGGCTATCCGCAACTGGCCCCTGCCGTCGCCGAAACCATATTGGAGGAGGCGCGACGGAAATACGACCTTCTGGACGCCGCCATCGTTCACCGGATCGGGCCCCTCCGCACGGGAGAGATTGCCGTCTGGGTCGGCGTCACCGCACACCACCGCGGCGACACCTTTTCGGCATGCCGGTACATCATCGACAACGTCAAATACCGCCTGCCGGTCTGGAAAAAGGAGATCTACACCGACGGGAGCAGCGCCTGGATCGAGAACCACCAGTGCGGCTGCGCCGACCCGCACAATCTCGAACATGTCCACCACCATCACGCCTGAGCGAGCGCCATGCATATCCGGATTAAAGCTATCTACATCTCCCCCGGCCACGACTTCAAGGGCCGCCACGGCAAGGGTCGCCTGAACCACGGTATCCAGCTCTTGGATACTGCCGAATGCGTCGCGGGCAAGGGCATCGAAGGCGATCGCTACTTCGACCTGAAGGAGGACTTCAAGGGCCAGATCACCTTTTTCGACTGGGCGGTCTATGAGCGCATCCGCGAGCAGTTCGCCCTGCCGGAACTCCCGCCTTATGCCTTCCGCCGGAACGTGCTCACTTCGGGGGTGGACCTGAACAGCCTGATCGGCAAACGCTTCAGCATCCAGGGCGTCGAGTTTGAGGGCAGCGAGGAAAGCAAGCCCTGCTACTGGATGAATCAGGCCGTCGCCCCCGGCGCCGAAGACGCCCTCAAAGGCTTCGGCGGATTGCGCGCACGCATTTTAAGCAGCGGCACGCTGAAAGTGGATGTCCCGAGGTAAGGGCGTTCATCGTCGAAATCGCTATCGCGCTTTCGCTACAGGTCGGACCATCAACCCGCATCACGTATCCCGTATCCCGAATCCCGAATCCCGGAACTACATCGCGTTCGTCAGGTACTTCTCGTGCTTCTGCAACTGCTGGTCGAGTGAAGAAGCCACCACGACGGAGGTGGCGAAAAACATGATCACGGCATTCGACACCGCGTCGCTTTGAATCGACCCCTCGATCCGCTTGGAGAAATCGCGGTTCAGCCCTTCCAGTTCGGTGTAGAGTTCTTTCAGTTCCTTGAGTTCCCAGTCCGGTTCCTCGCCACGCAACTGCTTGAAATACTGCTGCATGAGATAGCTCCCGACCGTCCGGTGCAAGGTTTCCCGGGTGGAACAAAAGGGGATATGAAAATTCGCCATCGCGCCCAGACGCTCCAGTACGGGACAGGCACTGGTCGCCATGAGAATCCCGAGAAGCGAGTTCAAGCCGACCTGCAGGTCACACTCCTGATAGTAGTTGCGTTGTGCCGTTTCGACCGTGACTTTGACACGTTCCGTCGACTGGTTGCTCGCAAAGGCTTCCAGCACGGCACTGATACGGGTGGCCACCGGGCAACGATCTTCCTTGCAGGCCTTGACCGGACAGCAGCTGCATTGGCGATACGACATGCGCGTCCATTCCGGATAGTCCGGCCCCACCCGGTTCTGGTGAGGCTTGGTATCCGTGTCGAAGACCACCTTCCGGTCCTCAAATTGGAATGTGTAGCGCACCACTTCGTCGTTCATGCTTCTATTGAAGTCCGGCAGCGGCAAACTCGTCCAGAAATGATTAAATCAAGGCTCGCGATTCTCTTTTTTTTTACGAAAAGAAACCAATTTCTATACATTTAAATCCCCCCCATGTTCTACGTAAATCTAAACCCATTAATATTGGGTTATTCGCTTAAACCATAAATAGGCTTTAAACCCTATACACGTCGTCCTACGGCATCTGATATGCGAATTAGCCGCGCTTGTAGGCCTGCACCCGCGCACGTTCTTCTTCGATGCTGCGCCACGGGATCGAGCTCGCATCGGCTTTCAGGTCATAGAGCTCGGGGAAGCAGCGCCGGTACTCCGTAGGCGACAGGCCGACCATACGCCGGAAGACATTGGCAAAATACTGGCTCGAGCTGAAGCCACACTGGAAAGCGATCTCCGTCACCGAGATCCCGTCCTCCCGCAGCATGTCACGCGCAAGATCGATCCGTAGCCGCTGCAGGTACACCATCGGGGCACAGGCCGTGAGCTTTTGCACGACGTTCGAGAAGCGCGTGCGCCGCACCCCGCAGGCGGCGGCCATTTTCTCAAGCGTCCACTCCTCGCCGCATTCGGTCTTCAGGCTTTCGAGGAAACGGCTGATGCGCCGCTCGCCGGTCGACGCATGACCGGACTCTTCGGGTTCGCTCTCGATGATGCGGGCGAGCTCGACGAGGATCGCCGCCAACAAGTTGCGCCCGTTGTGCCGACGCAGCAGGTCGTCGCTCTCAAATTCCTGCACCATCCACGGAAATAGTTTCTGGATCCGCGGGCTGGCAGGCCAGGCATGCCGCGGGGCGCCACTGAAGCAACGGCTCAAGCGTGCCTGCACGGCCTTGGAAAAACCAAGTGACTGTGGAAAGTTCAAGGGCTGTTTCGGCTGCCGGTAGTCCCCCCCCAACTTGAACAACAAATGCCAAGCGTCATTCTCCGGTTGCTGCAACACGGGACTGCCATGCAACTGCCAGGGAAGTGTGAAGAAGATCTCCCCCTGTTGCACCACCTCGATCCGTCCGTCGACGACCCACTCCATGCGTCCCCGTGAGATGTAGGTCAACTCCATCCCCCGGTTCTTATGCAGTCCGAGATCGTCGATCCTCAGGTGACCACTGGTAATGACTTCACGCATACGTATTCAAACTGACTCCCCGTAGCGAAGACGCGACAGCGGCTTCGTTCGATCCCCCCCAAGCTAGCATCCCGTAGAGAAGACGCGACAGCGGCTTCTTACGAACGACAACTTATGGTCTGAAAGTATCGAAACACGCGAAGAACATAGCGAGCTAAATGTGTAATATTTACCACTGTACCTGATTACACGACATTTCAAAAACCTTCTGCTATGATGCGACTTTTACCTCATACATATGCTTAACGGTATCTCCCCCATCCTCAGCCCAGAGCTTTTAAACGCCCTCTACCGCATGGGCCACGGCGATGAAATCCTGCTCGCCGACGCCCACTTTCCCGGCGACACCTTCGGCCAACGCGTCATACGGGCCGACGGCCTGCGCATCCCGGAACTCTTGGAAGCGATCCTCCCGCTCTTCCCGCTCGACACTTTTGTCGAGGCACCGCTCACCATGATGGCGGCCGTCCACGGCGACTGCCTCGACCCCAAAGTCGAAAAGGACTACCGCCTCGCCATCGCCAAAGCCGGCGCCGATGCGGAAACCAAGATCGAGCGTATCGAACGCTTCGCCTACTACGAGCGCGTGAAAAGCAGCTACGCCGTCGTCATGACCGGCGAGATGGCCAAATACGGCAACCTAATCCTCAAGAAGGGTCTCGCCCACATCTAAGCCCAACACTCCTACTCTGACTCTTAATCTTAATCTTACTCTTACTCTTAATCTTACTCTTAATCCCAATCCATATACCCGGTCGTACGACTGAAGCAGTGCAACGACGACCACACATCAATCTCACAGTTCATCCCGGCGTATCAACGGGAAGGCGGATCACTCCAAACAAAAACCTTATGCCAAAAACGAAAACCGTACTCCTCGTCGCCAACGGCGACCTTCGTCTATCTGCCAACCAGAGTTGCTGGGCTGAGCAGGATAAGATGGAAAAAGAACTCGCTGCCGTTGTGAAAACCCTGGGTGCCACGGTCAAGCGCGCCCACAAATACAAGCCGGACCTGAAGCACGGCTTTATTGCCAGCCAGCGCGAAGGCATGGATGTCTTTGCCAAAATCGACCGCAAGGCCCCGATCATCGTGGCCGAAGCCGTCTGGCAATACTCCCACCATTTGCTCCACGGCCTCATCTCCCACGAAGGTCCCATCCTCACCGTTGCAAACTGGAGCGGCACCTGGCCGGGCCTCGTCGGCATGCTTAACTTGAACGGCTCCCTGACTAAGGCCGGCGTCAAGTACTCCACCCTCTGGAGTGAAAACTTCAGCGAGGACAAGGCTTTCCAAAAGAACCTGCAAACCTGGCTCGAAACCGGCGAAGTCAAACACGCCACCAGCCACGTCAAAAAGTACACCGGCAAGCAAACCACCGCCCGCCTGAAGAAGATCGCCGACAAGCTCGCCGCCGATCTGGACAAGAAGAAGGCCATCATGGGCGTGTTCGACGAATTCTGCATGGGCATGTATAACGCAGCCATCCCGGACGAACTCCTGTTTCAAACCGGCGTCTTCAAGGAGCAACTCAGCCAGAGCGCCCTCTTCGCCGAAATGCAGACCGTGACCAAGAAGGAAGCGGAGGAAGTCTTCCAGTTCATCGAAAAGAAGGGCTTCAACTTCCACTTCGGCCGCAACGGCAAGACCGACCTGACCAAGGCGCAAGTGATCGAGCAGTGCAAGATGTACATCGCCGCCTGCCGTATCGGTGACACCTTCGGCTGCGATGCCCTCGGCATTCAATATCAACAGGGCCTCAAGGACCTCTGCCCGGCTTCCGACCTGGTCGAAGGCATGCTCAACAGCTCCGACCGTCCTCCGGTCAAGAATGCCGCCGGCAAGATCATTAAGAAGGGCGAGGCCTACCCGCACTTCAACGAGGTCGACGAATGCTGCGGCCTGGATGCGCTCATGACCAACCGCGTGCACAAGGCGCTCAAGCAGCCGGTCGAAACCACCCTTCACGACCTGCGCTGGGGCGATTGGGACCAGTCCGGCACGACCGACGAATACGTCTGGGTCTTCCTCATCTCGGGTTCCGCTCCGGTCGAGCACCACATCGGCGGCTGGAAGGGAAGCCACGGTTACCGTCAGCCCGCCATGTACTTCCCCAAGGGCGGCAGCACCCTTCAAGGTGTGGCCAAGCCCGGTGAAATCGTCTGGAGCCGCATCTTCATCGAAGACGGCAAGCTCAAGATGGACCTCGGCCGCGCCAAGGTCATCACCCTGCCGGAAGAAGAAACCCAGCGCCGCCTCGACGAGACCACCCCGCAGTGGCCCATCATGCACGCCGTCACCTACGGCGTCAGCCGCGACCAGATGATGGCCCGTCACAAGGCCAACCACATCAACGTGGCCTACGCCGATAGCGCCGCCCAAGCCGACAACTGCATGTACGCGAAAGCGGAACTCGCCAAGAAACTCGGCATGGAGGTTTACCTCTGCGGCACCGACGCCACGGGCAAGAAGCTCTAGAGACTTTCCATTCGTCTACGCTGTTAACGCCGGATACTGCCAGTCAGTATCCGGCGTTTTTGGGTGCGGGATACGCGTCAATACCCGGGAATGGCACTACTTTAAGGACAAATTGAAGGGTTCCTATTGCAACAAAGCGTCGCTCGTAGTGGCTGCTTTAGCTGCCATATTCAGCATCCTAAGCCACCTCGGCTCGATGGCGACTGAAGTCGCCACTACGATAAGAAGCTTAAAGTAGTGCCATTCTCAATACCCGGCGCGCAGATGGACCGCCCCTCATCCGGCTCACGCCGTATGCGACAGGTCTATTCCGTACCATCGTACGGTCACGTCGATGACCTGACGTCTGACTCAGGAGTCACCACGGCACGACGGCGTGTGGGACACACGCCGCTACCCATAACAACGACGCCTCGCTGGCCCGGCGCAGCGACTCGCGGAGAAGGCTGACATGAGCGGGTGGGAGAGCTGGAACGCCCTGGCTCCGTTCATTTAAGGTTCATCGTGAATAGCACGGACTAAAGGCAATGATCCGTAGTGGCGACTTCAGTCGCCAGCAAGTCGACGCACCTGCAGGACGTAATATGGCAGCTAAAGCAGCCACTACCGCCCCAAGCCTCGATCGGCCCAAATATTCAATTCCCCTCATAAGTCCGTGCTATTCGCGATGATCCTCATTTAAACCACTTTTAGAACGCAGTTTACCTCTCTAGTAAACTTTGGCGACACGACCCTAACGCCCGCGACGAATTTCCGAGCCCTTGAAATGGACCCGGATGCGGTAGATCTTCTTGATCCGCGTCTTGATCTTGAAGGTCTTGGGATCGATCGATTCGGGCACCTCCTCGCGGTTAACGTCGACAATCGCGTGGTAGCCGCGCTCCGAGAAGACATCGATCAACATGGCCAGCGCTTCCGCATCCTCCAGTACGGGACTCTCCGAATTGATGACCGCGGTCCCGGAAATGGAGTGGCGCTCCACAATGGGCATGAGGTCCTTGCGGATCAACTCGACCACCTGGGAGAAGCGTTGCCGATCACGGCGGACATACGAATCCAGACGGTCCACCAGGTCCTGACGGGCATGCTGCGACAGCGAGCTGGCCACCGGGATGACCGAAATCTGGTCGTAGGTCGCCTCATCCAGCTCCAGCGACCCCTGGTAACGCAGTTCCTCGTCGATACGCTGACGGACGACCTCAACCGGGCCATGGGCGTTGATAAAATGGTAGAAGAAAATTTCGCGCAGGTCCTTCAGGGCACCGTAGGTCTTCTCCTTGAAGGTGCGGTAGCGGTTCAGCGCGGCTTCCGGATCCAGGTCGGTCGGACGCACATCGATGAGCTCCCCCACACCGGACTCCTTGACTTCCTCGTTGTGGTCCAGCGCCTGTTGGCCCCGATGGACCTGACGCTTCACGCTCTCCTTTTCGTCGACAAAAAGCACCACGATGTGGAAATGAGGCTTCTTGAAAGATTCGGAAAAGAGCGTGTTCACGTAGTTATTCCGCAACTCGACAAGCTTGGAGTAGAGCAGCTTCACACACTCCACCTGCACCTTCGTTCGGGGAAAGCCGTCGACCACGGCACCGGTCTTGTAGATCGGGTCCAGCAGGGTGCGGAGCATGATCTCGATCACCTCGCGGTCCCCCACCAACATGCCGGCGTCCTTCAGCTTTTGTGCCTCCGGGCTGCTGAGCAGCGAGCTCACGACGATCGGTGGCGCCGTCAGGTCCCGGTATTTCATAATGAAGCCGGTATTGGTTCCCTTACCGGCGCCGGGCGCACCATTCAGCCAGAAGATCTCTTTCGGGAAACGCAGGTTCTCCTGTCCGAGTTCCTCCTCCAGCTTACTCCAGACGGAGTTGAAGATAATTTGAGCGTCTTTGACTTCGAGATCCTGCAATTTGGTCGGATCTTCGTGCGCGGTAGCATCCTTTTGAGCGGTCATGGTATTCTAGTGGCGTAGTGTCTTCCGAAGGGAAAGCTTCAAGTCGAAGGCAGCAAGGCAAATAATTGCGTAATACATCGCGGCACGGGCGATCCTAGCCGGATCGTCGTTCAAGTTCCGGAGTGAAAAGGCGGCTGGGCAATCTTACTTACATCATTGCGTGGCAAGCAGATACGTTCGGCGGCCCCCTCAAAGTCCTCCTCCCCTGAAAGGATATCAATTTCCAGGCGGAGGAAATAGACCGGAATCTCCGACTCGATATCATCGTACAAGCGGACCGCATCTTTTTCGGTGGTCACGATCATCTCGAGGCCGGCGTGGGCGGCTTCCTTGTACACCCGTTGCACCTCCCAGCGCGTGAAGCGGTGGTGGTCGAGGAAGCGCTGGTTGAACCGGATCTCCGCCCCGAAATCCCGCAGCATGTTTTCAAAGCTTTCCGGCGAGGCGATCCCGCTGAACGCGGCGACGTGAGCGCCCTTCAGGGCCTCCAGGGGCAGGCGCTCCCCGGTTCCCACGCGCTGCAGGAACTGCGGCTTGTGTGCGCACTCGATGATTTCAGCCTCCGCATTGTGCTCGCGGATCAGTTCCAGCAGGGCCTCGTCACGCGTCCCGTCCGACTTGGTCAGAAAGATATAACTCGCCCGGTTCAAGTGCTTGATCGGTTCGCGCAGGATCCCGCGGGGCAGAAGGTGCTGGTTCCCGAACGGATTCGTCTTGTCGACCAGGAGCAGGTTGAGCCTCCCCTTCAGCGGCAGGTACTGGAAGCCGTCGTCCAAAATGAGCGTGTCGCAGCCGAAGCGGCGGATCGCATAGGAGCCGGCCTTCACCCGGTTCTTGTCGCACAGGACCACCACGCCCGGCAGGTTGCACGCCAGCATGTACGGCTCGTCCCCGGCCACCTCGGAGTCGAGCAGCACCTCATTGCCGTCGCTCACGATCTTCGGCGGGGCCTCTTCTCCGTGGGTCAGCTTGCGCCAGAGCTTTTTCGGCAGCGGCTCCTTCTTACTTTTGTAGCCACGGCTCAAAATCGCCACCTTGCGCCCGCGCTCGTGCAGCGTACGGGCGAATTTTTCCACCACCGGCGTCTTCCCGGTCCCCCCTACGGTCAGATTTCCGACCACCACAACCAGACAGCCGAGCGGCTTGTTGCGCATGATCCGGTGCTCGTAGAGGTACCAGCGCAGCTGCACGATTCCGCTGAACAGGATGGACATCCCGTAGAGGAAAGTCGCCATGACTTCAGCCCCGCGCCCGTGACGGCGATCATAGATCACGTCAGCGGTAAACTGGGCGAAAGCATTCGCTTTTCGGACCAGCCTTTCTTTATAAATACGCAGTAAAGCTCGGATTCGCACAACTAGGGATCAAAGGTAAAGGGAATCTCAAAAGCAAGAAAGAGGGTTGACGCCAGATTTATTCCTCTCTTTTTCCGAAATCACGCCGTCCGGCGCAAATTCGCCGGCCGCCCTTTCTATTCACATTTTCGCAAGCTCCGGATTCCCCGGGCCAGCCGACGCGGCAGCAGCGTCCCTATCAGTCTATATGAAATATTTGATCATCGCCGAAAAACCCTCCGTGGCCACTGACCTCTCCCGCGCGCTCGCCAAGACGCTGGGCAAATTCAGCAAGGTCGGCAAATCCCGCGATGCCCAATATTTCGAGAATGAGAATGCGGCCATCACCTCGGCGGTCGGCCACCTGGTCGAGCTGAAGATGCCGACCGGCCCGAACGGCAAGAACCTGCCCTGGAACTTCAAGGTCCTCCCCGCCATCCCCAATCATTTCGAGCTGCAACCCATCGAAAAGACCCACGGCCGGCTCAAGCACGTGCTCAGCCTGGCCAAAAAGAAGGAGTTCGATGTCATCGTGAATGCCTGTGACGCCGGTCGCGAGGGTGAGCTGATCTTCCAATATATAATGGAGATCGGCCAGGTCGACAAGCCGGTGAAGCGCCTCTGGATGCAGTCCATGACTACCGGAGCGATTCAGGAAGCCTGGGAGCAACTCCGCACCGGCGAAGACATGCAGAACCTCGCCGCCGCGGCCAAGTGCCGCTCGGAGTCCGACTGGCTGGTCGGCCTGAACTCCACCCGCGCCCTCACCTGCTTCCGTTCGCGTCACGGCGGATTCAACATCACTTCGGCCGGCCGCGTCCAAACCCCCACCCTCGCCATCCTGGCCAAGCGCGAGCGCGAGATCAAAGCCTTCACCCCGGAAGACTACTGGGAGGTGCATGCCGACTTTGCGGTCGAAAAGGGCAACTATCCCGGCCGCTGGATCGATCCCCATTTCAAGAAGGACGAAACCCAGCCGCACGGACGCGCGGAGCGCATCTGGGAAAAGGAGCTGGCCGACGCGATCCGGACCCGCTGCGAAGGCAAGCCGGGCATCGTCAGCGAGGAAAAGAAGCCCAGCAAGCAAATCGCCCCGCAGCTCTACGACCTCACCACCCTGCAGCGTGAGGCCCCCTTTACCGCCCAGAACACACTCGCCATCGCACAGGCCCTCTACGAGCGCCATAAGATGGTCACCTACCCGCGGACCGATGCCCGCTACCTGCCCGAGGACTACCTCGCCAAGGTCAAGGAAACCACCCGCGAGCTGGCCAACTCCGGCCACCCGGTCGCCAAATGGGCGGCGGAATCCCTCGAAAAAGGCCACATCCAGTTCAGCAAACGCGTCTTCAACAACGCCAAGGTCTCCGATCACTTTGCCATCATCCCGACCGGTCGTGTGGTCAAGCTGACCGATGCCGAGGCCAAGCTCTACGACATGATCGTCAAGCGCTTCATCGCGGTCTTCTTCCCGCAGGCCGAGTTCGAAGTCACCAAGCGCCTGACCACCATCCACTCCGAGGGCTCCAGCGACGTCTTCCTCACCAACGGCAAGACCCTCGTCAACCCGGGCTGGCTCGCCGTCTATGGCCGTGTCGCCGGGGTCGCCTCCAACAGCGACGAACTGGTCGCGGTCAACGATGGCGAGGAAGCTGATACCGTCGAGGTGAAGGTCGAGGACAAGACCACCAATCCGCCGGCCCGCTTTACCGAGTCCACCCTGCTCTCCGCCATGGAAGGCGCCGGCAAGCTGGTCGACGACGACGAGCTGCGCGAGGCCATGTCCGAGCGCGGACTGGGCACACCGGCCACCCGCGCCGCCATCATCGAAGGCCTGCTGCGCCAGAAGTACATCGCCCGCGAAGGCCGCGAACTCAATGTCACCGGCAAGGGCCTGCGCCTGATCGAGCTCTGCGAGGAGATGCAGATCGAGCCGCTCACCTCTCCCTCCATGACCGGCGACTGGGAAGCCAAGCTCAACAAGATGGAGCACGGCCAGTTCCAGCGCGGCGACTTCATGAAGGAGATCATTTCCTTCACCGAGGAGGTCGTCGACAAGGCCAAGAAGCACATGGAGGTCGCGGTCAACCGCGTCTTCCCCGACCTGGAGTGCCCCTGCCCGGCCTGCGGCGCCCCGCGCCTCAAGCAGACCGACGCCACCTACGAGTGCCGCGAAATGGAATGCGACTTCCGCATCTCCAAGCACGTGGCCGGCCGCAAGCTCACCGAGGAGGAAGCCAAGGAACTCTTTACCACCAAGAAGCTGCCCGAAATGGACGGCTTCCGCAGCCGCTTCAACAAGCCCTTCAGTGCCGCGCTCGAGCTGGCACAGACCGAAACCAAGACCGGCAAGAAGGGCAAGTGGAAGACCAATTTCGTCTTCGACGAGGACGAACCGGACTCCACCGAGGACCTGAGCGAGGACCAGCTGCTCAAGCCGATCACGCTGAAAACCGGCAAGGAAGCCAAGCTCTACGCGACCGACAAGGCCTACCACGTGCCGCAACTCAAGACCGACGACGCCCCCGAAGGCTTCCGCCTGGGCAAAACCATCCTGCAAAAGGAGCTCAAGCCCGCCGAGGTCGAGAAGCTTTTCACCGAGGGCAAGACCCCTCTCATCGACGGCTTCATCTCCAAGCGCACCAAGCGCCCCTTCAAGGCCTTCCTCACTCTCGACTTCGAGAGCGGCAAGGTCGGCTTCGAGTTTGCCCCCCGCCCCGCCAAGAAGGCGGCGAAAAAGGACTCCGCTGAAAGTTGATTGTTGTTTGTTGGACGAATTTCACCACAACGGACAACTTTCAACGATCAACAGTTAACGATCAAAATGAAACCGACAACCAAGCCCAACCGCCCATATTTCTCTTCAGGCCCGTGCTCGAAGCGTCCTGGCTGGACCTTCGACGCGATCTCAGACGCAATGGTGGGCCGATCCCACCGTGCCAAGGAAGCCAAGGCCCGCATCCAGGACGTCATCGACCGCTCCGCCGGCATCCTCGGGCTCCCCGAAGGCTATGTCTGCGGCATCGTGCCGGCCTCCGATACCGGCGCCGTCGAAATGGCACTCTGGTCCCTCCTCGGCGCCCGCGGCGTCGAAATGTGCGCATGGGAGTCTTTCGGTTCCGGCTGGGTCACCGATGTGATCAAGCAACTTAAGCTGGAGAATGTCACCCGCCACGAGGCCGACTACGGCAAGCTGCCCGATTTCTCCAAAGTCAATTTCGACAACGACGTCGTCTTCACCTACAACGGCACCACTTCCGGGGTCAAGGTTCCCAACACCGACTGGATCCCCGCCGACCGTGCCGGCCTGACCATCTGCGATGCGACTTCCGCCGTCTTCGCCATGGATATGGACTTCAGCAAGCTCGACGTCGTCACCTGGTCCTGGCAGAAGGTCATGGGGGGCGAAGCCGCCCACGGCATGATCGTGCTCAGCCCGCGCGCCATCGAGCGCCTCGAGAGCTACACCCCCGCCTGGCCTATGCCGAAGATCTTCCGCATGACCAAGGGCGGCAAGCTCATCAAGGGCATCTTTGAAGGCGCCACCATCAACACCGTGTCCATGCTCTGCGTGGAAGACGCCCTCGACGGCCTCAAGTGGGCCGAGGAAATCGGCGGCCTGCCCGCACTCGTCGCCCGCTCCGACGCCAACCTCAAGGTCGTGGCCGACTGGGTCGAGCAGACCGACTGGATCGATTTCCTCGCCGAAGAGCCCGCCACACGCTCCAATACCTCCATCTGCCTCAAGATCACCGCAGACTGGTACCAGGCCCTGCCTGAGGACGAGCAAGCCGCCAAGGCCAAGCAAATCGTCAAGCTCCTCGAAGCCGAGGACGTGGCCTACGACTTCGGCAGCTACCGCGACGCCCCCGCCGGCATCCGCATCTGGGGCGGCGCCACCGTCGACGCCGAAGACACCGCCGCACTCCTGCCCTGGCTCGAGTGGGCCTTCGAGCAAATCAAAGGCTAAAGCGTCAAACAGCTCCTCTTTCCAGGCCAGCCGCAGCAACGCGGCTGGCCTTTTTTGTGCCCCGATAACCGGTTGAACGATTCACCCAGCAGAATTACAGGTAGCGGATCTTAGAGAGATGAGCTGGAAAGAACGCATTGCCCCTGCGTTGAGTGGAACAGCACCCCAGCACGCCCCATCATCCAGCTCACGCTGGATGCTACATTATCGTTCCCCTAGCATCGACGGTCACGTCGATGACCCAACACCTGCTTACCAAGCCCCACCCCAAAAAAATCCCCACATATAAAACTCCTCCCCCCTGGCTCGGCGTAGTCTTAGACGAAGACGGGTGCAGGCAGGGGAGGTGGATCCGCGGAGCGGAGACGGAGGGGTCCACTATCAAGCCTTCCCATAGAAGCACTCGAGCTCACGGATAAGCGATACGCGAGTCTGACCCGATGGAATCCGTCCACATCAACAAGCCCTTACCCGGTAAGTGACGATGATCCTAAAAAAAGCCCCCACCAAAACTTTTTTTCATTTTCCCCTTTACAGGCACCCAAACGAAGGCCTTATTGACCGGCTTTTACTTGTTCGGCGCAGTTCTCACCAACAGCGCCCCCAACAGTCCAATTTATTGCAGGGTGGAGCAGCCCGGTAGCTCGTCAGGCTCATAACCTGAAGGTCCTAGGTTCAAATCCTAGCCCTGCACCCATTTAAGCCTCTTCTGAGATTTCAGGAGAGGCTTTTTTGTGCCCGCGAAGTCGCATAAACAGTAGCTTCAGCACGATTCTGCCACTTCAGGGGAAAAATTGTCCTCGGTTGGGAAAAGCTGTATTCGAGTTTCAAATGCTCAACGATTGCTCAACACCTACACCCCCGGGACACCCTCACAGCACCCCCGAAGGAACAAGGAGATCGGTCTCAGATGGATAGACACTTTTTCGGCTCCCTAAAGCACCCGGGGTTGGCGCAGGAGTCCCAAATCGCTAAAGTATGCGAAGATTTTTTTGAGCCCTCCTCCCCGGGATTGAAGGACGCTTGCCGATTGACGAGGTGCGGGGGCTTATGGCATCTTTATTCAATGGCAGCTATAAGCAGTTCTTCAAAAAAGCCGAGCGGGCAATCACCGACAATCCAGAAGAATCTCGGCGACTTGTCACACTTGCCCGCGAGCGAGCGGGGCAAGCTAAGGGCTCAGGCCAACGAAGAGAACACCGGGGCCTATTTGGAGCGCGTAGCCAAGGAGCGGGGAATCAAGGTTATCTCCTAGCGCCCGAGAAAAGACAGCTGGCCCCCTTCAGTAAGGAGTCCCATTGACCAAAAATTTGTAGGATATTTTTTCGATTTCGCTGTTTGAGCTTAGTCGGAGCTTCTGAGGCTTCTATCTTAGACCAAGATGCCCGCAATTAGCCTATTTGCCTGCGAGCAATGCGGGGCGGAGTTACCTTCCGGGCGTATTTCCTAGGCGGCAAACAATAAGCCTCACCACACGGCATCTCAATTCAAGGTAGCTCTGGTTCGTTTTCCAGAGTTTTCGACAATAGCTCTTCGGGTGACACGCCGAGCCCTTTAGCCAGCACTAACATAAAATGGAGCGACGGCTGAGTTAGCCCCCGTTCAAGTTTTGAGATGGAAGTGACATCACAACGACAGGCAGCCGCAAGTTTGGCCTGAGACAGGCCCTCCCTGTTCCTCACCAACTTAAGCGCTGTTCCGAATGCCTCTTCCGTTCTCAGGCCGCTACTCTACTCGATTGTTGACCAACCGCATTATAGGAACATATTCCTACTTCGTTGTTTTGCCAAAGTTGTCCGAACACTTTGCTCAGTAGAAGAGCCAAGGAGCACGCCCGCCCAAGTCTATCCAGCAGCTGCCTAATAAGCCAATCTTACAGGACTCTGGTAAAGCAATATGCACAGTGCTATTGCCACTATTCTTCGTCTTTTGAGACAGGCACTCCTTTGGCTTCAAAGGCGGCTTTGTCTGCCAGTGAAACGTGCCCTTCAACCATACCATTATCCAATGGGTCATCGATCCGTGCCGTAAGATCCCGAAAGAGTTTACGGATATCAATAATTCCACCGATGAAGAACCATACCGTTGAAATGATTCCTAGAACAGCAGTCACACATAAACTCGTGACCAGAAAATAATGACTCCACCACTGTTTCGGCCATGGCGAGATCAAGTTCCAAAGCAACACTCCGCAAAAGCACAGCCCGAATTTATAGATGAGCGCGTAACCAAAGACCGACCAAGCTATAATGCGGTCGCCAAGTGTATATTCCGGCGTGATGCCGATCAGCTTTTTGAATGCGTTTCCAATCGTCCACTTCAAGGGCTCTTTATACTCGTGAGCGACGTCATAAACGCCTCGGTGCAGCAGCCTATCCAGATTGAAGGGCCTGCGCTGTGTCAGTGCCGAACCGATAACATAAGCTGCAATTCCACTCACCATCGCCATAAAGTAGAGCTCGTAAGAATTAATCGGAAATTTCACAGCATTCATCTGCCACACAATGTATGGATTGAACGGGCTGGAAACATTCTCCAGTAAATGCCCGATCGCTTCGACCCACCCTCGCGCATCCAGCCAGGGATAAACCGTTTCAGCCCAATTCCGCTGCAGAAGCAGGCCGACAAGCGAAAGGCCAGAGCCAAAGATCAGCGAACCAAACGCGCCAACGGAATTCCCAAACCGGCTGTAGAGTCCGAAGATCATGATTGGCCCCGCACCACCTAGCCATAAACCGGTCATGATGACCGTAAACATCATGATATAATCCAGCTGAACGAAGAAGATGGAAACGAAAAAGAAAAAGAGGCAAACCCCAACGGAAGACAGACGTAATACCCGCAAGTGTTGCTTCGGAGTGAACGTTTTTTTTCGAAACGGCAGGATAATATCCTGAATAATAGTCGACGAAGCGTTGAATACCCGTGAGTCGTCAGTCGAGATCAACAACATGATCATCAAAAGACAAAACAATCCCATCAATCCCACCGGTAAAATATTTTTCAAGGCGACCGGAAGCATCATCTGATGGTAGAGCGTGCGGAACTTTTGAAACTCCAAATTGCCTTGTGGGGTGCCTGCCAAAGTAGAACGCGCAGTCTCAATATAAGGTGTATCGATGTTCTCCTCACGCGAAAGTGGAGTATCCTCTCCAATCCGATGCTTCTGGACGGGGATCTGAGACAGGTTCGCGTTCAGTTGCTCTCTTAATCGCGGATCCACCACCGCCTCCTCCGCGACTTTTGCTGTCAGTTCCAGTCTAATGTCGTGGGTCTGATCCGCAAATTTTTGATGCGTCATCAGCGCGATCATCATCACCGCAATCAGCAGAAGCATTAATTGCGCATAAAGCGCACGCCAAGTGCCCAGAATACCTGCCATCTTTTGTTCATGAGGCGTGCGGCCACAGTTGGTCGTGTCGTTGCCAATCCAACTCGCACGGTTGAGAACGTTCCCCAGAATCGTCACTACGAGTGCAAAAATATTAAAATCTCGGAGCTTCTCGATATCGAAGGGATTAATAAAACTTTCCCCTTGCACGCGGTCCATCATCACAGGACCAATGGTGTCGTTCCACCCGAAATGCAGGAAGATATATCCGGCAACAATGACGAAGATCGGGTAACTCATTAGCCCCTGAAACGCATCTGAAATGAGCAGGGAAATACGCCCACCCGGCCAAATCACAAGCATGCACAAGCATAAAGACAGTGCCACGATCAGCCCGAATGTTGGCATGTTGATTCCGAAAAGCGACAACTGATGGGGCAATCCGATATAGTAGATAAAAAAGTTTGCCGCCACCGCCGGTCCGATTGCATTCGTCACCATTTCGGAAAATGTGCGCAACCCCGCAGCGACAATACGCAAGGGCCGGTTATAACGCATCTCAAGAAATTGACCGATGGACAGCGAACGTGTCTCCCGAAAACGATACACACAGTATCCAGTCAATCCCATGGCGACCCATACCGGAACCATCATATATTCCCAAAATGTCAGTGCGTAACCGACCTGGTATTTTGCCTCAACCAAGGCCACCAGAGTAATAACGCTGAGCCCTGATGTCAGGTCCCCGGCCGATAGCACATAACGTCCTGCAACCCGTCCGGCCGCCAAAAAGTCAACCACCCCACGAACATACCGGCGACTGTAAACGGCCAAGCCCAAGACCACCGATACGGGAACGAACACAATAATCCAATCGATCCAGTGCATAATTAGAGCCTTGATCGACGATTAATGTGACTCTTCAGACTCGGTTGCGGGCGGCTTTACCGCATTCACCTCACAAGCGGCCTGCACATTGTATAGTGGAACATTGTCTTTTGCCCAATAGGGATTTGGCACATGTGCTTGCTTTAAGGCTTTATCGATCTGATCGACCACATCGGGATGAGTCGATGCCACATCGGCTTGCTCGCTTACGTCTGCAGTTAGATCATACAGTTCAATATTCGTGCCCTCACGCCGATCCGCCACGATGCCTTTCCACTTTCCTATGCGTATTGCCTGATTTGGAGAACCTTCATACAACTCCCAATACAGATATGCATGCTCTTTTTGATCCTGTTCGTCTCCCAGGAGAGTCGGCAAGATCGAGATGCCGTCTGTCTCGCCCTGGATGGGTTCGCCGGTTAATTCAGACAAGGTCGGCAATAGGTCCCAAAAAGCAGAGAGGTGATCGCTCACACTGCCAGCACGCACGTGCCCCGGCCAATACGCGATAGTCGGCGAGCGAACGCCACCCTCATACATATCACGCTTTTTGCCACGCAACTCACCGGAGTTATGAAAAAAATCCAGTGAGCCATGCTGGCCGTGTGCCCCATTATCACTGCTGAAAATGATCAGAGTCTTCTCCGCAAGACCCAGCGTTTCCAAACGTCGTTTGATCACACCGATATCACGGTCCATGCGCGAAGTCATTGCCGCATGGATTTTCATCTTTGATGGCCAATCCATCTCTTCATACTGGGCAAGATCAGGAACTTGATAGGCCAAGTGCGGGATGGTGTAGGCGAGGTAAAGGAAGAACGGATGCGCTCCATTTTCATCAATAAACTGCAACGCTTCCAACGTAAAGAGGTCGTGGCTATAGTCGTTCTCTTTGCCGTTACCATTGTCCAAGATAACTTTCTCGGAATTCCGCCAAAGGTATTCTGGATAGTAGTTATGCGCGAGACGCTGATCCGTGTAGCCGAAGAAATAGTCGAATCCCTGTTTATTTGGGTTCCCGCTATCCCAAACCGAGCCCAGCCCCCACTTTCCGATAACCGCAGTCTTGTAGCCCGCACGCTGCATCAGTCGACCAACAGTTTCCGTGCCTTCCAGCAGTGGCGTCTGCCCATCCGGATAAGTTGGGCTATTGGAACGGATATACGCATGCCCGGGATGCTTCCCCGTCATCAGACTACAACGCGACGGCGCACAGACGGAATTGCCACAATAGTGATTGGTAAAACGCATCCCTTGCGAAGCCATCGTGTCCAGTTCCGGGGTCTGGATCTTCTCCTGCCCATTGTAGCCGACTTCAGCGTAACCGAGATCATCCGCCAGAATATAAATCACATTCGGCGGCGTCTCAGCACGACAGGTTAACGCAGCGAAAAGCGAGACAACAATAAACCCCGCCCTAATACTAAATCGATTTTCCATACTATTATTTGAGATCAGACGACACTGCTTCAATCCAAGATTGGCCCGATCCAACAACTCGCCCCACGAAAGCAGTCTAAAATTCACAAAAAGCCAAAGTGCCAGAGCACACAATCCCATGTGGTCGGCCACCGACAGCCTACCTAACACACGCTCCCACGCCCCCTAATCAACAAAATCAAGGAGCCGGTCGGAAAAGATCGCCACGGCAATTAGCGCCGTTTGCGGCGATACACAACCAATCCCAAAGCTCCCAATCCGAGCAGAGAACCAGCCAGAGCTGGCTCCGGGACGGCGACAGTATAGTTGAAGCTGATACTATCGATACCGAAGCCGGTGCTTGTGCTATCACCTCCTTCAAGCTTGTCGCGGGCATACACGGTCAACTCCCAAGTGTCGCTCCCCTGCCCGCCAACATTTGCGATCGTAAGCCCCGTCAGTCCCGTCATTACCACGATGCCAGTGTCGCCAGCATAATTGAAAAGGCCTGAATCCGAACCATCAGAAGTAAAATCAAATGCAGTTGTGCCATCAGAGAAAGTTAGACTCTCATTCAATCCCCACGACAAAAGCTGGAAGCCCTCCAGCGACAATGAAGTTAAAGTCGCGCCAGATACCGTCAGCGAAAATTTCAAGGCCTCATCATCCGACGTATCCACACCATTTGTAGTCGTCTCTAAAACCGTTGCCCCACTATCAAGCCCTCCGTTATCCAGACCATTACGGACTCCTAAACGATCCCCGACACCTCCATTTAGAGCTGTAATGTTTGACGGCGAGGGCTGTGTGCCAACGCTTTCAATTGCCAGAGTAAAAGTCACGCCATCCTGTGTAAGGACTGCAGTTTCAGATGTGGAAGTATTTTGATTCACGCCACTATCCTGCCACGCGGAAAAGGTAACGGTCGAAGCCTCAGTCGGAGTCAGAATGAAAGTCAGGTTCGACGCAAGAAGCAGGCCGGAGTATTTTAACAGTT
The DNA here is from genome assembly GCF_027257905.1 of Coraliomargarita parva. Lineage (NCBI taxonomy): Bacteria > Pseudomonadati > Verrucomicrobiota > Opitutia > Puniceicoccales > Coraliomargaritaceae > Coraliomargarita > Coraliomargarita parva. The sequence continues at coordinate 355,431 of NZ_JAPZEI010000001.1, forward strand.
TGCAAGTATTCATTGGAAGTTGTGCTCGGAGATTATATTTAGGGTGAATTGAAATAGCATCTTAACATACGTAGATGAATATTGTTAGCCATCTTCCGACTGGATTGTTGCCTTTTACTGACTCCCGGCAACGCTCGGTTGAGCGTCCATTTCAGCAACCGTCAAGCTAGTGATTTGCAGCTCAAACCGAGCTTCCTGGCTCTCAAAATAGCCAACTCGAACCGCCCGAACCCTCAGCGTATAAGTTCCTTCTTCGAGCTTGAGCGGCTTTGTATAGAGTTGCCAGCGAGCAGACTCGCCGGACCCTAAAGTGTAAGCAAGCGAAGCCCCCTGCGAGGCGCAATACAGCATCAGTCGATTGGGAGCGGAACAGGACACCACCTCCCGATCCGGAACAACGACTCCACCAATATTATTTCTGCCAATGATGAAGGCTTTAGGCTGAGCTGTCGTCGGTCGCACTCCATCCGGATACCATTGACGCACCATTTCGGCTTCATCGATTTCGCCCAGATCGCCGACACGCTCCAACCAGTGGTCCATCTGGTTTCCAAGGCGCTTCAAATCTTCTGCGTATTTTTCATCAGCTGCAAGGTTGTTGATTTCATGCGGGTCCAGTCGAGTGTCATAGAGTTCCTCGACCGGGCGTTGCGGTTGAAACATCAGCGACTGCGCAGTGTCCAACTTGTCATCGAGATACAGATCGATCATCTCGCGAACGATCGGATGCTTATTCAAATACGGCACCCATTGGAAATAGGGAATATCCGGATAATAATTCCGGATATACTTGAAGCGTTCGTCACGAACCGCGCGGACCCGGTCATACGACTCGTCGATACGGTCCCGGCTGGCATACACATAGTCCCGGGGCTTTTCCGCATCAGGCCCGGCAAAGACCTGCCCCTGCAAATGCTTCGGACACTCGATCCCCGCCAATGAAAGCATGGTGGGAGCCAAGTCGATCGTGCTCACGAGCTGCGGACTGACCACTCCCCGAGGGAGATCCGGACCACGTGCGATCAATGGCACTCGAATGCCGGCATCATACAACCAGCGCTTACCGCGCGGCAAGGGGCCATGATCACTCCAATGGAAAATGTAGGTATTTTCCGTTAAACCATCATCCTCCAGCTGTTGCAACAGCTCTCCAAACTCTTGATCACTGCGCTCGATATTCGAATACATCCGTGACAGCGATTTTCGCACTTCCATCGTATCCGCCAGGTATGGAGGCACCACAATCGAATCAAGATCGAACTCTTCATCGGAAGTCTTCCCCTCCCACATGCCACTCTCATGTGTGCGACCGGGATTGAATACCGCAAAAAACGGCTGATCCAAATCCGGTCGATTGCGCCAATGCGCAGACTCGCCCCAGTCGTCCCAAGCCGTCAGCGGCGTCTCGAACTGGTAGTCCGTCTTTTCATTATTCGAGCAAAAATAACCGGCCGCCCGGAAATATTCGCTAAAGCATTTCACATGCGGAGGAACCACCGGTGAATACGGGGTGGGCAATTCCGGAACAGTGGGACTTTGATGCGTCGTCCGCATATGCTGGGTCCCGATGGAAATCGGATACATGCCCGTGATAATCGCAGAGCGTGCCGGCGCACAAACGCCAGCCGTCGCAAAGCAGTTCGTCCAGAGGCAGCCCCCGGACGCAAAGCGATCCAGATTCGGCGTGCGCGCCACGCTATCCCCATAGCAGCCGTAATAGGGATAAGTATCTTCAAAAGAGATCCAGAGGATATTGGGACGACGCCCGTTGTTCGTTTTCATAAAATCGCGGTTCGGCTGAGGGATACAGGGCAAGTCGAGAATCAATCCCGACCTGCCGACTCAAGCCAGTGGAGTATAGCACGCAAATAGGCCTGCCAGTAGTCTTGCGCCGACCGAATGAGTGTCGTTTACCGACAAGTCTCACCGACTACATCACTCTTTCGTGCCACTCCAGGCCCGCACCCAATCGACTTCGATCGTCTGCCCGTCGACCTGGGGACCTGCCGTATTTCCATCCCATCCCCCCACTTGCAAGGAAAGTATCATGTAGGCTTCAACCGACATCACACGTTCGTCGGCAAATTCTGCGGTTTTCACACCATCCACAAAGAACTCGATGAGCCCCTCCTCCCAATAGACACCATAGGTGTGGAAGTCATCACGTGTGGCAGGATAGTAAATGTGCTCCCCCGGCCCCCAATTTTGATGGTCCACACCATAACCGTCCCAGTGCAATGCATGGGATGTTACGTTCTCCCCCCAGATACCAAGTGATTCGAAAATATCAACTTCCATACCCCCATCATATGTAGTGCTTGTATTCGCCCAGCCTTCCTCCACGATAAGTTCTGGTTCGGAGCTAAAATTCATCGAGGCATACGCTCCCGCGCGCACATAGGTATCTTCCGATGGGAAGTAAGTCACCCCGTCGATGACTAGCCGGGGACGATCATCCGCATTAGCCGCCTCACTGCTGTGGAAGCCAATCTGACGCGTGCGCATGAAAGTATCGGCAAGAACAAAGCTGAGCACTTGATCTCCGGCCATTTCCTGCACCACAAAATCCGTCACATCGGCAACCATGTCCTGACCGACAACAGCACCATTCACGTATCGCGCCAACCAAAGCGGATCGGGAGTCAGGCGATCCTCCCACGTCAGTGTCGATGCATCCCAGGAATCATCTTCCAACTTCATAAACACGAGGTTATTGCTGCCATTGGAAGTGTCTTCGACATAGAGCGGCTTCACCCGCAGTTCAGCACTCTGAACCGAAGATAAATTGATACCGCTCAGGTCAAATTTTAGATAGCTCTCATGATAAAGGTTCTGCTGACCATAAAGTCCGCGATCCGGCATTAGCCAAAAGGCGGGCCAAAGCCCGGTCACTGCCGGATACTTGATACGGGCTTCGAAATACCCGTATTTCTGGCGGAATGTCTTAAAGGTGCTAATCTGGGCAGCCGTATAATCCGACGTCACGCCATCAATGACAATCGGTTCTTCACGCGAGGTGATGTGGAGCAAGCCATCAGCAACGGTCACCGCATGCGGGTGAATCTCCGCCTTCCCAACAAGGCCACCGGTTGCAGTGCCCAACCGCCATTGATTTCCATTCAAAGAATTTCCGTCGAAATTATCCTCAAACTCCAACTGCCATGCCCCTGCCAACGGCGGCTCATAGCCTGCAAGCACTTCGGTTCGGCCACCACCGATGTCCGTCACAGTCAGCCCACGTCCAAGCACATCAACGATATCGCCACCTAGAATTTGCGACTCGGCATCCGCAACGGTAGTTGCCAATTCCAAGGCAGCATTCTCATCTTCCAAAAAGACCTTTCCCGTGCTCCATCCGGCCATTAAACTGGTAGAATCCACTACAACACGGGCGTTCTGAATGTGAGCGCCCCAATCCGTGCCGCTTGAATTGGTGCCACCGATTTTCTTCGACAGTTCGAACGTGCCCCCTCCGCCAAACACAAGATCATAGCCACGCGAATCGATGGTTTCAGCAATCGCAAGCATGCCATACGGCTGGAGCAGGAATTCGGCTCCAGAGTTCAGCGCCAACTTGCTCGCAATCGTATTTAACCCATCGCTCACCCCAGCCACTAGAGTGGTGTAAAGCGTGTTGCCATTGCCATTCAACGTCCACCCCGAAGTTTGGAAATCAATACCTTGAACCGTCGTTCGCTCTGTAAAATTGACGACACTCCCATTGCTGTTGTCATCAAACGTGATGACATCGGAAGATGTAGGCACATAAAGACCACTCCAGTTCGCGGCAGTGCCGAAAAGGGTATCTCCGCCTTCCCCCGTCCAGACGGTGCCGACCGGTTGATAAGGGCGGACTTCAACATATCCATTCATCAGATCGGTGATCACGAGGCCCCCGCCATAGCTGTCTACGATCTCGCCATTCGCGATCAATAGCTCAACTGCATCCATATTGCTTTTAAGCTCAAGGACCGCATCAAAGTCCTCAATAAAGACCTTGCCGTTGGACCAACCAGCAAACGCCTCAGCGCTGTCGACAAGCACACTGGCGTCTTGGATATGCGCCCCCCAATCGCCCCCCGCTGCATTGGAGCCGCCCAGTGCCAACGCCAATTCAACACGTCCACCACCACTAAAAACCAGATCGTAACCGCGTGTGTCGATTCTTTCAGAAACGGTTAGCACACTACCAGCCACGGCAGAAATCACCGACCCATCCGAGATCGCCATTTTGGCATCAATTGTATTTGTTCCGAGAGCGTTGTTGGCCACCGAGTCCACATAGAGTGTGTATCCACCCCCATTGATAGACCACCCATCCGTCTCGAAAGTAAGTGCATCCAATGTAACTCTCCCATCCATCGTGATGGACGAAGCATCAGAGAGATTAAACCTGGCCCCATCCGTATTCAGAGGCATCGCGCCTCCGGTCCAGTTATTTGGATTTGAAAAAATCCCATCTCCCGCAGCACCGGACCAGTCCACCACTGCGGCCCTCAAAGCAGTCACCGCAACACAGTTGGCAATCAGCAAACATCCGACCAAATGCTTTAATAAAAACCGCAAAGACCCGGACAAATTCTTTAAGACGAAGGCGGCATCAATGCCACGAATGGAACAGGACACTTTTGAGTGAATCATAATTTTGGAGTAATTAACTTTAGGGGTGAAAACCCATATTAACACACCTGCTCCACTCAGCGTGAAACCATCTCTGATCAATAAATTGCGAGTTGCTGATCCTCTTAAAAATACACCACAGTCAAGAAGCGCAGCCCTGGCACGATCAAACGGAACGCGGGTTCTGAGCGATTTCGATCGCGGGATGCATTTCCTCCCCAGGATCATCCTGGAAACGCTTTTGATACTGCCCCGGGGTGATTCCCATTTCCTTCTTAAATACCTTGCTAAAGTGGATACGGTCCGAAAAGCCACATAAGTCGGCTACATCTCCGATCAGCACATTCGGATTATGGAGCAAATGACGCGCATGGCCGACACGCACACTCCGTATATGTGCGCTCAAGCTCACACCGGTGTGTTGCTTGAACCGTCGACTGAGAAAATCGGGATGGCAATTCAGATGAGCTGCAATTGTTTTTACGTTAAACACCTCGGATATGCTGCTCTCGATATAACGCATCGCTTCCTTCACCACGAATGGAACGGGTTGGTTTTCGGAATGCACGTGGCGCTGGAGGCTTTGTCCATTCGAGCCGATGATCTCCTTATAGCAATAAGCCGAGTCCTTCAGCGTGCGAACCTGTGTCGTGTAATCGACATGGATCAAGCCATAGCGTTGGCGATACCCCTCCTGCCATTCAAAATTATCAGTTAAAGACCAATGAAAATAGCCTCGAACATCGACCCCTTCGCTCATTGCCCTCTGGAGACATAAAAGATTGCCGACCATAAAATCCACCCGATTGCTATCATGCACGCCCCCGTCGAGACTGACACGATCCAAGGTCGAGCACCCGTTTTCCGTAATCACAAGTGGCAACTTATACATATCATAGATAAATCGCGGCCCCCAATAGAGACAGTTCGGGTTCTGCGTCCAACCATATGTGGAGATCGCCTCACCAGGCTCCAACTCCGAAGCAACCGGCTGTAAATCCTTCCCCATCTGCACCGGAGGGGCCTGAAAGATGTTACACCCATAAAAATCAATCGGCTGCTTCATGACACCAAAGTCGGCCTCAGGAACTTTGGGAACCGCATTGCCATACACCCTCAACCCCTCTTCCGGGTAGCCGCCCAGTATCACAGGATCGGACCACCAGCGAGTATTCCACAATGCCTTCGGATAAACAGCGGAAGTCGCCTCGCGAGCCGCATTCACGTCATCCATTGAATCAGTGGCTGGGCGATAGACGGAACAAGAGGGAGACCATCCCACCATCGGAGGCAGTTTTGCATACTCACGAATGGCCTGCACAGAACGCCCATGAGCCAGCAATGCATGGTGCCCAGCTAACAATGCATCCCGCATACCTAATTTATGACCTGGCGCGTGCCGACCGGAATGATACCCCAAGCCAATAAAACATTGCGGGTCCTTCATCGTGATCCAGTGACTCACCCGATCCGATAAACGATCCACGATCACTTTAGTATAATCGGCAAACCACCCTGGGATCGAACGGTTCAACCAACCACCACGCAAAAACAGCTCATACGGCAAATCCCAATGGAATAACGTCACCCAGGGTTCAATCCCATGCGCAAGCAACTCATCGACCAAGGCTTCGTAAAAGGAGAGTCCGGCCTCATTCAACCGGCCGGTGCCATCAGGCATGACTCTAGGCCATGAAATAGAGAATCCGTATGCGGCAATCCCCATTTGCGCCATCAGCGCCACATCTTCCTTGAACTGGTGATAGTGGTCGCAGGCAACACGGCCATGCTGCCCTCGCCAAATCGTATTTTCCCGCTCAACAAAAATATCCCAGATCGAGAGCCCCTTGCCATCGGCGTCCCATGCCCCCTCGACTTGATAGGAAGAGGATGAGGCACCCCAGGTAAAGTCATCAGGAAATTCGAGTTTCATAGGGCGTCGTCGGAGGGTATATCTAGAAGGATTACATGCTGTGAATGAGCCGGGTCAAGCGGTGAATAAGGGCTTCCCGAACAGGTAAGACAGTGCCCGCTCACCGAACATGTAATCCGGACTCGTTCTCGTAAATACGCTCACGGAACTCACGCACTGCGACACCCAATGGATTCGGATCCTGCTCGGAGGGGGGAATATCCACGAGGAATATCGTGATCCGAGTATTCTCGCTAATGGCACGCGGGGAGCTGCTCACCCGCATCCAGCCGTCATCCTTCTGATTCGACACCGCCACCTTGAGCCAAGCCTTACTCTCCTCAGGGTATTGAACGAGTTCCGATTGGGCGGATGCGAGCACCATATTCTTTCTGGCCAATTGAACGGCCATCTTACGCTTGGAGAAATTAAATATGCGGAAGTAACCATTACGATGCACATCCAACGAGGCATCAAAAACCGCATGCTGGTAGTATGGCGCAGCTTCATTCTGAACCGGTTTCAGAACGATCAAGAATGGCCCGGAACCACCGGGCAAGGTAACATTCGCAAGAGGCACTTTGACAAGCCCTCCGATTTCAGGCGGCGCTGTCTCCTCTCGATAAAACAGTAATTTACGACGTTCAGGTGCATCGTAATACCTCGAGAATCCACCGGGACTCGCATAGATCTTTTCCGCATGTCCATCCACCTCATAGAGCATCTCCACCACATTGCCCAAAGCAATTAGGCGGAATTGAACCGGTGCCGAACTCTCTTCACCGTGGATACGTAACACCAGCAGTAAGCCGATGACGATAAATCTTATACCTCGTCGTTTGATAACCATCGAAATCTTAAAATTTTAAATTTACGTCCAAATTCTCTATTAATCGAGGTTGTGGGCGCTTCCTCGGAAGCATCGCCCGAATCCACATAGTCGGGCAGACGTTGCACCACAGCCTCACACCAAGACTGGGCAACTACATCTGAAGTCACCGGACTGACCACCTCGCCATAGGCTCGGATCGTGAATGTGTCGGAGCGCGCGGACAAACTGGCTCCAATCGTTGAAAGCACGTCCGCCTGCGTCACATACTTGGGCGCAAAAGCCGAGCGATTAGTATATGGCTTCTTCATTTCATCGCCCCCCCACAAACGATTCTTATCATAGAACGGTTGATTCTGTGTCTTATCCGTCAGTGCATCGTCATCCCAGAAGGTAAGGGTTTTATCATTGGCCGGAAAATTAACATCGGTCCGGTCGATCGCAGCCTGCAAGGTGCCACGGTAATTTTCATGCTCGCAGGATTCCCCCGAATTCGCACTACCGTCATCCGTAGCCGGATTGTCCACCAGTCGGCGGTTTATAAAATCACTCAAGGAAATGAAGGGTCCCCGGTTCCGGACCTCCTCAACCACATTATGCGCAAGCTGAGCGATCTGCGCATCAGTCAATGTCCGGTAGCCCTCCCAGGCAAGATTGGGGTCATCGTTGGCAGTCGGGTGCAAGAACCTGGAAAACGTAGCCGACAACTCTCCCGTTGCGGCTTCTGTCTCCGGATCATACGCAAGTTGGTTGACACCTGCGAGAACCGCCCTCCAAGCCTGCTCAGAAGTCGAATTGATATTAAAGCCTCCCAGTAGCATCAACCCTGCGGCAGACTCATCCGGATTCTGGAGATCCGGCGCGCTGCCGTATTTGAGATACCTCGAATTCGGAAGCTCATTGGGAACGACGCCATCCGCAGGAACCGTGGAGAAATAGTAACGATCCCATAAATTACGATTCAGTAAGTATGAAATATCATAGTAACCCTCTTGGCTGAACCTTAAATCCGCGTCCGCATTGCCGTCAAAATCAACGCGTGCAAGTTCATAGCCGCCGGGTGGAGATGCCGATGCGGGAACCGTCTTATCATTCAAACGAAAATCCGCGATACTGTTTCCAATCGGATAAGAGGGGTAATCGGCAATTAAAGAGAGATTCGCATGTTGGAGCTGACCAATCGACTGAAAGACATCGTCCTCATGTGCAAACTCGAACAGTGTGGCCTCGACCGGTGCACCATTTTTCCAATCGTGACCACTACCAGCCGAGGTCCGGTTACTCGCGCTCCCTTCATCACTTTGAAATTTCTGCCAGGGCGTGCTCACTCCGTTCGTTCCTGTCGTGGCGGTAAACAAGACGTTATAGTTCTTATCACGACGCCCCCGTCCGGAACGAACCGCGCGCATATTTCCCTGCGCGACCCAACGTGTGGTATACATATATTGATTGTTATTGAGCTGCGCATTCCACCCCTCTCCCGAAAACAGGGCCTGCATCACCATCGCATAGGCAGCAGGCAAGGCACTGCTCGGCGGATCATAGAACAAAACTTCCGGCGACTGCATGACAGACACTTGCGCAGGCTCCGCATAGACGCGGTCTCCCTTGTCACTTTCGATGAGAACACTCGAACCCGGCATCTCCGTAACGACATTGTTATCCCAACCGATACTGATATGCGATTGATACCACCGGCGATTGGCTGCCGACGGATTCGTCGTCTCCGGATCGTCATTGTTATAGTTCACACGATCCTGAACGGGCTCGCCCAAATAAGTGAATGCCAATCCGCTTTTGCCGTTCGTCAGGCTGCGCCCTTTGTCTTGCCAGTTCCCATTGGCATTCCACCAAGGGAAGTAGTAGCTGTTCGCCAATCGAAATTCCTTATCGCTCTCTCCCGGCTCGAATTGACTGAAAGGCAGGGAAACATAGCTAGAGGGCTCTGGTTCTATATTCTCCAAAACAGGAAGATTACTTTCGGTATAGAGGCTCCCACTGGCTGATGGCGGCAGGCAAAAAATCAAACTTTGGCCGGGCGGAATGTCGGGGCAATTCAGACGGAAGCGTATATATTCCTGATCCGCGTCAGCACCCTGCAACATATAGTTGAATGTAAAGGTATCCTTGGAGCGCCATTCATACGCCACGCCGTCATCCGGACTCGTCGGGTCATTCACCACACCCGGATCATACACATCCAAGCTGATGGTCGTTTCTGATGCAGGCAGGAAACCGACCTCGAAATTTCCAGAACCTGGATATAAACCGGCATCGGGCACCTTCAGGGTGAAATCATACGGATTCCACAAGACAACCATCGGGTAAAAATTCATATTGATGCCCACTCCATCCGCCGGGACTGAATCCGGTGCCGCACGAAAGCCCAAGGAGACATAAGTCAAGACTGGTGCAACCCCCACATCATCAACTTCTCCACTTTTATCAAATGCTGGCAACCGGACATCTACCGAATTCGTAGCCGGATCCACCCGGGTCTGCACGAAACTACGGAGGTGCCGCCATGAGGGAATCCCATATTCACTCTGGTCTCCTGGATGCGCAACCCACAGACGTTTCGAATCCGATGTTGGATCACTCACAGCGGGCGAATAACTCTCGTCCAGCAGTATGGATAAATCCCGCTTCAACCCACCGACAAAGGAGTCCGAAAGGACAGACATCGAATGCATGCTGATATCATGGTAGCGATGATTGAGCACCTCAGGGAAATCACTCGCAGATGAAAGCAACCCGAGCCCTTTCAAGTCGGCAGCACGCTCAAAGGCGGCAAGCGGATCATAGTCGTCCCCGACCTGCACGGCCACCAAGTCCGCCTGCGTCAATCCACTGCCCGAAAGATCCAGGGCTTCTGCCCGATCCATCAGCTCGATGGCAGCGCGCGGCGCATTATTGAACGCACGCTTTACCTCCTCCAGTTGCTGTGGCATCGATAAATCGCCCCGGGCTTTGATACCTTCGTCGCCGACCCACCAAGCATATCGCCCACCCGCAGCAGATGCCACTTCAGCCTCTATCTCGACCGCCGGTGCGACGACAAAATCTTCGACCCTCTCCACTTGGCCGGGGCCGACCAAAATGCGTGCGGCCCGTGCAACACCATCCACATCATTGATCGTGAGCTGCGTCGTTCCCGCGACAGTATCAGCCATCAAATTTGCAACGCTTCCGTCAGGAGAAAAATCAATACCTGTCGCTGCGGCCGGTGCTATAATCTCACCAGCCGTTCCAAATGTAGGTAATTGCACCTGATTTCCACTGACCAACCAACTAACTAATTTAGCCGGTGAGCCCTGAGTATCCACCTTGGTAGTGTCCATCATTTCAGTTGCAATGGAAACCGGATCCAGATCGTAGTCAGGCGTCAGCGCATGGCCATATACCCCCGTCCATTTGGAATGTGTTGCCGACGGATACTGAAGATCCGCCCGGGCGGTCACGCGCTGATCGGGACCGGCGACATGCTGCAGCTCACCCAGTGCGACCGACAGCGCAAGCAGCGCGTTCTGGTCGGCTTCTATCCGCATTTTGCTTTGATCCGAAACCTTCGTTTCAACCGACACCATGGCTCCGATGGAAAGCAACAAGAGCAGGATAAAGCTCATCAGCACCAGGCTGACGACAAGTGCAAAACCAGCTCTTTGGTCTCTAGTGGAAATCATCATAGGGGGCGGGAGGTGTCACGAAATCATAGCAGTATCACGCTCAGTCATCAGATCAATGTAAAGCGAGGCACGTTTCAGAATGCATGGATGCATGGGAATGGAATAAAGGGAACTCTGACCATAATAGCACAATTCGCTTCGCCTCAATAGTCGATTCCCGACTTCTGCTGTGCGATTTGCCGACATCCCTATCCGAACTTAAAAATACCCTCGCCCCAGCATCGAGCTAACTAAAAATTCGCAAAATGAGCGCCACTGAAAGTGTGGTATGCCTTTAATTACTATACATTCCAGAAGAACACCTTCGATTAAACTTGATACCCGAACCAAATTTTTCCCACAGGAAGACACCTAAATCGAAAAGCTTCATCCGGTCATCGATAAACCATATTATAAGCCTTAGCCGACTGAAAGCGATCACTACAAAATCAACAAAAGACAGTCAGAACAGCACCTCAACTCAAAACCCAGCATAGCAAATCGATGAAAAACAATATCCCCGACTGGACGCGCAATGCGGTATTCTACGAAGTTTACCCACAATCCTTCTACGACACCAATGGCGACGGCATTGGCGACCTGGAAGGCGTCATCCAGAAACTCGACTATATCAAAGACCTTGGAGCCACCGCCATATGGCTCAACCCATTCTATCTATCTCCCATGCGGGACGCCGGCTACGACGTGCAAGACTATTGCAAAGTCGATCCACGCTACGGAAGTAATGCAGACGCGAAACGTCTTTTCACCGAAGCACATTCGCGCGGCCTTCGAGTCATCATCGATTTTGTGCCGGGGCACACCAGCATCGACCATGAGTGGTTCAAGGAATCCTCAAAATCGACACCGGCCTCTCCATACAAGAATTGGTATATCTGGACAGATTCCGCATGGAACGATGGGGGCGCACCATGGAATCAAAAAATGATCCACGGCTATTCCAATCGAAATGGGAATTTCCTAGTTAACTTCTTCTGCAATCAGCCCGCACTCAATTTCGGTTTCGCCAAGATCGAAGACGACAAGCCATGGCAATTGCCCACCACACATCCCGACGTGCAGGCGCTTTGGGCAGAGATGCGCCGAATCCTTCGATTCTGGCTCACGATGGGAGCCGACGGCTTTCGCGTAGATATGGCGGACTCTCTAATTCGAAACGACCCCGAACACGCCGAGATACGACGCTTTTGGCGCGAAGTCCGCAAAGACCTGGATCCCGACTTCCCCGAATGTTTCTTCATCGCAGAGGGGCACCCGTCCAACCTACTCGATGGCACGGGTTTCCATTCCGCATACCTGCATTGGGCAACAGGCTATACGCAAATATTCCGCAATGGAGGCACGCGCAACCAGGAAGGCGAACTCATCGAGGCCAACGCCTACTTCGGCCGCTCCGGCACCGGCGACTTCGAGACTTACCTCAAGACATGGCAGGAGCAATACGAACTTACACGCGGAAAGGGAGTTATCACGGTGCCCACCGGAAACCACGACCTCACTCGTATCGCAACCGGTCAAAAGGAAAGCGACCTCGAAACGGTCTTTGCCTTTCAAGCCGCTTGGCCAGGCATCCCCTTCATTTATTACGGAGATGAAATCGGACTCCGTCAGCAATCCTCCGACAATCCCATCCACGAAGGCCACTACCCCGCCCGCAATGGTGCGCGCACACCCATGCACTGGGACAATTCGGAAAATTGCGGTTTTTCCACCTGCGCACCGCACAAGCTCTACTTACCCGTCGACCCTACCCCCGGAAACACCACCGTCCGTGCCCAGAAATCGGATACAAACAGCCTGCTCCAACGAGTTCGCCAGCTCAACGAACTGCACAAGACGACATCTGCTTTTGCCGCCGACGCACCCATTGAGATTCTCAGCTCCGGCAGCCCGGGGCAGCCGCTAATCTTCATTCGAGGTGAAGCGGAAGAACGGGTGCTCTGTTGCTTTCAGCCTGCCGACAAAACAACAAGCTGGCAACTGCCCGATAGCCTGAAGACCTGCCAACTACAGCGACTCGCTTCCAGTCAGGCAGCACCCGCGCTTCATGCAGATCAAATCAGTGCCAAGAAACCATTCTGGGCCTATTGGACGCTACAGTCGCAAGTCTGAGAAGTCCCGGCAACTCATTGAGCAAGGCTGCGCTTTGGCCTAATTTCAGGTGCGGCCTCACCGGCCGCAACCATCCGGCGGATCAATCGTTTCGCAAGTTCAGCACGCAGTTCAACATGCGCGGGACTCTCGACCAGATTGTTTCGCTCGTATGGGTCATTTTTCAAATCATACAAACAGGCCTCATGATACACATCGGACGCGGAATCGTTATACGGATCCAAGTCCAGAGCATGGACATAATATTTCCATTGCAAGCTGCGAATCCCACGCCCGACTTCAGACTCACTGATCTGATAGAAAACTTCATCTGGCCAGTCGTCACAACCACCGACAATCTCCCCTAAATCACGCCCGTCCATATCAGGTATCAGTTTCGCGCCTCCCAGACTCAGAACGGTTCTGGGGACATCGATCAAGCTCACGCAAGGGTCGATTCGTTGCCCTCCCGTAAACCCGGGCCCGGAAATAACGAGTGGAACATGCAAACTCGAATCATGACAAGAGCGCTTGTATTCACCATTTCGCGTCTTAAAATGAGATCCGTGATCTGCCAGGTAGATGATAACCGTATTCTCAAGCTCTCCAAGTTCCTGGAGCTTCGAACGGACACGCCCTAGGCCCTGATCCAAGGCTTCACAACAGCCCAGATAGTCCGGATACTCCTCACGCCAATCCCCTTCAGTATCGACTAAATCACCTGGCACCGCAAAATCCTTCCACCTCTCCTTCGACCCATGTGGCCCTTCATAATGTCCGCTACTGTTCTGGTGATGCGGCTCGATATAAGACGTCACCAGGAAGAATGGCTTCTGCGTCGACCGGTTCTCAAGATATTCCAGAACCCAATCGGTCTGGACATCCGCACGATAGCCTCCGACAGGAAACTCACGCTTGGAACCATCTCCCGCAAACATGTGCCCACTGTATCCGGTTGAGGTAAACTCCAAGACATCCGAAGCGAGCCAGAAATCGTCAAAACCTCCACGACCCCCCGGGGGAACCGGCGAGCTTCGGGAATCGACATCCGGACGCTCGGGGTCGCCACTATCCCGATGCGACGACAGGTGCCACTTACCGATGTAAGCGGTCTCATAGCCGGCCCCCGACATGGCATGCGCCATCGTTTTCATATGAGGCGCGAGTCCGATCGCATTGCGAAAGCATCCGGTGCGTGTCGGATACTGCCCCGTCATCAAGCTGGCACGCGCAGGACCACACACCGGCTGCATCGACATGGCATGATTAAAAACCACGCCTTCTTGAGCCATACGATCCAACTGTGGAGTGACGTCGAGGGCTTGACCATAACAGCCACAGGTATCCGCACGCTGTTGGTCGGTGAAGAAAATGAGAACATTGGGTTGTGACATAACTAGGGGTGAAGTTTGGTGAACTTTTACAGGAACGAAGTCAAAATTTAAGGCTCAGCATCCGGACGCTTGTGCCTGCAATTTTTCGAGCAGGCGTTGCATGACTTCTGAATAAGCCGGATCGTTCGCCACATTCACATTCTCCGCAGGATCGCACTCATGGTCGAACAGCTCATACTGGCCGCGCCCGGAGATGATGTTTTGATCCTCGAACGGATAATAGGTCAGACGGTAGCGATCATCCAGCACGGTCTTCCCATTCCAGGAAATTGAATAGGCGCATGGTTTCCCCGGAGTCTCCGCATCGAATGGCAAGACATCACCGTCCAGATGCTCCGGAAGCTCCAAGCCAAGCAGGTCGCAGCAAGTTGGATAGATATCCAACAACTCGACCAAGCCCGTATGTTGCGTTTCCAGCGTCCGTCCGGGCACACTCAGCAAAAGCGGCACGCGCGTGGACTCTTCAAAATTAGTGACCTTCGACCACAGCTTGTGCTCCCCGAGATGCCAGCCATTATCACCACAGAGGATCACAGCAGTTTCATCTGCCATACCCGCAGCATCCAACACATCCAAGAGCCGACCAACCTGAGCGTCCAGAAAACTGACACAGGCCCAATAGGCATGGATGCATTCACGCTGCTTCGCCTCACTGAGCACGGGAAAATCGTCGTCATCATAACGGCCGACATCAGAGAAAAGCCGTTGCACCTCTTCGTCCCCGTAATGCATCAAATCGCACAGGTCGGACTTGCCCACTCCGTCTTTCGGGAAAAACGGATTGTCCGCCAAATCGACCTCATCCCGGTCATACAAATCCCAATATTTTTTGGGTGCGACCCAAGGCAGATGTGGACGATAAAAGCCGACCGCTAAGAACAATCCGCGCGGATCCCCTCGATGTGCCTCGATACAGTCCATCGCACGCTTCGCGACCTGGGCGTCCACATAGCCGTCATCCGGAGCCTCCGCACACTCCGAAAGCGGCGGCAACATCTCACCGGCGCTGCACCACTGTGAATAGTCCAACTTAAACTTAACTTTCGTCCTGTCTTGGTTCTCCGGAAGCTGATAATCGTGAAACGAATGCTCCATGCCCCCCTTCGGCCCCGACATAAAGCTATCCATATATAACTCATCCCACGCAAAGGCATCATCCAGAGGTTCATGATACACCTTACCCACGGAGACTGTCTTCATACCAGACGCTTTCAGGTGGAGCGGCAGCGTGGGCTCGCCATGCCGACAGACCTGATTCGACCAATTGCAAAATTCCTGCGGACGAATGCCGCTCATGAAACTGACACGCGAAGGCATACACTGCGGAAATTGACAATACGCCCGCTCGTATAAAACAGACCGGGCAGCCAGACGGTCGATGTTGGGCGTAAGCAATTTCTGCCGACCAAAGCAATTCAGCTCGGGCCGCAGGTCATCCACCACGATCATCAATAGATGCTTCACCGCTGATTTATTCATCGACGGGCCCCCACTGCGCATTCTCCGTGCGAATCGAAGAAAAACTGAAATTTATAAAATCCCGGATTGTGGAACGGTTCATAGCCATATTGCAGACACATTCTACTACACAAATCAGACAAGTGATAGTCATGCGCTGCTCCTTTGCGTGTTGTTTGCCGACCAACCGGTAGGCAGAGCTCTTCACATTCATCCCCCGGAACAATCAGCAATTCGCAACAATTGAGTCGGGATGCGACTAACTAGGTTCCGATTCGTGTGCTATCATTTCCCCACAGCCATGCGGATTCAGCCAGCATCCATGCCGGCAGATTCGCAACTAAACCCATCAAATATATAGTAAACATGAATACAGAAGATACCACGGGAAGCTTTCCAAAAAATTTCGTTTGGGGTGCCGCAGCCGCAGCCTACCAAATTGAAGGCGCTTGGAACGCCGACGGCAAGGGCCCATCCGTCTGGGACAAATTTACCGAACAAGCAGACAAGGTCTGGGAAGGCAACCACGGTCGAACCGCTTGTGACCACTACAACCGCTACACGGAAGACGTCGCCCACATGAAAACGATCGGGCTGCACGCATACCGGCTCTCCGTCTCCTGGCCTCGCGTGCTCCCCAAGGGGCGCGGCGCAGTCAATCAAAAGGGCTTGGATTTCTATGACCGTCTGGTCGATAAGTTACTGGAGGCATCGATTGCCCCATGGGTTACTTTATTCCACTGGGACTTCCCGTATGCTTTGGAACTTAAGGGCGGTTGGCTCGCAGAAGATAGCCCGAAGTGGTTTTCGGACTACGCAAAAGTCGTCGTGGACAAACTCTCCGACCGCGTCTCCAACTGGATGACGCTGAATGAGCCGCAGTGCTTTATCGGTCTGGGCCACGGCAATGGCACGCACGCTCCGGGCTTACCACTAGAGCTGGAAAAACAACTGCAGGCGGGTCACAATGCACTGCTCGCTCACGGGATGGCTTCTCAGACCATACGAGCCAATGCCGTGCTCAAACCAAAGATCGGCTGGGCTCCGGTCGGCGTAAGCCATTATCCGGTGACGGACTCGGAGGAGGATCGTCAGGCGGCCATCAACGGAATGAATGCAATTTATCCCGACTCCACATGGAATAACCGTTGGTGGGGCGATCCCGTCGTTTTCGGCGAATATCCGGAAGCTGGTCTTGAGGCATACGGAGACAAAGCCCCCAAAGTCAAAGCTGGCGATTTCGAGATCATTAAGCAACCATTGGACTTCTACGGTTGCAATATCTACTCCGGCATCCCAACACGCATGGCTGCCGACGGCACCCATGAAAAAGCAGAGCCTGTCCCGGGTGAGGCACATACCCACTTCCTTTGGAAGGTGACTCCCGACGCACTTTACTGGGGGAGTAAATTCCTCGCTGAGCGCTATAAACTACCCATCGTCATTACCGAAAACGGACTCTCTTGCCACGACTGGGTCGCACTAGACGGCAAAGTGCACGACCCGCAGCGTATCGACTTCCTCAATCGCTACTTGCTCGGGCTCGAACGTGCCATTCAGGAAGGTGTCGATGTTCGAGGATACTTCCAATGGTCCATCCTCGACAACTTCGAATGGGCCGAAGGCTACAAGCACCGCTTTGGCCTGATCCATGTCGACTACACCAGCCAAAAGCGGACGCTAAAGGATTCCGCCTACTGGTATCGCAAAGTCATCGAAACAAATGGCGCATCGCTGCACGATCCATCACACATAACACCCGAATCAAACTCGACAATCGCTTCTGTATAAAACCGACTCATTCCAGTAAAACCACAATGAAACACCCCGATTTGAATCATAGAAGAATCCCACATCTCGGCAACCGGCTGGCCCAAGCGTTGGCCATTGGCGTCATCACCGCGTCAGCGATGGTCGTACACGCAGCCAGCTTGCCCGCATCCGCCGAGATCTACAACATCTCACAAGGTATTGCTGCCGTAAAAACAGAACAAGATGCCCAAGTGTCACTCGCAACGGCCGGCACCCCCGGTCTCATCGTTCAATTCCCTTCCGACAAAAAATACCCTGCGGTCAACTTCCAAAGCGACGATGGCCTTTGGGACATGTCCGCCTATAACGCGATCGAAGTGGTCGTTGTGAATACCGGCAGTGCTCCGCTCAACCTCGGGCTGCGCATCGACAACCCCGGGAACTGGAAGGAGAAGCCCTGGAGTTCCACGAGCCAAAAAGTCGCCCCGGGGAAGACCGAAACGATCGTCGCTCATTTCGGTTATACGAACGGCAAGCCAAGCTACCCGCTCGACCCAGCGAAGATCACAAACGTCAAACTATTGGCAGCAAAGCCCAAGCCCGGATCGGAATTGCTGATCACTTCGATCAAAGCAATCAAAGCAAATCAACCGATCGCAACGGAAACTACCGGCAATTCGACCAATCGCCTCCAGTTGAAAGGCTCGACCATTTTCGATCCAGCAGCAACCGACATCAAGACACTCAAGACCTCCCATACGGAAGTCGCCATAAAAGACACTGATGACGCCCCATCGCTGCAAATTGATTTCGGCTCAGACAACGCCTACCCTGCGGTTTACTTTTCAGCCCCCGCAAGCGGGTGGGATTTATCCGACTATGCCGGCGTAGAGATTGAAATCACAAACCCCGGGCAGGAACCGGTCGGCGTAGGCATGCGTGTGGATAATCAAGGCCCATGGAAAGACAAGCCCTGGAGCAGCAAATACACCCGCCTCAAACCCGGCGAAACTAAGATGCTGCAAGTAGTCTTCGGCATGAATAACAACAACCCGGGCTACCCGCTCGACGCCTCCAGAATCACGAAGGTCCAACTGTTTACGATGAAACCCAAAGCCCCCGTGACGATCTTGGTGAAAGAACTGAAAGCATTTGGCACTCCACAAGACATACCGACTGCGGCGAAGACAACCACAGCCCCCTCCTCTACCTCGGGACAAGCAAGCACCAACCGGCCACGCATCCAAGGCGACTTGATTCATCTGAATAACACAACGGACCTGAGTGCACTGGAAACATTTCATTCAGAAGCCGTATTAGAAGAGTTCAACGAGGAGGAGTATCTGCTTCGAATTAATTTTAAAACGGATGTCGTTTTTCCGGCCCTCCATTTCCCGATTCCAACGGGAGGCTGGAACCTCTCGGACTATGCAGGCGTCGAAGCAGAAATCACCAATCCGGGGCAGGAACCCGTCGGAGTTGGCATGCGCGTGGACAATGAAGGCCCGGCAAAAGACCAACCTTGGAACAGCAAATACACACGCCTCAAACCCGGCGAGACAAAGACGCTTCAGGTGGTCTTCGGCATGAATGGCAACAACCCGGGCTACCCCCTCGACCCGACCCGCATCAGTAAAATCCAGCTGTTTACAATGAAGCCCAAAGCACCGGTTACAATACAGGTGAAAAACCTGAAAGCATTCGGATCCGCCAAAGCGATCACCGGTCGCACCTCGGGCAACGCATACAGCACGATAAAGGACCTTTCGACTCCAGTCACTCCTGAGGAATGGGTAGGACAGCGTCCTCCGGTCAACGGCGATTGGGTCATGACCTTCGAAGACAACTTTGACGGCGATTCCTTGGATGAAACTAAATGGATCAAGTGCGATGACCACTTCAGCAAATTTTTCATCTATCAGGAGGAGAACAGCTACGTAGAAGATGGCGTGCTCAAACTGCGCGCTGAAAAAAAATCGGTCGATGGCCGCCAATACACCTCGGGACAAGTCGAGTCCTTTGGAAATTGGGCACAGCAATACGGCTACTTCGAGGCACGCGTCAAACTACCGACCACCCGTGGATTCTGGCCGGCCTTCTGGCTGATGCCCGACCGCTTTGTCGATGGCCCGTCCGATCAAAAATCCATTTGGATACGCCAAAGCACTCAATGGGGAGGGATGGAATTTGATATCATGGAACACCTTTGCGAATGGGGTTCCGGACGTAACAACGTCGCCGTGCACTGGGACGGTTATCGGGACGACCACAAAAGCTGGGGCACGAACCAAGTCTTCTTCGGCCCCACTCCGGATGGCTGGCATTACTTCGGTATGCTCTGGGAACCCGGCAAACTCACCTGGTTTATTGACGGCGTCAAAAAAGCCGAATGGGTCAATGAGCGCGTCGGCTCCGTGCCGGCATATATGAAATTGAGCCTGCAACTAGGCGGCTGGGCAACCCAAGACATCGACATGGATAACATCCAACAAACCTACGACATCGACTCCGTCCGCGTCTGGCAAAAACAGGAATACATCGATACGCCCCCCGAGCAGACGCCCTTGCCGACTGACAGACAAGCACACATCGACCAAGCATCTAAAGAGATCGAAAGAAATTCAAATTCCGAGTGATCGGAAGCAGGAGCAACACTCCATCATAAATCGAGGCCTGCCACTCCCAAGGCTCTGGTGTAGACCCTTTTCGCCCAGACTCAGACCGCTACACAAGCGAGGCCCAGTCGTGGTGACTGAGCCTCTAAAATGGTCGGCCTATCTGGAATTAAACCTGCGCCCCCTTCGTCCCGAACGAAGAGCACCGTCCGGAACTCAGCTCAAGCTAAAGCTCCGAACTGATCGCTTCCAGTTCTTGAACAAAACTTGACGGCAAGACCTCGAATACCCCGGAAAGAACAAAGAGCCTACAATTGCTAAAGCGATAAAGGCAGACACAAAAATCGAAGTATCGGCTACATCAAAAGACGATGCAGTCGTAGAATCACGATCAGATGTGCAAGCAAGCTTGGATCAACAGCCTGAAGCTCCAGAACAGAAGACCACTACAGACGTAGACGATCCGTAAAGATAGTAGTCAGCATCTGGATTGGTATCTTTCGAGCATGACGGAAGATCAGGCTCGAACCTATTATCTCGCCGCAAGACTGGCTCTTGCCACGGGCTACCTCTTCGATTTATTTATGGCGTCCCAAACTCTGTCATCGACGTGACCACCGATGCGACGCAATCGCTCGAATGTCGCATACGGCGTAAGCCGGATGAGGGTCGGTGCCGCCAGAATTATCTCGAAATGGTATTATTTGCGGCGGCGAAGCACGGCGGATGTCGTCATCGCGAACAATCCGATCAAGACGCCAAAGGTAGAGGGTTCGGGAACCAGACTTAAGGTGGCCCCATCACCCGACACGGAAAAGTTTGCGTCAAAAACCGCCCCATCAATCGCAGCGGAGTCGAAGGTCCAGCCGCCGCCAATCAGTTCATCCCGCCATGCGGTACCAGAGAAAGAGCCAACATTCCAAGAGCCGGTCCAATCCGAAGTAATATCAGTCGCACCAAGCATGCTAAGCACAGCCGTACCGTCTTCACTCAACAATACAGCCGAACCACCGATCGAATTAGAGTCCCCATCCAATTGGTAGTTCCCCGCAGTGATTTGACCGCCCGTCATATTGAAGGAGTTCGTCCCCGACTGGGAGCCAACCAGATCACCCGCCGTGTGTGTCCCACCATGAATCGTAATGGTGCCCCCTCCGCCTTGCGCTTGAAAATCATCCCCCGCCGAGGAAGCACTACCGGAATTAAAGATAATGGTTCCGTTGGTACCAGAGAATACGTCGTCGGTCGCATTAACCGTCGCATCATTTACGGTGGCTGTGCCTCCCGTAGCCCCGAAATCAGTTCCAAGCGTCAAGACGGCGCCACCACCAATGGTAACCGACGAGCCGGATATCCATGTGTTTGACTGGGTCGCACTGCCTGTCCCGGTTCCGCCATTGATAGTTCCTGCGCCGCCAGAGTTCGGGAGTCCATTATCCCAATTCGCCCCATCAAAAATACTGGTACCGTCACTGTTAAACGTCGTCTGTGAAAATGCGGCACTCGCAAGAAGAATGAAAGCACCCGTCGGAAGGAGTAGTTTTTTATGAATCATGGGGTAGTTTTGTTTTGAGTTGGGGAGAGTTATGCCTGTTTGATTGCACATCAAAGGCAGGGCCTGCATCGCAGACAAACACGGGAGACCGTCACTTCATAAACGCCGCCAAGCTTCGCGACATCAGCTAGGGTAGAGGTTTTCATCGTAACAGACCGGTACGATAAGCTTAAACAGCATCGCACCTAAGGGTATGGATATTTACTAAATAGAATATCCAGTAAAAGTCCAGCAATCAATCCGCCTCCATCAATCTGCAGGCAACGCATCGATTGATCCCGCCCCGGCGACCATGAACCGATTTCTTGATACGGGCGGATCAGTTCCACAGGGAGACACCGGGGAACGGAATGAGGGGTTTTGCCCTGCCTGGTGAGAGGCTCTGGTTTGCTGAGACCGCGGACGCAATCAACGAGCAAAAAACGCGCGAAAAAAGAAGCCGTCGTTTTGACTTTTGAGCGTTTCCGGATGATAATAAATCCTGAGCCCGCAACCAGATCAACACAACCAATAAGGTAGGGTTGATTTGCGTAGCATCGGATGAGCATTGAGCTCTCCGATTGCATCGGGCTCCCTTCTTTTTACGAGCGGGTGGTGCTTCGGGAGTGTACGTTGAGTATGCGCGCTACGCGGGACGAGAGGAAGTGTTGGCCGTTCGGTCACCAAGGCCCCGTACAATCAGGCCCCCCCAAAAAAAAGCAACTGTGTCTCATGCAAGTGCTTCATCGTCGATTTTCGGGACAGAGCCCCATTCCGTTTGGACTTAAGTTGGATAAAAACCCCTCCACCGCTTCGCGGTCCCCCTCCCCTTGAAAAGAGGAGGAGCTTTTATTTTTCAGCCTCCTCCTGGAGTGAATTGTGAGCCCCCCGTACTCAACGCGCTGCCATCAGGAGCAAACCGCACACTCGAACTCCTCCTCGGCTTGCAGGGGAGGCCTGTCACGGCGTATCGGAGAGAAGCCGGATGGCCCGGCTCGCCCGGGACGGAGGGGTCCACAATCAAGCCTACGCCCGAATTCCCTTACGCCAGTCTGGATTTCCTTCAAGCCATTTCGGGCAAACTTGAAGTGCAATCCGGCGCTTTTGAGATACATCCCCAAAAATGGCACCGCGACCTATTCTGTCGCACGGCAGCTTATGATGGTGTCGATGAAAGAAGAAGACTTCTCCCAACTTCACCGGGTCTGGCTGCTGCGCATGCTGACCGTCAACCGGGCCCTCTATCGCTTCATCGAGAACGACCGGCTTGCGGATGAGGATATCGCCCGGGCCATCGGTCTGGAGCATTGGTTGGCGGAGCCCTGGAACCTGATTCCGAAGCGGCAGTGCTTCAGTCTGCCGGGAGGCGTCAAATCCATCCAGTACTCCTACGAATTGGAACAGATCATGCGCCCCCAAACGGATCCGGCAAAATTCCACCGCATTGAGGTCATGAAAGAAGTGCTGGCCACGATTACCGCCGAAGCCGGCAGACCGGTCCGGGGCCCGGAACAGTACATCCGGAACTGCGAGCTGGTCGCCCGCTTGTATGGGCTCAGTCCGGTCGAGCGCGACCTGCTGGCCTTCCTCGCACATACGGCCGACTCGGGCCTGGTCAACGACATGTTCCACGTTGCCAAAGCCAGGGACCGCCCGGAGTATCTCCGCCTTGTGGCTGTGGCCATCCAGGCGGAACAGACCGATGTGGAACGAGCCACTGCCCCCAAAAGCCGTCTCATCCAGACCGGCCTGCTCAAGTGGTCCACCGGCCGATCCTGTGTCGAACTGGAAGTCTTCAATTCAGAGTTTGCCCGAAAGCTGCTCTACCAGTCCTGCGAGGCCGACACCATCATCCGGGATGTTGTCACACCCGCGCCCCCCGGTTCACTCCGCTACCGGGACTATCCCCATCTGAAGGAAGTGCTGGGACAGATGCGTCCGCACCTGCGCCGGGCGCTCCGGGAAAAACGCAGCGGCGTCAATTGCTACCTCTATGGCAAACCCGGCACCGGCAAATCGGAACTCGTCCGCATCCTGGCGAGGGAGATGCGCGCGGCGCTGTTTGAAGTCGCCACGGAGGATGAGAGCGGCCAGCCCGCCCGCTACGGCAGTCGCATGGATGCGCTGGTCAAAGCCAACGCACTTCTGGCCAAGCGTCGGGCCCTGCTCGTCTTCGATGAGGCGGAGGATGTGTTCCGCTCGACCTTCCTGAACCAAAGCCTGGCCAGCCAGCACAAAGGCTGGATGAACCGCCGCCTCGAAACCAATCCGGTCCCCACGATTTGGGTCTCGAATTCGATCAAAGGCCTCGAACCGGCATTTGCCCGGCGCTTCGATTTTGTCGTGGAAATCGCCCCGCCGCCCCGGGACCACCGGATCCGGATGTATCAACGCCTCGCAGGCGGCAAAGCCTCCCCCCAGACCCTGCAGACGCTCGCACGATGCGACGACCTGACGCCTGCCGTGGTCGCACGGGCCGCCCGGGTCGCGACAGGCCTCGCCGGGTCATCGCCGGAGGCCCGCTTCGATCCGGTCTTCCGCGCCCTTGTTGAACGGACACTCAAGGCCCAGCAACACGACACCCGCATGTTCCGCAACCCGTCTCCCGAGCTGCCGCAGACCTACAAGCTGGACTACCTCAACTGCGACTCATCCCTCGACCATCTGGCGGAGGGCCTCCGCAGCACCCCGTCCTGCCGGCTCTGCCTCTACGGCCCGCCGGGCACGGGCAAGACCTCCCTGGGACACTGGCTCTCCCGTGAACTGGGCCAGCCCCTGCTGCTCAAAAAGGCGTCCGACCTGCTCAGCCCCTACCTCGGCGAAACCGAACAAAAAATGGCCCGGGCCTTCGAGGAAGCCGGGAAGGACACCGCCATCCTCATGATCGACGAGGTGGACAGCTTTCTTCAGGACCGTGGCCAGGCGCAACGCAGCTGGGAGGTGCAACAGGTGAACGAACTGCTCACCCAGATGGAGCGCTTCGACGGCATCTTCATCGCTTCCACCAACCTGATGGACGCACTCGATCCGGCGGCCCTGCGTCGCTTCGACCTGAAACTGCGCTTCGGCTATCTCAACGGCGATCAGCTGCAGGGGCTCCTGTCCGGCTCCTGCCGCGAGTTGAAACTCCCGCCTCCGAGGCAGGCCGACCTCGCAGCCATCGCAGCCCTGAGCAACGCCACCCCGGGCGACTTCGCGAATTGCCGCCGGCAGGCACGCTTCCGGAATTTCCGCTCGGCTGCCGAGCTGGTCGAGGCGGTCGCCCAAGAGTGCCGGATCAAAGCGGATCGCGGGGCTCGGAAATTGGGGTTCTCCGACCAATAAGACAGCCTTTGTCCTACCGGAGTGTTAAACTGGTTCCCATGACATCCGCTCACAGCATCTCCTTCGCCTCCTTTGTCGCCCTGGCCGAAGCCACCCCGGACGGTGTGGTTTTGCTCGAGGGGCGGCGGAACATCCCCAGTGAAGACGCCGCCAAGGCACAAACCCTGGCTCGCAGCCTCACCGTGAGGTTTCCCCGTCTTCGCTTCCGCTCGGGCAACGCCACCGGCGCGGACGAGGCCTTTTCCGCCGGCGTCGCTTCCGTCGATCCCGGCCGGCTTCAGGTCATCGCACCCTATGCCTCGCACCGGAAAAAGTATCGGATTGCCGAGGCGCGCTACGACTCCCCCGAGACACTCAGCGCAGTGGACGAGGAAGCCGCCGCCTACAAGACAAGCGCGGCCAGCCCGAAAATCAAAGGCTTGGTGGCCAAGCGGAAGAACAAGGGCCCGCTCGCTGCGAAAGCCGCCTACCTGATTCGCGACACCATGAAAGCCACCGGACATTCCGAAAGCTTCCCGAAGCCGATCTGCGCTTTGTTTTATGTCGACAAGACGGATCCGATGGCGGGCGGCACTGGACACACCATCCGCGTCTGCCAGCAGGAAGGCGTTCCGGTCGCTTTCCAGGATGCATGGGCGACATGGTTCGTAGAATAAGGATCATCGTCGATTTCCGGGAAAGTGTGGCATTGGATATGAGTCCTCGTATGCTCCGCCCCCTCCGTCTTCTCTCCAATACGCCGTGACAAGCCTCCCCTAGGAAAGAGGAGGTGTTTTATCTGTACAACGACCTCAACTCACACGCAGAGCCCCAATAAACTCCTCCTCCATGGCCCGGCGTAGTCTTAGACGAAGACGGGTGCAGGCAGGGGAGGTGGATCCGCGGAGCGGAGAC
The DNA here is from genome assembly GCF_027257905.1 of Coraliomargarita parva. Taxonomy (NCBI): domain Bacteria; kingdom Pseudomonadati; phylum Verrucomicrobiota; class Opitutia; order Puniceicoccales; family Coraliomargaritaceae; genus Coraliomargarita; species Coraliomargarita parva. Next base: position 381,540 of record NZ_JAPZEI010000001.1, read on the forward strand.
GGAGGGGTCCACTATCAAGCCTTCACATAGAATCACTCGAGCTCACGGATAAGCGATACGCGAGTCTGACCCGATCGAATCCGTCCACTTCAACAAGCACTTACCCGGTAAGTGACGATGATCCTAGAATAAGCCCTCAGCATGCGACGTATTTTGTCGCAGCAGGTGTTAGTATGGTTTGAATCAATTTATGCCGAAGTCATCCAACCATCTGGCCCTCGAGCGCCAATGGGAGCTGCTGAAGCTCCTACCGAGTCGCAGCCCGGGAATCACCTGCGGCGAACTGGTAAACCGCTTGGCCGAATCCGGCTATAAGGTCGCCAAACGCACGGTGGAGCGCGATCTGGTGCAACTGGAAAAGCAGTTCGGCATCCGCTGCAACGAGGACTCGAAACCCTATCAATGGCACTGGCTCCCCGGACAGAAAGAGACCTTCGCGGGCGTCGATCTGGCCGATGCCGTCTCCCTGACACTCGCGGAAGGCGTGCTCAAACAAATGCTGCCCCCGTCCATGGTGAAAGTGCTGGCCCCGAAGTTTGAGCAAGCGAAGGAAAAGCTGAAGTCCGTCTCGGGCCACCCCATGGCGAAGCTGCAGGAAAAGGTCCGTTACGTCCCCACCACCCTGCACTTCGAGAGCCCATTTGTCCGAGCCAACATCCTGGAGCAAATCCAGTCGGCACTCGTCTCCGAGCGTCAGATCCAAGCCAGCTACGCCCCTTTTGAGCGAAAGCCCATAAACCTGCGTCTGCACCCCCTCTCCCTCATCCAGCGGGGCAACGTCTCCTATCTCGCCGCTACAACCTTCGACTACACCGACGTCCGGCTCTACGCCGTCCACCGCTTCGAATCAGTGGAAGAACTCGAAGATAAAATCGACATTCCCTCAGGCTACTCGGTCGACAACTACCTCGCCTCCGGCGCGATGGAGTTCGGTGCCGGCCAGGAAATCATCCTGAAAGCCAAGATAAGTAACCAGCTCGCCACCTACCTTGCCGAAACCCCGCTCCACCCCGATCAGAAAATCCAGCACAAGGATGGCGGCTATCAACTCACCGCCAAGGTCCATGACAGCTGGCAACTAAGCTTCTGGATACTCTCTCAAGGCGCCGAGATCACCATTCTTTCCCCGAAGTCTCTGAAAGAAGCAATTCACCAGCAGCTCTCGCAAGCCGCGAAAAACTACAGGCAATTACCAAAATCATGAGCTTCGATTATTACGTATTCATGAACGCGAGCTCAGACAGCCTGGGCTGTCCACGCAAAGACGGGATGCAATCCGATAACAACAAATAAGAAATGGACAATAAACATAAAGAACACCTCGAGCTCATGTCCCACCTGATCAAAGATGGCCAAGCCATTGTCACGATCGAAGACTGGGAGAAATATGCACCACCTGCCGGCAAAGCGTCCCAATGGAAAGATGGCCGCAGCGCAAAGGAGTGCGCTCAAGCTTGGACATCGGCAAATATGAAAGGAAGGCTGTTGCCTCCAGAAATCCATAAGACCTTATCAACGATTGAGGGCTTTGACCAAGTCCTAACCTGGACAGCTGCACCGGAAGTCAGGCAAGCTTTCGATACCTTAGGAGGCAATACACGCAACTGTGATTTGGAAGTACGTGGCTTTGGACGACGGGGAAAGTTCCTGCTCTGCATCGAAGCAAAAGCAGATGAAAGCTTCGGTAAGACGTTAACGAAACAGCGGCAGTCAGCAGAACATGCACGGTCAGAAAATCCAAAATCACAACAACTGAAGCGCCTTAATGACTTAGAAACACGTTTTTTGAAAGGCACCAAATTCGATCCGGACAAGCTCTATTACCAACTCCTCACTGCCTCTGCAGGTGCGCTGGAGGAAGCCAAACGCGAAGAGGCAAGATACTGCATTCTAATGATTCAGGAGTTCATCAGTCAGCAAACAGATGCGAACAAGCGGCAACTCAACCACGAGGCACTCAACGAATTCCTGAGCGTGCTGACGAAAGCCCAAATCACTGTGAGTGAAAACACGCTCATCGGCCCGATTGCACTGCCAAGTCATTTCGACGATAGCTATCCGCAGTTCTACGTAGGTTTGGCAACACGCCGCCTACCGGGCAGCGGTCCTTTAAACTGATCTACACACCAACCCAATGGCCAATACCCTGCTTCACTTAACTGACCAGCGGCATCTTACTTCATAATAAATCAGTCTTCTGAAGTACCCCTAGTTAATTAGATTTGTCTCCTTCACAGGCAGTTCAACCCCATACTCCTTACAGCGCTTGATAAATCCAAACAGCTTTTGATCAGCTAGTTCGGAATTCCTTAGTTCGGAAAGCTCAAACAGCTGAAACAGCTTCGTAATGTTCCCTTCAGGATGAACCTGCAGGTCTGGATTGCAAAATTCTATATCCGACGGATCAACACGTGCATCGTCTCCGCCCGTAGCAGTGCCGAGTAGCAACATGGTATCAGACGAATCCACACTTTTGAATTTTTCCGGCTGTAGCCTCTGTGCTTCATCAGTTTTGAAATCAGAATCCCAATAGCCGGTATCACTAAAAAGGAAAAAATAAAGATCCGTAGTATTCTCACTCTCGCCACTTCGAAAATAATAGACGTAGTTATACATACCGAGCCAATCCCAAGCCCACCGATCAAGTGGCCAAGTTGAATTACGAGAGGGGGGTGATGCAGAGAACCATGGATATGAGTTAATAAAATGCATTTCCATACGGCTACTCATGTGTTTGACCAAATCCAGCACCATCTTCTGATAGGAATACAGAGTGCGATACGAGCGTCGAACTTCGACCAACGCTTCTCTAACTTCTTTTTGGTTATTTTTGACCATAATTTTTACCAGTTGCTATTTCAAATGACAAAGCCTCTCCTCTAACTGACTTTCGTTTCATCCAATAGCGAAAATCAGCATCCTCCAACCATTGATACATTCCGTAACCATGCATCTCAAACAACTCGACTAGGTCATCCATGATACGAATTTTAGCTAAAAGCTCGGACGAATGCATGTATTGCTCTCGCCAACTTTTACGCAGACGATCAACAACAGCCAACAACCTCGCCCAACGTGATTTGATGACTATGACAGAACACCCGTTTTCCTCGATGTTTAAAGATTCGCTTTCCTCAGAATGCAAGCCGCCCACTGCGATTAAATAAAGCGGTTTCGCCCTTTGATCCTCATCGATAATATTCCTGTAAGCTTGAGCTTCGTTTCTCCACTGATCCTTACGCTGCTGCCCATCATCGTTGCGCTTTGATTCCACGATTAGGTTAAGCCCATCAAACTCAATAAACACGTCTGGTTCAACAAAGTTAACATTTGAAGTGTTCTCAGCATTCCAATGCGGCCAAAACTCAACATTTAAAAGTTTACCAGATGTTTCTGGGAGATCATTCCCATAAGTCCCAGCTTTCAATATCCCCCATAGCAATTCGACTGGCAGATAGAGCAGTTGGCCGAATACCGATGAAGTCAACGTGTCTTCGTTAAAGACAGGAACTGAACCAGACTTGTTTCGTTGTATAGCGTGATACATTATTCAAAATTTAGCTTTTTTATGCCTAGACCATGACTCTTCACACAGGAATTAATAGATATGTAAGAAGCATAACAATCATCAACCGTTACTCAACTGGATACTCACCACCCCCAGCAACTGCCGTGCACGGCTGGCACCGATGAAGAAGGCCTCGGCGAAGTCGGGCTTGGAGCTGGAAGCCAGTGACTCGAAGGGTGCGAAATCGATCAGGATGACGGCGAGGAAATCCATGCCTTTGGAACGGTGGGCGCCGATATAGTTCAGCTTGCCCCGAACCTCTTCGTCGTAATCCGCCACTTCGTAGCCGCAGATCGTCGCCTCAGCACCGAGTGAGCTGTCTTTCAGCCACTTCCGGGGGCCGATCAGGACGACATCACTGGGCTTACAGAGCCCGGTGTCCTTCCAGCCTTTGACGATGGATTCGACCGCTTGGACTAGCCCCGCGGGATCCGTCTGGCGCTGGACAACCTCCGGCCCCGTTGGCAGGCCGTCGTGCGCCTCGATCGCATCAACCAGAGGTGCGGTGGCTTCGGCACGCAGGGTCTTCAAATAGCGATAGATCGGCATCGTGTAGCGCAGGGCCTTCCGGAGCTGTAGATGCACCGCGCCACCAAGATGTGTCCGCAGGCGTTCGGGTTCGAAGCTATCGGCCCCTCGGAAAGCCGGTCGTTGCGCCCGGTCGTAGTAGATCGCAATGGGTGCCTCCACCCCGCCCTTCAGGAGTTTCAGATACCAGGACCACCACCCCAGCTCGGCCCCCTCAATGCCGGCGGTGTCATGATCCTGTGCCTCATCCACCACCAACGCGTCGTATTGCAGGGCAAGCTTGCCACTGTCCAAGGCCATGGCGACATATTCGGGCAGCTCTTCCTGAAAATACCGCGGCAGATCCGCCGAAGCAGTCGGCACCTCCAGCGGCAAGCCCTCTGTCGCGATGATCTGTCCCATCAGCTCTTCCCAACTCAGAACGGTCACCGAGCCACGTTTCAGCTTCAGACGCGCGGCCATCCGCTTCAAGCGCTCCGCCAGCAGGAGATTGTAAACCACGAATAGCACGGAACGGCCGCCCTCCCCTTCAGCCAGCCATTCCGCCTGCTTCAGCGCCAGAAAGGTCTTTCCCGTGCCCACGCCGCCTTCAACCATCCAATGCCGGTTGTTTTGGAGCATTTCCAGCAGTCCGAACTCGGTCGACTTGAACTGCTCAAAGAGACGGTCGCTCTGGCGCAGGAACATCTGCAGCGACTCCGGCTTCAATCCCTTGGCCAGCGCAGCATGAAAGGCCCCGACACTATCCGGACAATGGGTCGGATGCGTGGCCATGTGCTGCTGCCACCAGCCCTGAAAATCATCCAGATCCTGCCCGAAAATCAAATTCTCCCGGCCGAGCTCCCCGGTCAGGCGGTCCTGCCCGGTCAGGTTCACATTCGGCACACAGAGCGCCTTTCCCACATAGGGCACCGTCCCGTCAAAATTCGCTTTCAGGTCATCGATGACCGCTTTCCACTCCCCAAAGAGCTGAGTCGCGGGGTTATCCGTGCCGTGCTCCCATTCTCCGGTCAGCGGAAAATGACGATTTTTCCCGGACTTCACCTCCACCACCAGGATCCGTCCATCCGGCCCGAGGAGGATAAAGTCTCCTTCCCTATCCCGCATGCCCGCATGACGCTTCCGCTCGTAGAAATACCCCCAGCGAATCCGCCAGCCCTCCGGCAATTGGTTCAACACCTCGGCCACCCGAAGTTCAGTGGGGTCAGCCTTGTCCAGGGGGCGATTATAAAACCAGATCGGCATGCGCCCAAATCAATCTCATCCTCACGTTTTTGAAAAGCGTTTTGTCACACACCTAGCCAACGCCATAAAGATTAAGACACAGTCACAACAATTAGCCTAGGTCAACAGATGTCCTACTGCCTCGGCTAAGTTATGAATAAAAACATCCTGGCGGACCATCTTTCCTATAGACTCCTAACCCTAATAACCTTATTCGTCGAAACACCTATTGTCTCTTATCATATATTCGTATGCCATTCCTGTTAAAGTGGATGACCTTCCCCTTCCCCCTTTTCCTTAAATCAACCTTCCAGAAAACTTATCCTCCCAACATTTCCTCACAAACTCTCTTCAAGACGTGCTACCCCTAGATGAAACAGATCAAACAAATAGCTGCATAAGTTGAATATGCTCTGATGATGACTTTGGAACAAGTAGCTCAAAATCGAATAAGTTTGGCGCGCCAAATCATCGATAAATACATTCAACTTAAAAATAAGCGCATTCGGGAAATGTGCGCCTATGCCGGAGAGGTCTTAGCCCGTTACAACGAACGAAAGGAACGGGATACAGAAGAGAACCGACAGACCAGCTTTCAGTATAATCCTCTCAGAACGATTCCGATTGGTGAAACCACACACAGCCGAGTCATAGGTGATCTGCTAGATCCGAATGGGACCCACGGACAAGGCGCACTGTTCCTGAACACGTTCCTAGATCTGATCGGACACGAAAATGCAACGTCTGGTCAATGGCATGTTACAGTGGAAACAGGGCGGGTAGACATCTGCCTCTGGCGTGTAGATCCGGCAAGTGTTGTCATTATCGAAAACAAATCGAACTGGGCAGTCGATCAAAGTTCACAACTCTACCGCTACTGGTTGCAAAACATACATAGCTATTATCCAGATCTGAATTATGAGGAGGCATCGACCTGTCGAAATTTTAAAGTGGTTTACATGGCACCCTCTATCCACAAACGCCCGACAGCCCAAAGTTTACAGCGCCCCCCAGAACTAGCCAGCCTAAGCGGACTTCCAGTTAGTTTACCGCTAATACCAGTGCTCTTCACACTCGACACTCACCTCCAAGAATGGTGCTCGCGCTGCATGAAACATTTGGACTCCAAAAATGAGCGCCTTCGCAACTTTCTCAAATTCTATAAAGAAATCTGGTCGAAATAATTATGAATCCACAACAAGCAGAAGAACTCTTCCCGACCCTCGAACATTGGCTTAGCTTTAATGAGCTATTTGATCAGCGCGTAACCATCTTTGAGTCATTCTTTGCGCCAGCCACACAATTGATTCGTCAGCACTTTGCTGAGAAGCTCGACGCATCTTGGACCCAGATCGAATGGGGATCGCCCCATCGGGATACTCAATGGTATTTAAGTGAGTTCGGTCCCAATTCACTTTGTCTTGTCTTTGGGTGGTGCTATGAGTTGCAGCTTCGACTGATCGACGACGTGAGCTTCGACAGCCATGCCATTACAGCGGCGCTTGAAACGAATGAATATGCCGCGTTGAAAAATGCATTCGAACGGATCGATCGACACATGCAGATAGATTCAAAGCTCATGGAACGAGGCAATTACACATTCGGCATCCCGAACGACCGGAATCTGTCCTGGAATGAACTCGCATGGTGTGCGAGGTTCAAAGCTCAGGAGTTCGCGGAACAAGCGATTCGAAAGATAGAACGATTCACGAAGAATACAGAAGTCACCGAGCAGATTCGTAAACTCAACGAAATTGGTCGGGACGCAAAGCAAGCCTGATGGGGTCGAAGCATAAGCAAGCCAGAAAACCGATGCTGCATACATTCACAGCGAATGAAGCTCAAAAAGAGCGCAATCCTTATTCTTATACATTTGCTCACTCTATTTCACTCAGTTTAGAAGCATAGACACATGTCAGATCCATTTTTTGAGCACCCCATCCTGAACTCCCCCTATGAGTATCCCAATCGCCACTGGGAGCTAGACAAGGATGGGCAGCCCACTCAGCAGATAGTCCCAAGCAGACGCATTGCGGACTTCATCACCCCGATTCCTAAGGCTAAAAAACGCAAGGGAAAGGCCGACCAACAAGAGTTGGTCATGGACGAAGGCGAAGGTCTATCCTCGGAGGAGCAGCAATACACAGCTTCCAGTATCAATCGACTGCGCGAGCATATCGACCGCTGGCGCAGTCTCAAGAATCCCAGTGATTGGAAAGTCACCCCGGAAACTGCCCGCCTGCTACAACACTGGCGTCACCATGAATTCCAGGGAATACGCCCCTTTTTCTGCCAAGTTGAAGCTGTTGAGACGCTGATCTGGCTCACGGAGGTGGCCCCCAAGTCAGGCAATGTCGGCAAAAACTTCCTCGATCATCTTGAAAATGCCAGCCTTGCCGCGAATCCAGAGCTAATCCGGGTTGCCTTGAAGCTGGCGACAGGTGCGGGTAAGACGACTGTCATGGCCATGATCATCGCCTGGCAGACGATCAATGCAGTGCGCCGCCCAACCAGCAAACACTTTACTCGTGGCTTTCTCGTTGTCGCTCCAGGCATCACTATCCGTGACCGCCTGCGCGTCCTCTTACCCAACGACACCGAAAGTTACTACGGTTCTCGCGAATTGGTGCCAAGTGACATGGTCGACGAGCTTGGCAAGGCAAAGATCGTCATCACAAACTACCACGCTTTCAAACTCAGGGAACGGATGGAGTTGGCGAAGGGAAACCGGGCTTTACTTCAAGGCCATGGGGCTCCCCTCAACACACTAGAGAGCGAAGGACAGATGCTACAGCGGGTCATGCCTGACCTGATGGGCATGAAGAATGTCATGGTTCTCAATGACGAGGCGCACCATTGCTACCGCGAAAAGCCTGGCGAAAACGACACGGCCAACCTGAAAGGCGACGATAAGAAGGAGGCCGAGAAAAATAACGAAGCTGCCCGACTGTGGATCAGTGGCTTGGAGATTGTGAAGCGGAAGCTCGGTATTAACCGAGTGGTCGACCTCTCCGCCACCCCGTTCTTTCTGGCAGGTTCGGGGTATGCCGAAGGCACCTTGTTCCCCTGGACTGCTTCTGACTTCTCACTCATGGATGCCATCGAGTGCGGCATCGTCAAATTGCCCCGTGTCCCCATTGCGGACAACGTGCCCGGAGGTGACACGCCCATGTTCCGGAACCTTTGGGACCATATTGGCAAAAAACTCCCGAAGAAAGGCAGAGCCAAAGGAGCTCAATTAGATCCACAGAGCCTCCCACCTCAGTTACTGACTGCACTCGACGCACTCTACGGTCATTATGAGGAGACCTTCAAGCTCTGGGAGAAGGATAAAATCAAAGTCCCGCCCTGCTTCATCGTCGTCTGTAATAATACTGCGACCTCGAAACTCGTCTACGACTACATTTCCGGCTACTATCCGGACGGACCGGAGGGCGAGAAGCCACCAGAGCTAGGGCGCCTACCGCTGTTCAGCAATTTTGATGAGCATGGGAACCCTCTGGCCAAGCCCAATACACTGCTAATCGACAGCGAGCAGCTGGAGTCTGGCGATGCACTGGATGCGAACTTCCGCGAAATGGCGTCTGCCGAAATCGAGCAATTTCGCTATGAGATTGTCGAACGCACCGGCAATCGGGAAGCCGCAGAAAAAGTCACCGATGCGGACCTGCTACGCGAGGTCATGAACACCGTCGGCAAGGAAGGTAAACTCGGCGAGCAGATACGCTGTGTCGTTTCCGTCTCCATGCTGACCGAAGGCTGGGATGCGAACACTGTGACCCACGTCCTAGGTGTGCGTGCCTTCGGCACCCAGCTCCTTTGCGAGCAGGTCATTGGCCGCGCCCTACGTCGCCAGTCTTACGACCTCAATGAAGAAGGCCTATTCAATACGGAATACGCCGATGTCCTTGGCATCCCCTTCGATTTTACCGCCAAACCTGTCATTTCGAAGCCAGTTCCGCCGCGCCAGACGACCCACATCAAGGCCATGCGGCCCGAGCGAGATGCCCTTGAAATACAATTTCCACGGGTCGCCGGGTATCGGGCTGAGCTTCCCAACGAACGTCTCTCGGCTAATTTTGGCGACGATTCCTCGCTCGTGCTGACTCCGGACCTGATTGGAGCCACCGAGACCCAGAACTCGGGCATCATTGGCGAACAACACAACCTCACACTGGAGTATACGAAAGACACCCGGATCTCGACGGTTCTATTCCGCCTCACGCATCGCCTCTTGGAGACAAAGTTCCGCGATCCAGGCGGGGAACCGAAACATCATCTATTCGGGCAACTAAAGCGAATTACGAAGCAGTGGCTTGATAGCTATCTTGATTGCAAGGGGGGCACCTATCCTGCCCAGCTGGGCTATAAGGTGATCGCAGACCAAGCCTGCGAGAAGATCCATGCGGCCATCACCCGCGCCAGCATGCAGTCGGAGGGCAAACACATTGTTAAAGCCCTATTGGATTCCTACAACCCATCCGGTTCAACTGCCTACGTCAACTTCCGCACGTCCAAAGACACACTTTATCAGACCGCCCCCAACAAGTGCCATGTAAACTGGATCGTGCTCGACTCCGACTGGGAAGCCGAGTTTTGCCGCGTCGCGGAAAACCACCCTAAGGTTCTGGCCTACGTTAAAAATCACAACCTTGGCCTGGAAGTCCCTTACCGCTTCATGGCCGAAAGCCGCATCTATATCCCGGACTTTATCGTGTTGGTCGACGATGGCCATGGCCCGGAAGATCCGCTCCACCTCATCGTCGAAATCAAGGGCTACCGGGGGGAGGATGCCAAGCAGAAGAAAGAGACGATGGATACCTTCTGGGTCCCCGGAGTCAACAATCTCGAAAGCTACGGGCGCTGGGCCTTTGCCGAGTTTACCGATGTCTATGAGATTCAGAGCGACTTTTCTTCACAAGTTGCATCGCGGTTTGAGCAAATGCTCTCTGGTGAACCAGTCCATAGACGCGACCTAAACCTGCCACCCGGATACATTCCGCGCCCACCAGTCAAGAAAGCCACAAGAAGGAATAAGGAGGATGAACAATGAAGATAAAAAAAGCTCGCTCGGTCATGGATGGGTTTCAACGAGCACTTGAGATCGCGTCGGAATGGTCAAATGGCGAAGAGCCCTTCTTCTGGTTTAGAGGTGTTGTCGACAATACTTACGATCTACTCCCAGGAGCTCATTGGCGTTCCATTAAAGAAGCTTACGACGAGTATGAACCCCTCGTCACCTTTTCCCAGGAAGCAGTCGCTTACGCAGATGTCGGGTATTTCAATGATTGGAAGACTTATTTTCTGGCTCAACATCATGGCATCCCCACCCGCCTGCTGGATTGGACCGAGAGCTTCTCGGCAGCCATGTTCTTCGCGCTCGATGGTGCCGAAGCTTCAAAAACGCCATGCGTATGGCTCTTAAGACCACACAAGCTCAACGGCTATTCGATCAAATGGGATGGGATTCTCTGCCCCGAGAATATCCGCGAGTGTAGCCTCTGGTTACCAAAGGAGCAGAAAGATGTAGCTCTGCAATCGATGAAAGACCCCGATGGTTATCTGTATGATAAGGCGCACCCACTGGCGATCTATCCATCAAAGTCCAACAAGAGACTAATTGCTCAACAAGGCGCATTTACCGTCCATGGCACAGATCAGAGGCCTTTGGAAAAAATCATTTCTGAAGAATTTTCTAAGCCGGAAGAAGTATTGGCCCGAATCGATTTTGAAGGCTTGGATTTAAAGCAAGCGCGACATGATTTGCAGAGGCTGGGAGTTCGGAGGAGTTCCATCTATCCGGATATCGATAACTTCGTCAAAGAGCTCAAAGAGCAATATTGGCCGGACGTCCCAAAGCACATGCCAACGAAAACGGCTTCCACAAAGAGCTCACCCAAAAAGAAGGCTATCAAAAAGAAGGCGGTTAAGAAAGTCGCGAAGAAGGTAGTCAAAAAGATGATCAAAAAAGCAGCCAAAAAACGCTGAACTGACAGATTCAATTTAGAGGAACATTTCATGCCCAAAAAGAAAACCGCCACCAAGAAGCAAGTCGATGCACTCGTCCATGAGGACGCCAAGCGTAAGAACATCCCCACGGCCGAGTATGAGTCGGTCATGGAGCAGGACGCGCAGTCGCCGATCCAACTGGCCTATGAGCGACGCAACCGCGACCTCGATCCGCAGCTCGTTTGGCGGGGTAAGGATGAACAGGACTGGTCCGACCTCGTGGTGCAGGCCCCACCGCTCTATATTCAGGAGAAGGTGCACCCCAAGGTCTTGATTGACGACCTATTGCGTCGCACCGAGAAGGCCGATGCCAACGAAGAGCCGCAGATGGATCTCTTTGGCGATTTCAATGGCCTGCCGAGTGAGGAGGCCAAGACGGAGTTCTACCAGCACGACGCCCATTGGACCAACCGCATGATCCTCGGCGACTCCCTCGGCGTCATGGCCTCACTGGCTGAGCGTGAAGGCCTCCGCGGCAAAGTGCAATGCATCTATCTCGATCCGCCTTACGGGATTAAGTTTAACTCAAATTTTCAGTGGTCCACCACCGACCAGAAAGGGACCAAACAGGATTCAACTTCGAAGATCACTCGTGAACCTGAGATGGTCAAAGCCTTCCGCGATACCTGGCGCGAAGGCATCCACACCTACCTAACATATTTACGAGACCGATTAACAGTCGCCCGTGATTTACTGTCAGATTCCGGTTCTTTATTCATTCAAATCGGCGAAGAGAATGTCCATCGAGTAAGAGCCCTCGCAGAAGAGGTCTTCGGGGAAGATAGCCTTATCGCACAAATTTGGTTTCGAAAGAAAACGATGCCTTTAGGAGCAACCTATCTCGAGCGTATGGGAGACTATGTTTTGTGGTTTGGTAAAAATGCTAAACAGACGAAATTTCGTAGACTTTACAGAAGCATCGATATTGTAGGCGATTTCCATTGGAATTGGAGGCAACTAGACGAGATTGATCGTAGAAAGTATTCCAAACGAGAGCTTGAGTCTAATCCTAGTGGAGATCCTTTTCGGTTAGTTTCGATGTGGCCACCTTCGTTTAGCGAAAAAGACGTCTACGACTTTCCTTTTAGAGGGAAGACTTGGGCACCACCAAGAGGTCAGTGCTATGCATCTAGCCGTGAAAAAATGGATCGAGTTGCCAAGGCCGATCGATTACAAATCGAAGGACAATATGTCCGGTATGTGATGAAGCTGTCAGATGATAACACCACTAAGCTTAATTCGACTTGGACAGATACGACAGGTGCACGTGATAAGAGATATGTGGTAGAAACAAGTGAGTTTGTTGTTCAGCGTTGCTTACTAATGGCCACTGACCCTGGTGACCTTGTCCTCGATCCAACCTGCGGTTCCGGCACCACCGCCTACGTTGCCGAGCACTGGGGCCGCCGCTGGATTACCATTGATACATCACGGGTCGCACTTGCCTTGGCCCGCGCCCGTATAATGGGCGCAAAGTATCCCTACTACCTGCTGGCCGATAGCAAAGAAGGTCAGCAGAAGGAAGCCGAGCTCACCCGCACTGCTCCTTCCGAGGCACCGACCTATGGCAATATACGCCAAGGCTTCGTTTACGAGCGCGTGCCGCACATCACCCTCAAGTCGATTGCCAACAACGCAGAAATCGACGTCATCTGGGACGACTTTCAAACCCGCCTCGAACCGCTCCGCGAACAACTCAACAAAGTCCTTGGCACGTCTTGGGAAGAATGGGAAATCCCCCGCGAGGCAGAAGACAAGTGGAATGGCCAAGCCAAACAAATCCACGCCGATTGGTGGAAAGAACGCATTGCCCGCCAAAAGGAAATCGATGCCTCCATCGCCGCCAAGGCCGATTCGGAATACCTCTACGACAAACCCTACGAAGACAAGAAGAAGGTCCGCGTGGCCGGCCCTTTCACAGTCGAGAGCCTATCGCCGCACCGCACCCTCGGTGTGGATGAAGACGACGAGTTGATCGATCCGCTCAAAGCTAGCGAGGGCAAGCAGGGCGACTTCGCTAGCCAGAAATCCTTTGCCGAGATCATTCTCGAAAACCTCAAGACAGCGGGCGTCCAACAGGCCCATAAGGAGGATAAGATCAAGTTCACCACCCTCACACCATGGCCTGGCGAACTGGTCTGCGCAGAAGGCATCTACACGGAGGGCGAGAGCGGCAGCGAAAAGCGCGCGGGCATTTTTATCGGTCCCGAGTTTGGCACCGTGGCCCGCGTCGACCTGGTGCAAGCCGCCCGCGAAGCCGGCGACGCCAACTTCGACGTGCTCATCGCCTGCGCCTTCAACTACGAAGCCCGCACCACCGAGTTCGACAAACTCGGCCGCCTCCCCGTGCTCAAGGCCCGGATGAACGCCGATCTCCACATGGCCGACGAGCTCAAGAATACCGGCTCCGGCAACCTCTTCGTCATCTTCGGCGAGCCCGATATCGACATCCTCCCCGACGACCACGGAAAGCTCCGCGTCAAAGTCAATGGTGTCGATGTCTTCAAACCCCAGTCCGGCAAAGTCGAATCAAGCAACACCGACGAAATCGCCTGCTGGTTCATCGACACCGACTACAACGAAGAAAGCTTTTTCGTGCGCCACGCTTACTTCCTAGGCTCGGCCGATCCTTACAAGAACCTTAAAACAACACTCAAAGCCGAAATCAACACAGAGACCTGGGACACCCTCTACAGCGACATCAGCCGCCCCTTCAACAAACCCACCTCCGGCCGCATCGCAGTCAAAGTCATCAACCACTTGGGAGATGAAGTGATGAAGGTGTTTCGAGTGTAATGAGAATATGATATGGGATCAATTCTCGCCATCTTTTTATGTGTATTTGTCGGCATTCTCGTTGCTTCGGAATGGGATAACGAGGACACACTGGGAAAACTGGGTTCACTTGGATGCCTAGTATATTTTGTCATCGGTGCAATTGCGCTGAGCTTACTTATTGCCGCATTGTATATCGGTGCGCTCTTGATCGTCGTGGTGCTAATCGCCCTTGTTTATGGCTTTGTATGCATGGGGGTCTACCTGCTTCTCAATCTTCTAATTAAACGAAACATTCGTGCGCTGAAACCGATCTCGCATAACATAAGATTTAGATTACACCCTGACTATAATAGTTTAATTTTTGAAGATACAGCGAAACGGAGTCTTCGTCACCTTCAGGTAGCCCTAGTGACTCTGACTGGCCTACTTATTTTGGCGCTGCATTTTGGACTCAGTAGAATCCTAATTACAACTGGAACTTACGAAGGTAACGGAGAAGATATTCAGCTATATCTTTTACTTCCACTGTTCATAGGCGTTGCACTTTTCGTTTATTTCTGTGCTTCACACTTAATTTCGATCTGCCCTAAAATCGTTAGGACTATAGACTTCTGGCCAGCAATAAGCAATTACGTCTGTGAGCGCTCGGAGTTGCTTCAGAGATTCAGGAGTGTGGACCATCAGATAGTCAATATTTGCACAGAATTAGAGGTATCCCTTTCACCTGAATCTGCCACCACCACGTTAAGCCTGTCAGACTTCATTCATTCAACAGCAGTAAGCGAAGCAACACATACCGTAAGATCAGACCTCGATCGACGAGAGTCATTGTTACTTGCTCTCAGTGATGCCCGTAATGTCTACTTAAACAACGTGAGCCTCTTAGAGAAGGCAGCACTGTTTGCGGGAAAGTCAGGCATTCACAAGCTATCAGAAAAGGTGAATGAGCTGCATAGCAACATACTTCAAACTAAGGACATATGTTTAATCGAGCTAGATTTTGATACGTTCAGGGAAGCCATGGAGGTATTTGCAATTGAGTTAAATGAAATACTAGATCAGCCGAAGACCTACAATACCAACACAAATGGGAGCCAAGCAAAAGACCTTGATCCATACGAAGTCCTTGGAGCTTCAGAAGACCAAAGTCTCGAAGAGATTAACGCCATCTACAAAGGCTTGAGCAAAGTATATCACCCGGACATGGGCAAGGTTCGAGACGCCAAGAAGTTCAGAGAGATTACCGAAGCCTACAACAATATCAAACAGAGCAAGACATGAATGAGATCCAAAAAAAGGATATGCTAGCGAGAAAAGCCTCCATTTTGGCCAAACTTGAAAAGAAAGGCTTAGAGCGAAATTTGTCACCAAACCGTCTCGTAAATTCGAGTGTCGGAGTTGCATGTTTGCTAATTGATTGTTCGACCAGCATGGAGGGGGAGGGACTTAGACAAGCCAAGCGGGGAGCTGCAAACTTTGCAAAGGATGCGTTGGGCAAGAGATACAAAGCCGGCATAGTTTCATTTTCTTGTTACGCGAAGGTGATAACAGAGCCAAGCAATGACTCGGAACAGATTCGTCGTGCAATTGAGCAAATGTCTGTTGAAGGCTCAACCGACATGGCTGAAGGGCTGCGCCAGGCAGGTGCGATGGTCCGCGCCTGCCCGAAGCAGAAGACAGTCGTTCTCGTAACTGATGGATATCCGAATGATGAAGACGAAGCTCTTAGTGAAGCGATGCGATTGAGAAAGTCGGGAATTGAGATCATCACCATAGGAACGGAGGATGCAAACCATGCTTTCCTTCGTAAAATTGCTTCTCGTTCAGACTTAGTCATTCCCGTAGAAAGGAAGAACCTTGCCATAGCAATGCAAAGTGCAGCGAGAGCTTTACCTGCACCCAAGGACTAACAAATGAACTTCCGCACAGCCAGCACCTATCAGCCAGCCGGGACACGACCCGCTATTTTTGAAATGTAGACAGTCGTGCTAAGACCTTTTCACGCCATGCAAACTCAACCACCGATCCAAGACTCGATTGACCAAACGGATGGCGAATCCGTAGCCGGGGGTTTAGATCATTCCGTTGAAGCTGACATTGCGGAGATCCGGAACTTACTCGCTGGCTATGCAGGCGAAGCCAGCCTACTAAAGGAACTGATTCAAAACGCCGAGGACGCTGGCTCGGAGGAGCTGGTTCTACGCTTGCTACCAGGCGATCCTGCCGCGCCACATCCATTGCTACAAGCACCGTCACTGGTTGTAATCAATGATGGCGACTTTACCCCCGCCAACTTCAGTGCGATGAAGCGGGCAAGCCTGGGCAGCAAGGCGGCCGACACAAAGTCGATCGGTCGATTCGGCAAGGGACTGAAGAGTGTGTTCTCCATTTCCGAGGCGTTTTTCATCTTCGCAAAAACCGCCCGCAGCCTAGGCTGGCCAAAGGACGATCGCTTTTACCTGTTGAATCCCTGGGCCCACCAGCGTCAGGCCTGGATCGATGAGGCGACATCTGCTCGGACTGCCATTGCTCCTTACCTGCTACGACAATTCGCCTCGCTCGATGAACCGGAGCGGCCACGGCTCGGACTTTGGCTACCGCTGCGACAACGCAGTCAAAGCCCAAGCGAGCATTGCATCCGCAACCTCTTTCCTGGTGATGAGGGAGATATCTCCAATTCGTTGGCAAGAAGCCTAGAGACGCTTTCGCATCAGTTGGTCCTGCTCCGAAAACTCAAAGATATCTCACTTTGGAAAGGTAGTGAGCCGATTGCCAGCATTCGATTCGCTCAGGCAGGACAACGCATGCCCGATCCGGAATCGGATGGTGGCCAGGTTCGCGGAACTGTAGTTTACTCCAGAGACGGAGCACATACCGAACTGGCCTATACCATTCATTCAAACCACGCAGGCGAGGCCTTGCGTGACCTGACAGAATCGGATGATTGGCCGAAGGTGATCAGCTATGATGCGAATGGAGAGGCACACTACGACGAAAACGATAAGGGACTCCCTCATGCCGCTCTGTCACTCGTCCGCAATCCTACGCCTAGGGGAAAGCCCACCTTCGAAACAAGCTGGGGTGTCTTTCTACCAGTCAGAGATCAACCCGAAGATGATCCAATCATACTGAACAGTGGCACGGATGCAACTTACTGCCTGTTTCTCCATGCCTACGCATTTCTCGATGCACAGCGCACCAGGATCGATGGCCTGGATTCAAGCTTCGATGGCAAAGCACCCGATTCACAAACGGCAATTAAACGCAGATGGAACGAGCGTCTGATACGGAAGGCACTTTTGCCCAAAATCCCCGGACTGCTTCATACTAGCCTGAGCACACATGGCGGCACGATGCCCCCGAAAGATCTGGAGGAAATCGTGCGTGCTTTCAGAGAAACTCATACATGGAGAGTATTTCGTAGTGATATCTGTGAACAATGTAGCTTACTACAAGAGATTACGCCCAGAGGCATTCAATGGGTGGCGACCGAAAAACCGATAGTCCGCCTGCCTGCATTCGAGGAACCCGAACACCTATTTAAAACCTTTCCTGGCCTACTGAAACTCAATGAGCAAGTGACGCTCACCAATCAGGATCAGCATAATTTCAGTGCCTTAATCTGCGCGGAACCTGCTCTTCCTGATGAATCACAGATCAAAAGTATCTTAGAGTCGGTGAATGGTCCACTTGACGCAAACTTACGGAGATGGATTTACCAGCTACTGCCATCCAGTGATACCTACACATTGCTGGGCAGAGAGCCGGATTGGGCGGACATGGCCCGACGACTACCGCTCTTCCAAGTGACCGATAACTTGGCGAGTAATCCGCAAGCGAAGTCAGAATACTGGTCGGTTGACCGTATACTACAGGAAGAATCGGTTTTCCTACGTGAACCGGAGCATCGCTCACGACTTAATGCCGCACAATGTGCACTTTCGGACTGGAAACCTAAATTCTGCGAACGCCTCCCCCACTGGACGAGAGCACAGATTAAAACGCTTAGTCTCGAAACTCTGGCTGACTGTGTTGTCACACAAAGTTTGAGCAACAATGCAGAGGACCGGAAGCAGCTCCTCCAGCTACTGAAGTCTTCCAACTCGCAAGTTGCCATCCAAGCAGTCCGTTATCTAGTGCATGGTGATCCGACTCATATCGAAGATCAGGATATGCTCCTGATACAGGGCCTGAATGATGACTCGTTGATATTTGAAGCCCTCCAATCCACACTCCCCACAGATCGGAAGTGGTGTCTAGTCTCGGAAATATGGAACCAAGACTTCGCATTGCCAGACCATCAACACAAGTTCCGTATCCTGCGCATTGATGCCTCCAGCCTGACTCAGCATTTACAGGAACGTCTGCAACAGTCGGCAACAATCACATTTCCAGAAACTTGGTCGGGGGCTCAGTTCGAGCGACTGCTTCAACTCATCCTAGAAACAAGTGCTCTGGATGCGTCATCGCGTAAACAACTCGTCAGATGCCTCCCCATCCACTTACCTATCGGTGTCGATGGCGCTCCAGTCCCTCTGGAGGATGCCGAAGGAAATGATCTGGGCTTTGTGCTGGATTCTCCTGAATTCCGCAAAAACGAGCGTCGAAACATATCGCAGTCTCTATGGGAGACTGCGCTCGAACGGTGCAAAATCATCCGACTGGCGGAGCAAGCAGGCCCCCGAGGGCACCAAAACACTCTCTTTGAAGTCGGAGAGGACAAGCGTGAGCTTGGTTGGGAGATGCTGTCTGAAGCCTGCCTCTCTGCCTCCTCCCCTGAACGCTTTGCACCCATCATCGCCACAGCACTCGGCCGAGGTGCCCTCACCTCAAGAGTGAGCCAATTGTTGAAAACCACTGCCTGGTTACCCTTAGTCGATGGCAGTGTGATACGCCCCGAACAAATGGTGGATCTCGGCAGTGCGAACGACACGATCGTTTCGCTCTACTGTAACGGGTCTGGGGACGCACAACTAAACACTGTGATCTATGTTCCGGAACAGATACTTCCCGAAATACTGGAAATACCGGGCTTCCGAGGCATCTACTGCAACAATTTCTGCCACAAAGGCCGGGCAGCGTTGAGACATGTTTTCGAGCACACAGCAATGCGTGAGGATCTGCGTATGGGGCTGCTCCAGGAACATCTGCCCGAAGACAGTGAAAACTTCCTGCACCAGCTGAAGAATCTAGACGGACTCCCGGCAGCAAAACTCCTAAGCAGCTTATTCACAGCTAAAGACACCCCGGAATGGCAGCAAAGCATTCTCGCTGCGGAAACCGAATCGGGGCGTCCGATCTTTAGATCGTTTCTCGATGTTCAACGATTGCTGTCGCTACTTGCATGCTTATCCGAGGATTCCACTGAGAATGCACTCAATGCTTACCTCAAGGCCTTTGTCGCGGAGGGTTATACACAGGAACAACTCGCAGGAATTAAATTGAAGTCACAAGCGGGGCGATGGAAGCGTGCTGAGACTCTGGTGTGGCCGAGCCATGGGATCATCCCCGACGCACAGCTCTGTGATCAACAGGCTGAAATCCTAAAGAAGCTACAAAATGATCCCGCAAGTGACGCGCCACTTAGCGACTCCAAAAATGAGGACGAATGCTTTCTGTCCAATGAAGAACTCAAAAGTTGTCTGCTGCCAGTAAGTGCCGAATTGGGACCTGCCGTGACCGCGGCATTCATTGCTATTTTAGGCAACAAGGATAACCGCGATGCACTTGTTCTCGATTTACTGCCTCCTAACTTAAAATACGAGAGTGTCGACGAGTTCCGCAGATTTTTATTGGACGACATGCACAACGGCCACGATCTCATCGCACAGATGAGCCTGCACCGCTACCATTTCAACAAAGTGCAGGGCACTAACATCAGTCAAAAGTCACTCGCCGGAACTTCATTGACCGTCTCCATGTCGGAGCAACCAGACAGTCTGCTGGTTGGAGACCCAGCCCGAATCTTCTTTCAAAGTGCCCCAATTGGGCTATCGACCCGGTTGGAAGTGCTGGATCGCGAGCAGTTACTCTCAGCGGTCATATCTGCTGCCGATACAATCATACTTCGACGGGTATTGAATAACGTCTACTTAGACCGACCTCCCAGTATCCGCAAGGCCTGTGAGGTGCTCGCCGAAATGAGGCCCGACCTGCGCCAAGCACAGATTGAAATTAAACTTTCACTGGCCGAGAGGATGCGAATGCTTCGAATCAGCGAAACAAGTCAGCTATTCAAAGAGGCCGCACGTTTTGATGAATGCTTGCAATTGGCAACTGCAGCAGAGATGGACCGCGAGGCCAATCGCAACGACCTTGCGGAGAAAAAAGAAGCAAAAGCGCGAACGATTCGAAAAGCTACTGCAGATACACTTGTCCAGCTTCTGAGAAACAACTGTAGCGAGGCTGCGACTGCTGTGGCTGCTGTTAGAAAAAAGATGCAGTTGCTCAAATACGGACCGCAATCCGTGTTACCCGAGATATTCCAGAATGCAGATGATGCCTACGTAGAGCATCGCCTGCTGGGTCGAGAACCCCAGACGTCACCCGTAGTCATCGAGTTAACCAAAGAGTATCTGCGCTTCGCACACATGGGGCGCCCCATCAACGATGCAGGCAATTTAGCCGACGTTGACCGCAGACGAAACGATTTCCGGCGTGATGTCGTCAAAATGTTGACCCTGAATTTTTCGGACAAGGAAAAATCAGACGAGAATCCGACCGAGCCATTGACGGGTAAGTTTGGCCTCGGCTTTAAAAGTGTCTATTTCCTAACTGATCATCCGGAGGTGTGGAGCGCCCCACTCCGATTCTCAGTCATAGGCGGCATCTATCCAGACAATGTTCGTTCAGACACGCTCCATCTCGACTCCGTGGCACAGGAATTATTCCCAGAAGGTAAAAACTCGGGAACGGTTTTTCATTTACCCTTGGCTCAAAACTACGAAGAGGCCAACAGGCTAGTTACTGAATTCTACAATCTCTCAGTCTGGTTTCTACTTTTTTCAAAGCGCGTGACTCATATGCAGTTCCGAGGGAACATTGAGGGATCTTTTTCAATGGAGAACGTTCTGACCTTCGGAGATAATAATAGAGACATTTTGCTCTACCCGAAGGTTAAAGAGAACTTGCTCGTATTGGACTGCTCCGATCAGAACAACAAAGCCCAAGCCGTGTTGGTTTTGCAGGATCTCAAGGCTAAGGCACCAGAAGACACAGTCGCCCGCCTTTGGGTAACCACTCCACTAGCTGATGCAATGGAGGCTTCATGGGTGATCAATGCCTCCTTCGAGCCCGATGCAGGACGATCCCACGTTTCGTGGAGGGACGAGAAGAATCGCGAAAAAGCAGCAGCCTTTACTGCGAAACTGCATACCCGCCTGCTCGCTCTAGTGGAGCATGTCGGCCAGCATCCTACACTCTTCGGAACAACATACGACTTCTGGTTATCGGTCTGGAAACTCTTTCGCACCAAAAACCCCTGTTTCGACTGGAGCGATCTACTCAAGGGCGAAACAATCCATACTTGGGTTTGCTGGGCACGTGAGGTTGGTGCGTATCGACGGTTATGTGAGGCAAAGCCTGTAATACCATCCGGCCTACCAGGCAATCTAGGAACCCTGCTCAATCTGAATCAGATTCTATATCGCTTACACGGGGACTTTGCGAACTATCCGAAAATATTGGAAGCACTCTCGAAGTGGAGCAGCTTCAACCATGTGTGCCCCAGAGGACGAACAGTTTCATCTGAAATAGCAAATGACCTTTTGGTTCACTTTCCAGAATTGAGCTTCCAGGAGATACGACTTTTCGATTGTTTACGCTCAGAAATCCCCTCACTGGGTCCCATTCCGGAGCAGGCCATCGGACGCTTCCGAGCATTGGAGCATGCCATCGAACAGATTACGGATCATGCATGGAAGAAGCGTCAGTTAGAGGCCTTCAAAGAAGTCTTCTCACAATGTCGGTTTGAGGCAAGGGATGGCGGAGCCTATCGAATCGCTTATCTACTGGTGACCAAAGGAGAATCGAACGAAGCATCACTCCTCGCAGCAATTGCACCTGACTCTAAAGTGCTGTCGGACGACTATAGCCAGTATAGCCATTTTCTAGGAAAGTTTATCACGACCTTCCAGCCCGACTCGGAAACGATTGAACAATGGGCACGCGAGGTAAGTGACGAAAAGATCGAAGCAGTCTTTAACTACCTACTTCGAGGAGAGAAGCGACAGACACTTGCAGATCGATTAAAGATTGAATGGTTTAATAGGCATCAAGAATCTTCCGCGTATAAGAAGCTTCATGATGCACAAAAACATGAGCTTCGCCGTCTATTTATGAGTGAAGCTTCAGGCACGGACCTTGGCAAGCTCCTTCGAGACTTAGATCATATTAGTGACGAGATCGGTGATGAGATTATCGTGGATGAATCCATAACACTTGAAACGATCTTTGAGTTTTGGAAAACATCCGCAGACATCAGCCCCTATACTTTAACCGGTGATTGGTGGGATGCCCTGACTGTTGGTATTGAGCTCCCTGCTGGAGGAACCCGTGAACGCGTATTACACGATACACTCGTCACAGATACCCCCGCTAGCAGCCTGCTGTGGTATCGCCTCTTCGCTATCGGCACTTTAATTTCGGCCAACCGGCGTTCACGGCAGTTGCATGACTTCCTCGAAAATAGCGAGGGATTTCCGGCCATTTGGAACGCAACGAACTCCAAAGCATACCAAGCAGCAGTAGACATAGCCTTTCAGCAAATAGTTGGTCGCGACGTCCCAGATGAGCAGGCCAGCCAAGAGAATGCTATATTCTGGCGTCGTGTCTTCTATGACCTCAGGAAAATCCATCATCTTATCTTTGAGAACCAACTTCATCTCACCTTCATGGAGTTGGTCGAGAATGATGAACGCCCTTTTAATCAAGTTGCTGTCTTTTTGCGTTCAGGAAGACTACGTGACGGCCAATCGTGGACAGGCACGCTGGGTGAATCTATGAATGGTCCGATCCTATTTATACTCCGTGAACTGCATCGAATCGGACTATTCAAAGGGCGGCCAACCGACCCAAGGCCTCTGTTCTTCAGCCGATATACTGCGCATGTATTTAGTGCTTTAAAATTATCGTCAACGTCTTCGCCCCCTGGATTTGATAGTGCCTTTGAATTAAGTAAACGCTTGGAAGAAGAAGTCCAGGAACTCTGTGTTAACAGCATAGCGACAGAGTCCGAAGCTGAAGCCTTTCTCAACGCCTATGACATGCCATTACTGCACTTCATGCTCACACGATAATCTAGAAAATGAAATCCATCGTATGCCATCGCAATCACCCCGAATGGGGCTTTGGACTAGTCCGACAAAAAGACGAAGACCCATTCGGAGAGGTCGTCTATCAAGTCGCGTTTGATCATGAGAACCGGCTGCAGCCTTGCATCGAAAAAGACTTAATCACGTGCCCTGACGAAAGCGAGATAGTCATTGAGAGCCAAATCGCATCGATTGATGTGTTGAAGCGAAAACTGTTGGCCGGCTTGATTATCGGTGAAAACATTCGAACAGGAGCCTTCATGCGCTCAGCGTTGAAGCCACTGCCGCATCAGGTCTATTTCCTGGATCGTATTCTCTCTGGCGGACGACTCGGTCACTTAGCTGGGGATGACGTAGGACTGGGAAAGACCATAGAGGCAGGCTTATTGATCAATCATTTCTATAAAGAGCGTCAGCCTTGCAAAATACTAATCCTCTGTCCCGCAGGCCTAGTCCTCCAATGGCAGGATGAGATGCTAGAACATTTCAATCTAAGATTTGCAATTGCAGGCCAAGGAAAAGACTTCGATGCGAAATCTGAACCAGGCTGGGAGGGGCGGAAGCTTGTAATTGGATCGATCGACACGCTCAAACAGGATGACCTCTTTTCCGTAATTCGCAATGCAGGTCCCTTTGACTTGATCATCTGCGACGAAGCACACCGACTGTCCGCACGACGTGATTTTCTTTCTGGTGAACTTCGAACCACAGCCTCTTACAGATTCATTCGTAAACTACAGGAAAACCATGCGGTCCAATTCGTTAACAACGGAGATGGAAGTCCACGCTCGCCACAAATCTTATTACTCAGTGCCACACCGCATCAGGGAGACGACCTTCGCTTCGCACTGCTTCTTGGCCTAATCAGACCCGACCTATTTTCGTCTACGGATAAGGATACACTGCTCAAAGCTCTAACCCGAGAGAACCTGACCGCTTGCCTGACAAAGACGGCAAAGTCACGTGCGATCGACTGGGAAGGGAACCCAATTTTTAAAGGACATACAACGCATACTCGATCTGCCAGCAGAACCGTTGAAGAGGAGGCTGTCGAAAAAGCACTCAGCCAATACTTACGAAAAAGTATGGAGGCTCGTCATGGTGCCAGTCGTTCACTGAGTCTCGTAATAGAATTGGTGATGCACACATTTCATAAGATTGCTGCATCAAGTTGGGCAGCCCTGGAAACAGCGCTCTCCATGCGTCTTTCTTCACTGCGTGGTGAAACTAAGAAACCTCGCAGCCAGTCATCAATGACCGATAGCATACAAAGTGAAGAGGGGCTCCAGAAAGCGACTAATACAGAGGCCTTCTATGAAGGAGAAGATGAGGATTTGGAGTCGCTGATCGATCAGATCCAATGCCTAAAGGAAGACAGCAAACTGGATCTCTTCCTTGGAATCGTAGGCGAAATTGAAGCGGCAGAACAGAACGCTAAAATCCTTATATTTACTCAATACTATGCAACACAGGAACTCTTAGTCAGACAGCTCGCTAAACTTTTTCCGGATCAAGAGACGGTCACCGTAAACGGTAGCATGGGCGTAAATGAACGCCAGGAGGCTCGAAGACGCTTCGAGCAAAAAGCACGATTCCTTGTATCAACCGAAGCTGGCGGCGAGGGTGTAAACTTTCAGAAAGCCTGCCATTACATGGTAAACTATGACCTACCCTGGAATCCGATGCGTCTCCAACAACGAATTGGACGCTTGGATCGCTATGGCCAGAAGCATGAAGTAAAAGTTTACAACTTAATGGTCCAGGGCTCATGGGATGATAGAATCACCGTAAGAATCATAGAGCGCCTGAAAGTCATTCAGAACACGATGGCTGAGGCATCAGACCATCCAGAAGACTACTGGGATATGATCCTAGGCGAAGTGGGCGATGCAATCGATCCCATAGAATCATTTACGGCACATTTAAACTCTGGGGTCGAGATGACTGACCAGGAAATCGACGAAGAGCTCAAAAAGGCGCGTGCAGCAATACAATCCGGTATCGCAAGACACTTGCATGACACCGGTTTTTCAGACCTGTCAACATTGCCTGTTCCCAGCTTAGAGGCAGAGCACTATCTCAAAGCATTTAAAGCACTACTATCCGCACATGACATTCCATTAAGGGCGGCACGCTCATCTGAAAATGAGTGGCTGAACGGTGTATTTCAGTTTGATCCGCCACCTGCTTTCAGAGAGACAAAGCTAAGTGCAACCAAAAGCCGCTATATCGTATTTGATAAAGATCGTTATAATGAAGTTCGTGATCAAGTTATTGGGAGAGCTCGCGGACAAGAGATCAAACCTCAACTAGTTGGCTTCGGTGAGGCCTTTAATGACTGGCTATTTGAGTCTGCCTTTTCGGCCAAAGCGGATCAACGCCTGTTTTCACTGCAAGCCAGTGAATGGAAGGAAGGGTCTGGTTGGTTGAAAATCGCGGCCTTACGTTGGCGAGGAGAACGGCGGCAACTCCGAACCCCGGACACATTGGTTGTAATATGGATCGGAGAAGATGGTAGCTCTCGTGAGCTGACCACAAATGAAGTAATGCAAATTGTTGATCACTCAGCACAAGGAGAAGCTCCAAAGAGCGAACCTCCATCAGATGATGTCGGCAAAACTATTGTGCAGTCTCGTTTACGTGACTTAGTCGAGTTAAACCCTGAATCTCGCCTACTTGCCGGCTGGTCTTGGTTGGCTACATCTTGGGTCGAGTCTCAAAAATCCTAGCATAGAATCCAATGAACTTCAGACTCGCTAGCACCTTCAACGATAGCCTTCTCAAGCTTACCGGCGACGAACAGAAAGTAGCCAAGACGACAGCCTTTGACTTACAGCTCAACCCGGCAAACCCGGGGATGAGTTTTCACAAGCTAGATAAGGCAAAAGACAAGAACTTCTGGTCGGTCCGGGTAAGTCGTGACATTCGTATCATCGTCCATAAGACCAGTGCCGACTTGTTACTCTGCTATGTTGGCCATCATGATGATGCCTACAATTGGGCGGAGAGGCGAAAACTGGAAACGCACCCTAAAACCGGTGCCGCACAGATTGTCGAGATTCGAGAGACCGTGCAGGAGATATTGGTGCCGGTCTATATCGAGGAGGAGCAAGCAAGCCTCAAGAAGCCTGCGATTTTTGATCAGTATTCCGAAGATGAGCTTTTGGACTATGGTGTGCCTGAAGAATGGCTGAACGACGTCAAAAAGGCTGATGAAGATAGTATTCTCGAACTGGCGGAGCATTTGCCGGAAGAAGCAGCTGAAGCTCTCCTTGAACTCGCGACGGGGGGCACACCAGTCGTAGCTCAAGTTGTAAGCACTCCAGACGATGCCGTTAATCCGTTCGAACATCCGGATGCTCAACGCCGCTTCCGCGTAATGACCAATGTCGAAGAATTGGAACAGGCTCTCGATTACCCATGGGAGAAATGGACGATCTTCCTGCATCCCTCGCAGCGTGAAATCGTCGAGCGCAGCTATTCAGGACCGGCTCGCATTTCAGGCACGGCTGGAACTGGTAAAACTATCGTAGCACTGCACCGTGCAGTCTATCTGGCACGGAAGCATGAAGATGCCCGCATTTTGTTGACGACCTTTTCCGACGAACTAGCGCAGGCCCTACGCGTTAAACTTCGACGACTAATCAGTAATCAGCCGATGCTGGGCGAGCGAATCGATGTTGAAGCAATGAATGCGGTCGGGCAGCGTCTTTACCTACGTAACCAAGGCGACAACTTGCTGGCTCCTGCTCCTGAAATCGAGAGACTAATCACTGAAGCAGTCGAAGCTACTGGTTGCACACAGTTCAGCTCGCGTTTTCTGGCTTCCGAGTGGGAGCAAGTCGTCGATGCATGGCAACTTCAGATATGGGAAGATTATCGAGATGTAAAACGTCTTGGCCGTAAAAGCCGACTCACAGAATCTAAGCGTCAACAGTTATGGGAGGTCTTTTCCTTCGTTCAGTCCAAGCTAAACGAGCGGAATCAAATAACACAAGCTGGGCTATTTACTGAATTAGCAAAAGGGCTTAATGAAGCGACGCATCCTGCTTACGACTTTGCAGTCATCGATGAAGCTCAAGATGTCAGTGTTGCACAACTACGATTCCTAGCGGCACTAGGCAACGACCGCCCAGAAGCTTTGTTCTTCACAGGTGACCTGGGCCAAAGAATCTTCCAGCAGCCGTTCTCGTGGTCCAGTCTTGGTGTGAATATTCGAGGACGTTCAAAGACGCTGCGTATCAACTACCGGACCTCTCACCAAATCCGTCGACAAGCCGACCGTCTGCTCGACCAGGAAATTTCAGATGTAGATGGAAATACCGAAAAGCGAACTGACACCGTCAGCGTTTTCAATGGGCCAGCCCCGAGGATTCAGTCCTTCGACACGGAAAATGAAGAAATCGAGGCGGTCAGCACATGGCTAAAGGAATGTAAGGACAACGGCATCGCACCAAACGAGATGGGTGTTTTTGTTCGATCCGAAAAGGAACTGGATCGCGCTCAAGAAGCCATCGCTCAAGCAGGTCTAGTGGCACATCAACTCGCTCAAAGTCTCGATGTCAAACGCGGTGCAGTCGCACTAAGCACGATGCATTTAGCCAAAGGCCTCGAATTTCGAGCGGTAGCCGTCATGGCGTGCGACGATGAAGTCGTCCCAAGCCAAGAACGTATCGAGCAGATCGGAGATGCCGCCGATCTGGAGGACATCTACAACACGGAGCGGCATCTACTCTACGTGGCTTGCACAAGAGCACGCGACCACCTCCTAATCACCAGCACAGTCCCTGGCTCAGAGTTTCTAGATGACCTCAGAATAAAGCTTTAGACTATGGCTCTGAGCAAAGCACATTGATCAAACAGTGCACAGCCGCACCTCGTGCTAATCTTAAACTAAAATGCATCAGCAATCTCCCAACCGCGAAATCTCAACCGACGACCTGCGTGAGCAACTGCTGAGTTTAAGCGAATTCACAGCTGCGGAGTTCGCAGCCCAACGCAGCGGCTATCTGAAACTTTGGAAGATGCCACTTGAGAAGCGGATCGCAGAGGGGCTTTGCATTGCCGGCCTGAACTTTGAGCGTCGGACCACGGAGGGGCAGTATCGCTTCCGCTACCGTGAGAATGAGACGGATTTTCGGGAGGGTGACTTCCTTCGTCTGAGCACAGGCGATCCGATGGAGCCTTTAACAGAGTGCGTCCTCGTGGCGGAAGATCCCCCCTTTGTTACACTGGATATATCGCGGAAGGACTTTAATTTGGGTGCGAGCGGGGACCTTTACCTCGATGCATCCTATTTCGACCTTGAAAACATTGTGATGCAGGGAATTGACGAGATCGGCACGACAATCCGTGGTCGTGAACGAATTCTACCACTCCTGCTGGGTAATATGATCGAGGATGAAGTCGACCAGGAGGCCTACGATACGGCATGGACGGAGAGCGAAGGTGCAGGCTATAACAACAGCCAGAGCGACGCGATTGCTGCAGGTTCGGCCTCGCAATGGTGCAGTCTGGTGCAGGGACCTCCGGGCACAGGCAAAACGCAAGTGCTCGCCAACATCGTGGTGCAACGTCTGGCGCGTCGTGAGCGGATTTTAATTACCGCCTTCACTCACCGGGCCATTCATCAGGCGCTGCGAACGATCAAGAAGATCCTACCCAATGAAGATCGCATCGTAAAGATCGGCACGCACATACCCGATCCGGACCTACCCGTCTCGCAATACGAGAGCTTTGCCGAATCTCCCTTGGCCGATATGACCGGGGGATACGTAGTGGGGGCCACGGTTTTCGCCACACGCTCTTTCCGGCTGAAGGGCATTGATTTCGACGCACTGATCATCGACGAGGCGAGTCAAATGACACTCCCCTACGCTGTGCTGGGTATGCTGACCAGTGACTGCTACATCATCATCGGCGACCCGCAGCAATTGCCGCCGGTCATTCAAAGCTGCGGGAGTAGTGAGGCGCATGAGTATTCGATCTTCAAGACACTCCAGCGCAACAACGACCTGACACTCTTGGACACCACTTACCGAATGAACGCCGTGATAGCGGAATGGTCGAGCAATCAGTATTATAATGGGCAACTGAGCTCGCATAGCTCGGCCGCGAATCGAAAGCTTCAGTTACACTTTCAGCCGGAAGCAGACTGGCTGCAACACGCGCTCTCTCCGGATGCGCCACTCACTTGGTTGGAACATACCGAGCGGGGATGCCGCAAGCTCTGCATGGAAGAAGTCGACTTGGTTAATCAATTGCTTGGTGCCCTCCTAAGCTCGGGACTCTCAGCGAATGAGGTGGCGGTCGTGACACCCTACCGAAAACAAGCAAGAGCCATTCGGCAGCGGCTGAAGCAGTCGTCTTCTCAAGCCAGCAGCATGTTGTCTGAAGTCGTCATCGACACCGTCGAACGCATGCAGGGGCAGGAACGTGAGGTAATCATAATCAGCTGCGTTTCCAATGAGCCCAGCTTTATACGAGCTGTGGCCGAGTTTCTTTTTCTCCCCTCCCGCCTCAATGTGGCTGTGACACGTGCCCGTTCGAAAGTGATTTTGATCGCCAGCGATTCCTTACTTGATGTCGACAGCATGCAAAACCAAGTCGAAGAGGCCCTAATGGTCTGGCAGAATTTAAAGGCCAGTGCAGAGGTAATACGCGTGTAGTATGGCTCTCCTGCTTCCAGATCTGAAGGGGCATAAACTGCCCAAAGGCATTGCCCCGATATGCAATCGTCTTAAAGCCATTCAGTCGGATGATCTGGTCTGCCGTCTGGCTCTTCAGATTGCCGGCACCGCCCTGCCTGAGTTCTTCCTTCTCTATAAGGAGCGACACGCTTATCTGGTATCGGTCTCGACCGTTCAAACGGGCGAGGTTGAGGATCAACTTCAAGGCGACCTTTTTGAATCGGATCAGTTAAAAATCTTCCAAGATGAATTCGGCCTCAACCAGCGAAAACTCCTAGATGATTGCTATCAGCACATCCTGAATCAATCGGGTCATGCCTCAGATTTACCCGTATCCCGCTGGATACTCTTTCCAAATCTTAACCAACACGTGCTCGACCGTGTAATTCAAGTGCTAAGCGATGAACGCTACACCCTGATCGCCAAAGAGTCCTGCAATGCTGGCGCGCTTCTCGCCTTAATCGAGAAATCCTCCACACATGCGACTCCCAAGGAAGCAGTGGACCAGATTCGGCAACTATACCACTCCGCCGAACTGGCCCCCAAAGCTGTCGAAGAAAGCAAGCATCGATATGGTGCGCCGCGCGACATTTTCCTGGATGCCAATCAGGAATGGCTCGTAAAAGTCGACCTCGACTTGTCGGAGGAAGGACGCGTGCTGGTAGAGTCCGGGCATCGACTGGTCACAGGCAGTGCTGGTAGTGGCAAATCGGTTATTCTGCTGCACCGTGCCCGACTGCTCGCCGAGATGAATGCCAAGCACCGAATTCTGGCGCTGACTCACAATCGGCCATTGAACGAATATCTACTCGGACGATTCGGCCAACTGAGCCAGACCGCATCCATCGAATGGACGACCTTCTTTTCGTGGGTCGCCAAGCACTCAAGCTCAACGCACATACTCAAATCCTACGAGCAGACACGTCTGCTCAATAATCTCTTGAGCCAATCAAGCCTGAAAGGACGGTTAACGACGCAGTTTATCGAGGATGAGTTCAATTGGCTGACCAACAACGATATTTCCAGTCGCACAGACTATCTGGAAATCAATCGGGTCGGTCGGAAGCGTCCCTTGCAGACATCGATGCGCGAAGAAGTTTTCGACCTGTATATAGACTATCGAAAGCAATTGTGTGCGATCAAGAAGACGGATTGGCCCGGCTTTGCTCTAAAATTCCTGCAAGAACTGCGTGCAGGTAAAATCCGAATTGAAGCCTATGATGCGATCTTCATCGATGAAGCACAGTTTTTCGTTCCGGTTTGGTTTGAATGCGTCCGACATGCTCTCAAACCGGACGGGCAATTATTCATGGCCGCCGATCCGACACAGGGCTTTCTTGGAAGTGGCCAATCCTGGCAACAAGTATCCGGGTTACAGTTACGCGGGAAGAGCCATTCGCTGACACGTCCTTATCGAAACACCCGAGAGATTATAGAATTTGCCGCACGATTCTACAGGTTTAGGATCGCTGACGAGGAGGAAGCCGTCAACTTGCCTACAGACGAACAGATCCGGCAGCTCCCGTCCGGCACGATCCCGCAACTGTATCAATTCTCCGCACCGCAGGATCAGATCAAATGGCTGTCCGACCAGGTCGTTCAGGTCGTCGAAGGAAACAAAAGACTGCCAGATCAAATCCTGGTCTTGATTGAAGACAGTGCACAGGTGGATATCTGCGTCGATATCATCAATCGAAAGAAGCCGGACCTAGCGGTAAACGCGAAAAACAAAGGTCATAGTGGCAAGGTCCGCGTCTGCTCCATGAATGCCGCCACTGGCCTTGAAGCACCACTCGTATTCGTGCTTGGACTCGATCGAATCTTTGAAGAAGAAAGTGCCCTGCAAAATGATCCCGAAGATACTCCAGAGCGCATCCATAGAAATACACGCAAAATCTACATGGTGCTCACCCGTGCTATGAGCGAGTTGGTGATCTGCTTTCACCATAAGTCCGTAAAAGAGACTCTCTTGGGATCTCGAAAAGTAGCCTCCCCTAAACCCACGAATGCCGCTCCCCTACACCAGTCTTAACCCCAATCGTTCCAAGGCCAAAGGCTGCGCCCCGCACAAGCCACTATTACTGTTGTGCATCCTGGATATGGCGGATTCCGGTGAGCTGGATCCACCGCTATTGTGTAAGACACCGGGTCTTCGGCTTCGTTTTGATGCCTACTGGGCGATTTGCCAACCACGCTGGGGCGGCTTGCCGGGACTGAACCAGCCTTTTCACTACCTCAGCTCTCAGGGCTTTTGGACGACGCAGACAAAAGAAGGTGCCCCCAGCCGAACCGACCGGAGCACGCACTATGTGGAATTCTGCCCAGAGTTCATCGAAGATCTGACCGATACCGGAAAGCGCGACCAGATCCGTCGGATTCTGGTCGAGACCTGGTTTCCCGAACCGGAACAGCGGGCCCTCTACGCGGCCTTTGGCTGGTCGTCGGCCAAGCTGGCTCAAATCGAGTGGAAGGAAGCCGTCAATGAGGATGCTGAAGCCACCGGCCGCGATGCGAATTTCCGCGTGCGCGTGGTCACCCAGTATCAGTTTACCTGTGCCCTGACCGGCTACGGACTCCACACGCAGAACGGGCATGCCCTCGTCGAGGCCGCCCACATCCATCAGTTTGCCAAAAGCCGAAACAACCATCCCAACAACGGCCTCGCTCTGACTCGCGACGCCCACTGGATGTTCGACAAAGGGCTTTGGACTGTCTCGGACGATCTTCACGTCCTCGTCGCTGATTCCATATTCAAAGAATGGGGCCCCGAGGTTCAGTGGCTGAAGGCACGTCATCAACAGCCGGTCATCTTCCACACGAACTCACAGCTACGCCCCGCACCCAAACATCTGGAATGGCACCGCACACATGTTTTCAACAGCATGGACAACTAATGTCCTAGGAGCTTTGATTGAATACAAATTTATCCAACCCCGATCTACATCATGGCACGAATCAGCGATCACAACATCACCCCGATTTTAGAAGCAGCGGAACAATGGAAAACGACTTGCTTAACTAAACCTGGCTCCATTTTCGGCGATGTATCCATCTGGAGCGACAACCTACTCTCTGAATTCAATGAGCACTTCGTCAGTAAGCCGGATTACGGGAAGGACGACTTCTTTAGCAAGCTGGAGAAGCAGGTGAAGTCCGGCAGTCGACAGCTACCCAAACTGGTAGCCGAAATCCTGTGGCTCTATTATCTCTTTCCCGCCTATGTAACACATAAGACCAAGGTGGAGCAAATCTGTGAGGTTTATCGATGGTCGGGCGAAGAGCTGAATCCAGAACATCCGATGTTGGAGGCGCTCCAATCAGGAGTGGGCGGTGCCGGTATGGCTTATAATATTAAGCGGCCCAACGAGATCGAATATCTCTACAAAATAGTCGTTGCTTTCCGTAATCTCGATGAGAACCAGCAAGACAGCCTACTTACAAACGCTTGGGATTTCTGTAACTGGCTCGATGCAACAAGTAACTCGATCAACAGCTCGAATCGTATCTTTCGACACATCTTCGCATTTCTTTTGTTTCCCGACCAGATCGAACGAATTGCCTCGAAAAACCACAAAGTGAAGATCGTGAAGCGCTGGTCAGACCTGGCAAAGGACGCCCCTCTAGAAGGAGGTGACTCAAAGCTAGTCGTTCTGGATAAGCAACTACTGGCAATCCGCCGGCAACTGGAAGCAAATACAACGGACGTCCCTGTCGATTTTTACTCGGAACCATGGATCTCTGGATGGGACGATAATTGGACCCAAACGCCAACAAATGAGAGCATCGAAGAGGATATTGCTTCCTATGGTGAGCTGCATCCACTCATGCAGCGTTTCAAAGCCATCATGACGGACTTTGTCGATTTCAATAATCCCGGGCACAAATTTCAAGAGGGTGAACTGGATTACAAACACGAGTTACTGGAAGCCTTCCAGAATGAGCAGGAAGCCATAGAGTCAAAACTGGATCAAGGTGATGTCATTGGGGTCATCGAAGATCTTAAACGACTCATAACTAAGACCAACCTAGTCAACTGGCGAGGTTGGGATTTAATGTTCGGAAAGCCGGTCAACGAAGCAGCGAGCCTAAAGGTTCTTAATCTTATCAGAGAACTGAGTCAGGGCCGCTACAGCGAGGGTAAGCTGGAGCCGATCTTTGAAGTGTTGAGCGAACATAAGCTTAAGCCCGGTTGGACTCTGCCGACAGTTCTCCTCTGGCTTTGGAATCCAGAAGAATACTATCCGGTCAAAAGCCATTACATACGAGACTTTGCGACCCAATTCGGGCGCAAGATGAAGATGGCTGCGTTCTCCTCGGAGCACCTCCAGAACTACATGCAACTGGGTTTCGATACCCGCGAGTTGCTTGCCCCGTGGAAGCCAAACGACTGGATCGATGTGCAGTCCTTCATGTGGGTCATTGGTGCCTGGAAGAATGAGGGCGCACAACTAGGCGAGCCCTTTGACACGATCTTTGCGAACATGGAAGAGGGGATGTTCCTGCTCGATCTGATCGAACAGGGGCTCGTCGCACTCGGAGTAGACGCGGACAGCGAGCCAGACCCACGACTTGCACTGACACTGCCCAAATACACAGGTCGCATCAGGACACTGCGCGCCAACTTCGGCGCATGGGTTGCAATGAGCATCCTCCGCACAAAGGATGGGCAACGTTACTTCCAATTTACCTGCAAAGAGGAACTTGTGCCTGAAGGCACCGTTGAAATGGACGGGATTACCGTCTTCACTGACTCACAGGGGGCGAAATTCCCGGTTATCCAGCTTCCCGTCAGTGCCTGCCTGGAAAACGATATATCCGGGATTCTTATCGAATCCATGCTGGCGATGGGGCAACACTTCTCAAGCTGGAAGGGTAGTTCCTATCGCCAACATAATATCCCACGCTTGTATGATCTCTTCTTCGACATCGAGCGCCGTGAAGAGCTACTGATAAATGGCCTTGATCTGGCAGATGTTGATGAGTCCGCAGGAGACGATGATATAGTCGGGCCGGAACCAGTCGACCCTGCACCCAAAGCATACACCAAAACCGAAGCACTCACAGAGCTCTTCATCGACGAAGCGACTTACGACCGTATGGCAACACTGCTACGTCGAAAGAAGAACCTGATACTGCAAGGTCCTCCTGGCGTGGGTAAGAGCTTCCTGGCCAAGCGCCTGGCCTACTCATTGATGAGAGAAAAAGACGCGAAGCGTGTGACGATGATCCAGTTTCACCAGTCCTATGCCTATGAGGATTTCATTCAGGGATACCGTCCGAGCGGTGGTGACGGCGCCAGCTTTGAGAAGCGGAACGGTGTCTTCTACCGCTTCTGCAAGAATGCGGAGGCCAACCCGGATCAAGATTACTACTTCATCATTGATGAAATCAACCGGGGGAACCTGAGTCGCATCTTCGGAGAGCTGATGCTCTTGATTGAGCCAGACAAACGCGGCGAGCACTACGCCCTCCCCCTGACCTACTCACCAGGCGAACCATTCCATGTGCCGGAGAATGTGCACCTCATCGGCATGATGAACACGGCGGACCGCTCTCTGGCGATGGTGGACTATGCATTACGCCGGCGCTTTGCTTTCATGGATCTGAAGCCGGCCTATGGCAGCAGGAAATTCATTGACCATCTGGTCGGCAAAAATGTGCCGGAGGTCAAAGCGAAGCAAATTCAGACCGGAATGGAAGCGCTCAATAAACAGATAGCCGAAAGCACGCGCGACCTAGGACCGGGCTATTGTATCGGACACAGTTTCTTCTGCCCGACTAGTGAGGTCGATGACATCGAACTCTGGTATCGTGAAATCATCGAAACCGAAATCCAGCCCCTACTTGAGGAATACTGGGCCGAAACGGACCATGGTAAGGTAGCAACAGAGGTCGGCAAGTTGCTGAATGGAGAGTAGAATTCCAGTCGAAAACATCTACTACCTGCTCTGCTACGCCTGGGACCAGCTGGAGCAGGGAGAGCTAACTGAGGTCGATTCCGAGGCCTGTGAGACATTACAGGACCTCTTTGCAAAGGTTTTGGTTGAAGGCACCCAACGTCTAATCAAACAAGGCTTTCATCGCGGCTATCTCGAAACGAGCGAAGAGACCGGCTCTCTTCGGGGGCGCATTGCTTTTGCCCCTTCGGTGCGGCAACTGAGCTGGACCAAGGGGCGAATGGTTTGCGAGTTCACAGAGTTGAGCTACGACACCTTGCCAAACCGCATACTGAAGACGACGCTTCGTAATCTGCTGTATACCGAAGGCATTGATTCCAAGCGAAAGGACCAGATCGCCGGCATCCTGCACCACCTGCACGAAGTCAACCCGGTCCGTATCAGCTCCAAGTTGTTCCGCCGCATCCAGTATCACCAGAATCTGCGCTACTACCGGTTCCTGATGAACATCTGCGAACTAGTCCACGAATGCCTGATCCCAAAGGAGGGCAACGGACAGTCACAGTTCCGGGATTTCCTCAGAGACCACCAGAAGATGGCCAACATGTTCGAGGAGTTCGTGAGAAACTTCTATAAGCGGGAGTCTGACTTCAAAGTGGGCAACAGCACCTATAAATGGGAGGGCATTTCGGAGGCGAGCGACCAGGCAAAAGCACTTATACCCACGCTCAATACAGACGTTGAACTCCGCAGAGGCAACGAACTGACGATCCTGGACTGTAAATTCTACCACAAGGCGCTGACTGAGAACCGGGATAAACAGCGATTCAAGACAGAGAACCTTTACCAGCTTTATGCCTACATCATGAACCGGCAGCTCAAGGAGCCGAAACTCAGAGTTTCAGGCATGCTGCTCTACCCCGAAGTCGACGAAGGCTTTTGCCACCGATTCACGCTCCAAGGCCATCCAATGTGTATTGCCACCATCAACCTAAGTCAGCCTTGGCAACAGATACACGATGAACTGTTGGCTTTGGTAGAAGTCAGAATTGACTAACGAATGGCGCTAAATTGATCCCGAGAACACAAGGCACACAACCTAGGCCAACTAATGTCCCACCCAGGCGGTAAGATAAGGAACTATGAATAACGACCTCACCTACATCGCCTTCATTCTCGACCGCAGCGGCTCCATGCAAAGTATGGCCCAAGAAGCCATTGGCGGCTTCAACGCCTTCATCGAGGAACAGAAGAAGGAACCGGGGGACGTGCGGCTTTCGCTCGTGCTCTTTGACCATGAATACCAGCCGACCGTGACGGATATGCCGATCCAGGAGATGCCGCCACTGACCGCCGAGGATTATCAGCCGAGAGGGACGACAGCCCTGCTCGATGCGATGGGCCGGACCATCGACGACCTGGGTAAGACACTGGCCGCGCTGCCGGAAGCGGAACGACCCGGCGGCGTAATTGTGGTCACCCTGACCGACGGACTGGAGAACGCGTCGCAGGACTACAGCAGCGCAATGGTTGCCCAGAAGGTGAAGCACCAACAGGCAAAATACGGCTGGCAGTTTCTCTTCCTGGGCGCGAATCTGGAGGCGGCCGAGCAGGCCGAGGCTTTGAATATCCAGAGGGCCGACCGTTCCGTCTATGCAAGCGTGGAAGAAGGGATCGCTTTCAACTCGAAAGAAATCTCGCGCCGCCGGCGCGAACAGCGCACAAAGAAGATCGGCTTCTGAGTTTAGAGCACTTGCTGAAGTGCTACGACGTATCCTGTCGCAGCGATCGGTAAGATGGTTCCCACACAAATCAACCGTTCTCCCCATGCGACAGCTCTCCAAATCGAAACTCATCGCCTATAGACAATGTCCCAAGCGTCTCTGGCTGGAAATCCACAAGCCGGAACTACGGGACGACAGCGGCTCGGAAGCGAGCTTTGCCATCGGCAACGAAGTGGGTGACGTAGCCCGGGTCCTCTATGATCCCGACCAGACCGGTGAAAATGTGGACCCGAACCGGATCGGCTGGGATGCCGCCTATGAACGGACCGCAGCGCTCCTGCAAAGCGGCGAAGCCCCGATCTTCGAAGCCGCCTTGCGCATGCCCGGCGCCTTGGCTCTGGCCGACGTCATGTTGCCGGACCGGTCCTTGGCCGAGCTGCACTGGCGCATGATCGAGGTGAAGTCCTCGACCGGCGTGAAAGACTATCATCTGGATGACGCCTCGATTCAGACCTATGTCGCCGAGCAGTCCGGCATCCGGCTCTCCCAAGTCGGGATCGCCCATATCAACAACCAGTTCGTCTACCAGGGCGACGGCGACTACAAGGGGCTGCTGGCGATCGAAGACATCACCCAATACGCCAAGGGCCGCAGCGCGGAAGTCGCCGGGTGGATCGAGCAGGCCCAGGCGGTTGCGGCCGAGGCCAACGAACCGCTGCGGCTGCCCGGGCCGCACTGCCACACGCCCTTTGCCTGTGGCTTCTGCGAGTATTGCTGGAAGGACATGACGGTCCCCACCCATTCCCCCAACCTGCTGCCCAGGTTACGCTCGGAGAAATTCGAAGACTGGATCGGGCGCGGGATCTTTGAACTCCATGAGGTGCCCAACGACGAGATCAACGCAATCCAGCAACGCGTCAAAAGCTGCACACTCCGGAACGAGACCTACTTCGATGCGGCCACCGCCGGCAAACGCTGCCAGTTTGATCTGTATCCGGTCTACTTTCTGGATTTCGAAACCGTCAATTTCGCGGTGCCCCGCTGGAAAGGCACCCGTCCCTACCAGCAACTGCCCTT
This sequence comes from Coraliomargarita parva, assembly GCF_027257905.1. NCBI lineage: Bacteria > Pseudomonadati > Verrucomicrobiota > Opitutia > Puniceicoccales > Coraliomargaritaceae > Coraliomargarita > Coraliomargarita parva. Next base: position 420,345 of record NZ_JAPZEI010000001.1, read on the forward strand.
CCAATACAGCCTGCACAAGTGCGTGACGGCCGGCAGCATCGCGCATCGCGAATTCCTCGACACCAGCGGACAGGATCCACGGGAGGTCCTGGCCCGGCAATTGATCGAGGATTGCGGCGACCGGGGTCCGATCTACGCCTACAATGTCGGCTTCGAGAAACGCGTCCTGCGCGAACTTGCCGAGGCCTATCCAGCACATGCAACTAAACTAGAGGCGATCAGCGAACGCATGAAAGACCTCCTGCCGATCGCAAGGGACTGCTACTACCACCCCTCCCAGGAAGGCAGCTGGAGCCTGAAAGCCGTGCTACCGGCGATCTGCCCGGACTTGAGCTATGCCAGCCTCAAAGAGGTCCAGCATGGAGGGGCTGCAGTAGAGGCCTACCTCGAAGCGATCTCCCCGGAGACCTCCAGCGAGCGAAAAGCGGAACTTCGCGAACGACTGCTGGAATATTGTAAGCTGGATACCCTTGCCACCGTGAGGATCTGGGAGTTTTTTAGAGGCAATACGAAATAAGTATTTTATGGGCGCAATTGGTTGGATCGACTTCTCTTCTGAACACCGCGAGAAAATGCGGGCAGCCATTGATTGCCTGTCCACCCCAGGTGCGATCGACGAACTTGGCATAGGCACCATTCGCGATGCATTCGCTGATATACTCTTCCCAGGCGTCTCTACGATCCAGACAAGGCCAAAGTATTTCGTTCAAACGGCGCGACTCGTTGAAGGGAGAAATGGACTAGCGGCAGCTTGCGCGTTGCTTGGTGAAGTGACTACCGATCTTTATATTTTGGCCCCGTTCTGAGCATCCTCAAACAACGGCTTCGGATATAAACAATGGGCACGACCATAGAAATAAAAATCAAGTCAATCATGTAGACCGAGTGGTAGCCATAACTGCTAAACAAACAGACTCCTGATAGGGAGTAAGCAAAAAAGACATAAAAATTAAAGTCGCTAGCGTCAGTTTGAACTGAAAAGAACTTTTTGAATAGCACAAATAATTCACCAGCGAAGACTGACCGAACCAAATAGAACACAGCAACAATCACCGACATTGTAACGGGGATAGTTCCCCGAACTAAGTCTGAATTAAATGCATGCCCCACTGCGTTGACGACAAGAATCAAAGAGCTAAGTAAAGAAATAGTGGTAAGCTTACTGAACATCAAAAATACGCCATTCTCCTTAAGATGCTGTGAGCAAATAGCCCAGCATTGATCCAAGTCAGACTAAACTGCCCACTCAGATCGGTCCACATATTAGGCGCGGCATTTGCATATAGGTATTTATGAAGGGTTCCACTGGCAGTTTTTCCTAATTTACGACCGATTTCCTACACTAAATCCCTTACGGCTTTAGTAACTCATCATCTTACAGGTTCTGCGCTTCTACCCGAAACGACGAGTATTAGTATTTTATAAAATGAAGATGCGCGCTTCCTGAGCTTCAAGAATCCGATAAACTCATATATGCATATTGGAGGGAGCGCAGCCAAGGCGACTAAGACTATAGCCCCAAGCAGAGTTAGTCCCTGACTTTGATCATAACAGTAGGAAGCGATGTAGATACTCGCGGTAACAACGATGTAAAAGAGCATTGAAATACTCATGCGATCTACTCGACTAGGCCGACTCTAGTGAAAGTGCGGTCAATAGCCTTAAAGTCGCCAGATTTCCAAGCTCTAACAAAATCAGACATATAACTGACATCGCGCGAAGGACTCCCATGCTGTGCTCGAGTCAGGATGTTTTTCTTTAATTTCATGACTTTCATAAATAACGTCAGCTAGTTCAAACACGCATCAATTTACAACATGTTTTTGACTAATTTTATTTTAATTAGTCTATATCCACCAAACGAAATACTTGACAGAGACTCTATCGTCACTTTCCCGCAAATGGCTCAGCCTAGGCACCCACCCCATTCGGCCCGCTCCTCGTCTATGGAACCGTCATTCCCTACCACGCGGCAGGCACCAAATATCCTTACCGCAGCGGCGAAGAAGATGTCACCGGCAAGAAGGCCTGGCAGCTGCACTACGAGTCGATCGCCCGGCACGCAGCCGACTGGAAGCGAATTCGAGAGGCCCACCCGAGCCATCACTTTTGCTGCGGAGGCGACTTCAATCAAAACCGGGATGGTCGTCGTTGGTATGGCACGAATCACGGACGCCAGTTACTCGGCGAGGCACTCGTAGCGAACGGCCTGGCTTGCGCGACCGAAGAAGACTTCCGAGGCACCGGCAAGCTGAACTCACGCGCGAACATCGACCACATCTGTCTCAACCATGAACTGACCCACAAGGTAACCGAGGTCGGTGCCTGGGAAGCCGGTGTCCTTTCGAACGGGAAACGGCTCTCTGATCACAACGGGGTCTGGGTGGACCTTCAGTAAAGATCCATTTGCAAGGCGGCATGGACGCTTAGCGATTTTTCTTACGTGCGGTGGTTTCTGTTCCAAGCGATGGAGTGCATGGTACAGTAACGCATATTAGTATTGATGACGCCCACGCAAGATCAGGCTCCGGACACATCATCCGACTTACGTCGTATGCTACATTACCTTTTCCGAAGCATCGAAGATCCCATCGTTCAGTCCAAACGGATACCTTAAGACATCTCACAGTCCTCCACCGGAAGACAGGGAAGCCAAACGAGCTGTTCGATGCCTGTGGATCTTAGTATTTCCCAGACCGGGTCCTCATCATGGATTTCGGTCTTTAAATAGATCACGTCCCGGCCACAGATCAGAAAATCCATCCAAAATCCGCAAAACTCATCACGTGACCGAACCGTGAAACCAACGGAAGACACAGAAGGGGTGTCGCATTCCTCCGGATAGGTCTGTAGCGCAGATTCAAAGTCGGCCAGCATGCGGAAAAACCCAGCGCCAATCTCAGCATCCAAGTAGGTTTCTGCAAACGCAGCGATCCCTCTGTTATAATCGTGGCCGTTACCTGAATAAGCCATGGCTACCTCGACTCCATGTTGATGCCTTCGCATACAGGAAAGCGGCCAGAAATAGCCCGAGTGCCCGAATGCGATGAACTGAGAGAGGGCAGCAGCAACCGCGCACTGATGCGCGGATACCGAAGCTGCGACTTCCGACTCTCGAACAAGGAGCGACTTAGACGTCAAAAAACGTAAATCATACTGTGCCTTCCTGATAAAGATACCATAGCGCGCCCCTAGAACAGGCGGATCGAATACAATGAGTCCCATCGGCAACAGCTGTTTCATCTGTGCAATCAGATCCTTCGGCGGAGGTAACAGCTGCACAGGACCGAAGGCCGTTTCCACCCTGCGAAGCAAGCCTTGACGCCTACTGCTCCGTGACATGATCCGCTTTGTCTTGAAGTCCCGCCATCAAGCCCCAGATGCGGTGATAGGCACCGAGCTTGTTTGCCTGGTCCTGCAGTTCGCCGATACGGCCCTTGAAGTTCGAATACTCCAACTGGCCGGCAAGCTGGACCATAATCTCAAGGAAGCCTTCAAAATCGACCTGGATACGGTAGCGGTAATCCGCCGTCGGCCAGACCAGGATCTCCGCGTCAAAATCCAGGATTTCGAGCAGGTTCTCGAGGTCCTGGCGGATCCGGGCACGGACGAAATACAAATCGGCATCCTTTTGAACGATGCTGTAGAAACCATGTTGTGTTGCGAGCCACATAGGAAAGCAGTCTAGCAGGCACACTCGGACATTGACAGTCCCACCCCACAACAAGCATAACGTTTTCATGCCGAGAGCCAAACGTTCCGCCCCTGTTTCACGCCCCCCCCTCGCCCGGATGCTGCGCATCCACGAGGAGCTCAAAGCCAACCGTCTGCCCAATGCGAGCACACTGTCCAAACTGCTGGAAACTTCGACCAAGACGATCAACCGGGACATCAACTACATGCGCGACCAGCTCGGCCTGCCGGTGGAATGGGACGCCCCCGCCAACGGCTACCGCTACACCAGCTATGTGGACAGCTTCCCGCTGGTGCAGGTCTCGGAAGGCGAACTCTTTGCCCTGCTCGTCGCTCAAAAGGCGCTGGAGCCCTATCAGGGGACGCCTTTCCATGCACCTCTGGAAACAGCCATGCGGAAGATCTCGGACGGCCTGAAGGACAAGGTCTTCATCTCCCTCGACCACATCGGCACACCGGTGAGTTTCAAATTCGCCGGCGTGTCCACGGCCGACCTTGAAATCTTCCAGATCGTGAACCGCGCCCTCGTGCGTTCCGAGGAGCTTCACTTCGAGTACAAGAACCTGGGCACAAGCAAGTGGCTGAAGCGCCGCGTGCAGCCCTGGCACCTCTGCTGCGTGGAAGGCCAATGGTACCTGGTCGGCTGGGACCTCAACCGTGAAGCCAAGCGCACCTTCGCCCTGGTCCGGATGCAGAAGCTGATGCTGCCGGGCAAAAGCTTCGAGGCGCCGAAGGATTTTGACATCCAGCAGCACCTGAAGGACGCCTTCGGGATCTTCGTCGGCGAGGAACGTCACAAAATCCGCATCGAGTTTGATGCCTGGGCGGCGCAACTGATCCGGGAAAAGGCATGGCACCCCGCCCAGGAGCTGATCGACTTGGAAGACGGCCGCGTGGAATTCCGGATCGAGCTGGCCGACCTGAATGAGATTGAACGCTGGATTCTAAGCTGGGGCTCACATGCCAAAGTGCTGGCTCCGGCCAAGCTCAAGAAGAATATTCGCGCGCACGCCGAAGCGATGCTGGCAAAAGCCTGACGGACATGCCCTCCCGCGGACGCCATCAAAGCACCTCGAAGGAGTGCCAACGAATCATTCGGAAGATTGAGGCGCTGGACGGCGTGATCGGTGTGATCATCGGACAGTCCTACGGGGGCAAATCGCTCGGCAAGCAAAGCCGTACCGGCACGGTGAAGGTGCAACGGATCGAAGACGGCGGCCTCAAAGCCGCGACACAAAGCTCGAAAGGCCTGCAGGAACTATTCATCCGAACCGAAAGCGGACACGAGCATGCCATCGCCGCGAAAATCGCCGAATTGTCCTGATACCCCTACAGATGTCCCACCCCCGGTGGCAAAATAGGCACAGTGAACAAGCGAGCACATATCCATGTTCGCCCTGCGGATCTAGGCACCACCGGAGCTATGGTGGAAGTCGCCGGCCCCTACGGCCCGGTGCGCTTGGCCAAGACAGGGAACCGGATCGTCGCTTGCTACTTCGGGCAACAGCTGGTGAACGGCAGTGTCGGGGAATACACACTCCAGTTGCGCGAGGCCGCTCTCCAGATTGCGAGTACCGTACGCTTGCCCTGGCGGTCCCGGCCGGACGGTTCGATTGAAGTGCTGGATCACGAGCTGTTTTACAGCCAAAGCTTCAGCCTGCATCTCCAGGCCTTGGAGCGACTGAGCCATTGGATCGAGTCACCCGGCTGCTCGCGAGATTGAGACCGCAGGGCGCAGGCAAACGGACAGAGGGCGCGAGCAAGCTCGCACGCCACAGGCACCGACCTTGTCCAGACCTCGCTGACTGCCGCCGACCCGGAAAATATCATGGATTTTGGACCCGGGCGGTATTAGAGATAAGTACTCTTGTTGGGGACTTCGCGCGGGATCTGACAGCAATCGTCCCGATGCCGTGCCAAGTCCCACCGACGCCCCCCACCCTAAACCGAATTCGAGAACATGAAGCAAAAATCACTGGACCAGAAGTTGCGGCGCATCGCAGAAGGCGCCGACACGCGAAACGATTTTATCATCGCCGATGCGAAAGACGCCGACATGGCATTCGGCATCGCCGCGCCGGGCCCGAAGCCGACCGGCACTTGTTCAAATGGGAACCAGCAAGCCGAGGGCGGCTGGAAAACACTGGCCGATTATCAAGCGCAAATCCGTGAGGTGATTGAACAGGGACTGATCGACATCATGCTGCTGTCCGCCTCCAATCTGGAACGGCTGGCCATCGAGGAAAAGCGCTTCGAAGACTCCGCCATCACCCCGGCCGCCCGGGCCAACGACACCACCGACATCTGGGCGGTTCGCGGTGGTAAGTATGCAAGCTCGCCCTCACGCCCCTTTCGTAGCGCAACGATCGACCACATCAAGTACGGCAAGTTAGAGAACAGCCACGACAAGCCGTTTACGGGCGCCGACCTGGGCCTCTATTCCATGACTTTCACGAATGACCTGGACTGGGATTACCGTGCACTGGAAGCGTTTCACGACTTCCGGCTCGAGGCCGAAAAGAAAGACTTCCGCTACTTCCTTGAAGTCTTCAACCCGAACGTCGATACGGGGATGGATCCGGCAAAAGTCAGCGGCTTCGTCAACGACTGCATCGTCCGCAGCCTGGCCGGCGTCACGCGGGCCGGGCGTCCGATTTTCCTAAAGATCCCCTACAATGGGCCCGGGCCCCTGGAAGAACTCGTCGCCTACGACACCTCCCTAGTGGTGGGCATCCTGGGGGGCAGCGCCGGAACCACGCTCGACGCGTTCCAGCTGATTCGTGATGCACAGAAGTACGGAGCCAAGGTCGCGCTCTTCGGACGCAAGATCAACCTGTCCGAGCATCCCTTGGCTTTCATCGAAATGCTGCGCGGGATCACAGATGGCGACATCGAGCCGGTGGAAGCGGTCAAGGCCTACCACGGCGCGCTCCAAAGCGCAGGCATCCAGCCGGCCCGCTCCCAGGAGGACGATCTCGTGCTGAGCCAAACCAAGCAAAGCTATTCCTAATACCCTAAAGTAACCGGAAAGAAAAAGGAGCTGGCCGGCAGCAAAAGCTTGCGACGATATCCGGTACAGGAGACTCATAGAAAACGAAATTCACCCGCTGCGATAAGGTCAATGATCTCCGACGCCCAAGCCCCCCTGATAGAGACAGAGAAACTCTCCCAACTACGCACACAGCTCCAAGGCCGCCTCGATACCGGGCCGGTACTTCGCAAGCTCTACTCGACCGATGCGTCCGAGTACCAGGAACTGCCGCTTGCGGTGGCCTTTCCCGAGACCGAAGCGGATATCGCGACACTCATCCGCTTTGCCGGTGAGAACGGGCTCAGCCTGATTCCCCGTGCCGCCGGCACCTCACTGGCCGGTCAGGTCGTAGGCAACGGCATCGTGGTCGACGCGGGCAAGCACTTCGGTCAGATTCTTTCACTCGATGCGGACAAAGGTATCGTCCGCGTCCAACCGGGCGTGGTGCGCAACGAGCTGAACCACTACCTGCTCCCCCACGGCCTGCTCTTCGGACCGGAGACCTCGACCGCGAACCGCGCGATGATCGGGGGCATGGTGGGCAATAATTCCTGCGGGTCCAACTCGCTGATGTATGCGTCCACCCGGGAGCACCTGATCTCGACCCGCGGCTTCCTCAGCGACGGCTCCGAAGTCACCTTCAAGGCACTGACACCGGACGAGTTTACCGCCAAGTGCGAAGGTGAGACATTGGAAGCCGCCATCTACCGGAAGTGTCGGGAGCTCCTGGGCGACGCAGCCAATCGTGCACTGATCACGGAAAAATTCCCCAAGCGCAGCATTCCCCGCCGCAACACAGGCTACGCACTCGACCTGCTGATGGATGCCGAGGTATTTGATCCGGCCTCCGACAAGCCCTTCAACTTGTGCAAGCTGATCGCCGGTTCCGAAGGCACGCTTTTCTTCGGCGTCGAATTCGAACTCCTGTGCGATCCCCTGCCGCCCAAGCACAGCGCCCTGCTCTGCGCCCACTTCGAGAATGTCGACCAGGCGCTCCGCTCGGTTCTTCCAGCCCTCGCCTACAAGCCCTCCGGGGTCGAGCTTCTGGACCGCTACATTCTGGAAGCCACGAAGCGGAATCGGGAACAACTCAAGAACCGTTTCTTTGTCGAAGGCGATCCCGGTGCGATCCTCGTGGTGGACATCCGCAGAGATGACGCGGAGGAAGTCGATGCGGTCATCGCCAAAGTGGCCGCCGACATCCAGGCGGCCGGCTACGGTTACGCCTTTCCGGTGCTCAAGGGCGAGGACGAAGCCAAGGTCTGGGAACTGCGCCGGGCCGGCCAGGGACTCGTCAGCAACATCCCCGGCGACGCCAAGCCACGTGAAGTCTGCGAAGACACCGCGGTCGATGTGGCGGAGCTGGCCGACTACATCGCGGAGTTCGATACCATGATGCGAGAGAAGCACGGCAAGGACTGTGTGTATTACGCGCATGCCGGTTCCGGCGAGCTCCACACACGTCCCCTCTTCAACCTGAAGACCGAAGAGGGCCTGAAGACTTTCCGCGGTGTGGCCGAAGACGTGGCAGCGCTGGTCAAGAAATACAACGGCTCCCTCAGCGGCGAACACGGCGACGGACGCCTGCGCGGCGAATTCATCCCCTTCATGGTCGGCGAGGAATGCTTCGCCCTGATGCGTGCGGTCAAGGAAGTCTTTGATCCCAAGCATCTGTTCAATCCCGGAAAAATCATCGACTGCGCGCCGATGGACACGTCCTTGCGCTACGGCCCGGACAAACCGAATCCGGAGTATCCGACGATCTTCGACTTTTCCGACAGCAAGGGCGTCCTGCGCGCCGCGGAAAACTGCAATGGCTCCGGCGACTGCCGCAAGGGGCACTTGGCCGGCGGCACCATGTGCCCGAGCTACATGGCCTCGCGCAACGAGAAGGAAACGACACGGGCCCGGGCCAACATCCTGCGGCATGCGCTCACGAACCCGAAGGACCCGAAGAACCCCTTCAACAATGACGAGATCAAGGAGGTCCTCGACCTCTGCCTGTCCTGCAAGGGCTGCAAGTCCGAGTGCCCCTCCAATGTCGACATCGCCAAACTGAAGGCGGAGTTCCTCCAGCATTACTACGATGCCAACGGGGTCCCGCTTCGCTCCCGCATGATCGCCAATTTCGCGCTGTCCAGCCGCATGGTCTCCACCATCCCCTGGTTCTGGAACGCGCTCTTCGGCACCGAGTGGTCCCGCCGGATTCTGAACCGCATGGTCGGCTTCCATCCCGACCGCACGATTCCGATGCTGCACAGCACCACGGTGGCAAAGTGGCATCGCAAGAAAGAGGCGGCACCGGCCCAACGAAAAGTCTACCTCTTCTGCGACGAGTTCACCAACTACAACGATGTGCCGCTCGGGCAAAAGACGATCGGGCTTCTGGAACGGCTCGGCTACGAGGTGATCATACCCGAGCATTTGGAAAGTGCCCGCACCTGGCTCTCCAAAGGACTGATCCGCAAAGCGAAAGAGATCGCCAATGAGAACGTGCGCCGGCTCGCCCCCCTGATTTCCGAAGAGGCGCCGCTGGTCGGGATCGAACCTTCCGCGATACTGGGCTTCCGCGACGAATACATCGACCTGGCGGAGGGCGAGCTCAAGGAACAGGCACGCGACCTGTCAAAGCACTGCCTGATGCTGGACGAATTCATCATCCGCGAATTTGACGCCGGTCACATCCGCTCCGATCAATTCGAAGCCCGCGAGCAACTGATCAAGCTCCACGGACACTGTTTCCAGAAATCGCTGGCTTCGGTCGTGCCCACCGTACGCGCGCTGCAAATTCCCGAAGGCTACAAGGTACACATGATTCCGTCCGGCTGTTGCGGCATGGCGGGTTCCTTCGGCTACGAGAAGGAGCACTATGAACTGTCCATGAAGGTGGGCGAGCTCGTGCTCTTTCCCACGGTCCGCCAACAACCGGCCGATGTCATCATCGCCGCCCCCGGCACCTCCTGCCGTCACCAGATTCACGACGGCACGGGCCGCACGGCCAAGCATCCGGCAGAGATCCTCTTCGAGGCCCTCAAGCAGTAGGCTGAAGCCAGGCACCTGGCTGCATGTGTTGCCGCAGACCTTTGCAATCCGATTATACCATGACTCTGGAACTCGCTCCTTGGGAGGAATGTGAACTTAGCTTTACGGCAACGGGGTCTTACGAAAACCCGTATCTCGAAGTCGAGTGATGGGCGGTGTTCACACCAAAAATCCAATTTCTCGCGTAATCGGCTATGGGCATGATACCGCTTCGATGGCATTCCGGCAGCAACGCCGATCATCCGGCTTACGCCGTATGCTACGGAAGGACGATTGCGTCGCATCGACGGTCACGTCGATGACCGATAACTGAGACGCTTTAATTTAATCGAAGTGAGGTCACACGCCCCAAAACTTCACTTTTCGACGAATTAATATCAAGTTTTACGGCTTCCATTAAGGGTACGGGACTCGCATTTATAATGCAAAGTCCCCTCTGACAAAGTCGGCGGGGATGACTTTTCCATAGCCCAAAGACAATACGCATGAAATTTGAAGCCAAACTCAAGGAGCTCGTTGCCCGCCACGAGCAGCTGATCACCCGCCCGAACGAAGTCGACGACAGTCACGAAAACGGCATCTACAAGCGCTACAAGAACTGTGTGCTGACGCGGGCGCATGCCCCCGTTTTCTGGCGCTACGACATCAACCCGGAAACCAACCCGCGCCTGCTCGAGCGTCTGGGCGTCAATGCGGCGATGAACTCGGGAGCGATCTACCTGAACGGTAAATTCTATCTGGTGCCGCGCATGGAAGGCAACGATCGCAAAAGTTTCTTCGCGATCGCCGAAAGTCCCAACGGGGTGGACAACTTCCGCATCCAGGACAGGCCACTGCTGATCCCGGAACTGCCCAACGACGGCACCAACCTTTACGACATGCGACTGGTGCAGCACGAAGACGGCTGGATCTACGGCATCTTCTGCGTGGAGCGCCGTCCGGAAGGCGCGCCGGCCTCGGATCTATCCGTGGCGGAAGCCCAGTGCGGCATCGTCCGGACCAAGGACCTGATCGAGTGGGAACGGCTCCCCGACTTCCAAAGCCCCTCCCCCCAGCAACGCAACGTCGTACTCCACCCGGAATTCGTCGACGGCAAGTATGCCTGGTACACCCGGCCACAGGACGGATTCATCGACACCGGATCCGGCGGCGGCCTCGGCTTTGCCCTTTCCGAATCCACCAATCCGGCCATCTGCGGACCGGAGCAAATCATCAACAGCCGGGTCTACCACACCATCAAGGAGGTCAAGAACGGGGCCGGCGCCGCGCCGATCAAGACCCCCAAAGGCTGGCTGCATATTGCCCACGGTGTGCGCAACTGTGCCTCCGGACTGCGCTACGTTCTGTATGCCTTTGTCACCGACTTAAACGACCCGACCAAGGTAATCGCCGAACCCGGTGGCCATTTCATCGCCCCCCTCGGCGGCGAGCGTGTGGGCGATGTTTCCAATGTCGTCTTCAGCAACGGTATCGCCGTGCGGGGTGAAGAAGTCTTCATCTACTACGCCTCCTGCGACACCCGGATGCATGTCGCCACCACGGACATCCCGACCCTGCTGGACTATGCGTTCAACACACCGTCGGACGCGCTCCGCACCGGTCCTTGCACCCAGCAGCGGATCGACTTGGTGGAACGCAACCTCGCCTATGCCAAAGCCCAAGGCCTCGACGTCGGACAGGAATCGAGCTGGCGGTAGAATTAACGTCCTTTGCGCTTCTTGCGAAAAGCCCGCTTCACCAGATCGAAGACGGGCTTTTTTTCGCCCTTGGGGCCCACCAGCCCCTTGCGGTTCCATCCCCTTTGGAAGCCGTTCGCACGGAGCGTGCTTCGAAAATCCTTCAGCACCCAGGGCGTCCATCCGCTGAGTGCTTCGCAGCGCTCAAACATGGCAATCTGCTCCTTGTAAATCGCCTTCTGGCTGTCGAGGTTCCAAAGCTTGTCCTTGGGACCTGACACCCCGACCGGTCCGGCCGCACCGAACTCTGTCACGAAGAGAGGCTTCTGCCCGACAACAATGTTCGCCTTCGCCAGTTCCTTGAGCGGCGGGCTGTACCATCCGCCGTACTCGTTGAGTCCAATCACATCCATCTGCTCGTAGATGGAATGACCGACCGACTCCACATCGTACTTCCCGTCCTTGTAAGGCGCGTTGAAAGCCGCGGTCACCGGGATGTCGGGGTCGAGGCGCTTGACCGCCCGCAAGGCGGCCCCCATGACACGCTTTCTGCCCGGACGCTCCCAGGTCTCGTTGGCCAGCGCGTGACAAAGCACGCAGGCATGCCCGCGGCTGAGCTCGACCATGCGGACCGCACTTTGCCTGATGATCGACTCGGTACGCGGATCCTTGTAGGTGATTTCCCAATACACGGGAATCTCATCCCAAACGAGCAGTCCACGGCGGTCGCACTCGGCCAGCCATGACTCGTCGTAGGGGTAATGCGCCAGACGCATGAAATTGCAGCCGGTTTCCTGGGCGAGGTCCAGCAGCTTGCGCACGTCGCGGAGATTACGCGGCTTGCCGCCCTCGGCGCCCAAACGCTCCTCGTGCAAGGCCACCCCTTTCAAATAGGCGGGCTTTTGATTTACCAGCAAGCGGGTACCCTCGCACTCGACTTGCTTGAAGCCGATTTCCTGACGGATCCGGTCAACCGGCTGACCGTCTCGATACAAGCAGAGCCTGCTTTCATAGAGCTTCGGGGCACCGGGCTCCCAAAGCTCGACCGGCAGATTCTTCAAATTAAAGTTAAGCTCCCCTTTCCGCACCGGCTTGCGCGCACGGTATTGCAAGGACGGGATCTCCAGCTCGATCTCGCAACCGGACCAGTCCGCGTTGCCGTTCAGGCTGCAGCTGTAGGTCCCGTCCACCTCCGCCTGGCTTCCCTGCCTCGACCGTATGCGGGTCGAATGATAGGCCGCCTGGCTAACAAACACCGGAGGCGTCGAGATGAGCCGGACACTCCGGATCAGACCTCCGTAGTTGAACCAGTCATATCGCTCGGCGGGTATCCGGTGCTCCATACGACGGGCATCGACACGGACCACGAGCAGATTGTCCGATTGGAGTCGCTCCGCAGAAAGTTCAAAGCTGAGAGGCAAAAACGGCAGCTCGGCCGAGCCCAGTGGCTGCCCGTTCCACCAGACATCCGCGGCATAGTTCACACCGTCGAGGCGAAGGAAAAGCCGGCGTCCCGACTCGATGGCTTTGATCTCGGCATCGCTCAAACGGACCCGCCTCGCGTACCAACCGACCCCTTCAAACAAAAGGTATTCCTTCTTCTGCGTGTTCCAGTCGCCCGGCACCGAAATCGGATCGAAGGCGTCGATATCATACTCGATCGCACGGTCCTCCTCTTCCGGCTTGAGGCCTTCGAAGACGTTGCGGCTGCGCTTCAGACCGAAGGCCAACATGTTATCCGCGAAGAAGCCCCATTTCCCGTTCAGGCTCCGGCTCTTTCGATTGTTCAACTGCAGATAGCCCACACTATCCGTTCCCAAATTCTGCGCTGCACTCATCTTCTCTAAAAATACAGTTTCTTCACCTGTATCTGGTCTTTCTCATCCGGATCTGTCGTCAAAAAAATCAGTGCGGACCGGCCCTGGCGGATCGACCAGGAGGACGAATAAACCACCTTCACATCGTTCGGTTGCTCGCTCACCTGAATCGCCATGGCCACCCCCTGGCCGCCCGACTCGGGGACATCGGCCAGCAACGTTTTTTCGCCCCGCGTGTTCAACATGAAACGGTCTTCGCCGAACTTCACATAGACCGGGAATTCCGAAAGGTTGACGAAACGGTAGGCGTTTTCGCCGATGCCGTCCGGATCAAAGCCGAGCGGAAGGATGCGGTAATACTCCCGACCATTCCGGTCATTCCGAATAAAGATCAGCATCTGGTTCGCGCCGCTGCCGTTCGGCGAGTACTCGGCAACCGTCTGCTCGATGGGCCTGCCCTCCGCATCCTGACCGGTTTCCCGAAAGAAGCGCAAGGGAAGCGTCCCGGTGTATTCATAAGTCTTGGACGGCGAGCCGTTGGGGATCCAGAGCTTCGTCGCCTCACCGTCGGCATTCCGGATCCGGACGTCCTTGATCATCTTCTGCCAGCTCAGGCTGGTGAAGGAAAGCGAAACGACCGGCGCATCCTGAGCGGGAAGCCAGGACACCACCAGCAAGCATAAACCAAAAAGAGATAAAGGTAAGGTTCTCATAGCACTTCAGGCTCCAGCCACTTGAAGGAAATAATTTTGAGACGGCGGCCAAGGGCGCTGCCGGGCTGTATCATCTCGTCCATATACTCCGCATCCGACAAGCTTGTGTCAGCGAGAACCGGTTCCGGCATACGCTGCACCTTGGCCTCGCACCACACCCGACCGGTGACCGCCTGAGTCACGGGGTTCACGATATCGCCGTAAGCACGGATAGTAAAAGTATCCGATCGCACGGTCAGGATCGGCGCAAGGTGCTGCAGCAAATCCGACTGCAGCAAGTAGCCGGGATAGCCCATGTTGCTGCGATCGTTCGAAGACAGGTTTGAATCCAGCAGGTTGGTCATGTCATCAAACCCAGTGACGGCCTCTCCGGAGATATCCGAGCCCTCGCCGAAATTGTTCACCCCGCTCAAACTGCCGCCGCCATCCAAGGCCGCCTGCAGAACGCCCTTCTTACCGGGCTCGCCATTCTCCAGCTTCCGGTTGATAAATGAAGCCATGGACAGGAACGGACCACGCTCCTTGATCAGACCGACGATGGATTCAGCAAGGTTGTCGATCTCGCCCGAACTCAGGCGGCGGTAGCCTTTCCAGTACTCCGGGTAAGTCGAACTGTCTCCGGCATCGAAGGCATCGTAGAACTGGCGGCTCATGCGGGCAAAAACGGCACCGTCTTCGTCCACGACCGAGGTCGCACCGGCATCCACATCGTATACGGGAATGCGCAGATCGGAGGTGCTCGACAGAACCGCCTTCCATGCTTCCAGCGAGGTCGAGTTCACATTGAAGGCGCCATTGATCCACATTTCCGAAGCGGGCCGGTAGATCGCATCCTCAAAGTCGTCGTCATTTGTATCCGAAACCACGATACGATTGTAACGATCGACATCGGTCTCCTCCGAAGCGATGAACTCCATACGCGGATTGAGCGTCAGCTCGGACAATTCACGCGCGCCACTGGCGAGGTCCGCTTGAATCGCATCGCGGTCCGACTGCAGGTACGGGATATCGAGCGACGAGAAGAAAAAGCCGTCCCACAGGCGCTCGTTCACCAAATAGGATAGGTCGAAGATCTTGAGACCGGCCTCCCCTCCGAAATCCGTCACCAAGGTCTGGTCCAGCGGTATACGCAAACTCGCATAGGAGTTCCCAACCACATAGGTCGGATCGAAATGATAGCGGCTCAAATTCGCGTGCTGCAGCTGCCCGATAGAAACCAGCGGACTGCGCGGGCGTTCGAAGAGCACGACGTTCGTCTGCCCGTCCGGATCGATACTGTTGCCCCAAAAACCGTTCTGGCTGTTTTTGCTGTCAACAAAGGCCCCGTCCGGTTCCTGTTTGTTCTGCCCGAGCGCATCGGTGTCATAGAGCGAGAGGAAGCGGCTGTGGCCGGTCTGCCCGTCCCATTTCGAATTCGCATGAATCGCGCGCACATTCGCATCGACCAATCCGCGCAACGGTTCCACATCCGAACCGCTGCCGCCGATCAAGTTGGTCGTGCGCAAGGTAAAGATCAGGGTCTGAAAACTATCCTGCAGTGTCGCGGCATCCATCGATGCGTAGCCCTGCTCGAAATAGTCCGGTTGATCGCTGCTTTCCGGACGCCAGAGGTCGTCGATCCGAAGGTATGCCTGCGAGGGCTCGGGTGAATTCGTATATCCGAGCATCTGTCCGAAATCCTCGTAATCGATACGGATCGATACGGGCGCATCCTCCGTAACGGCCTGCTGCAGCCAATCCCGTTCATTTTGCGAGATTCCCCAACGCGAGTTGGAGCGCGGATCACTCCCCGCCTCTTCCAGCGAAACGGGGCCATCCCCTGAGGCAAGCTTCGGCCCGTATCCGGCCGTATTTTTATCCAAGGGCAAGCGGATCCCCTGCACCGAAGACCATTTTGAGGTCATGCGTGGATTGTTCTTCGAGCTGGACACATTGACATCCCCCCCAAACTGCAGCGTCTTGTAGGCTTGATGCAGGATAACGCCGGGACGGTAGGTGGTGGGATCCTCGAACTGAGCCTGGAACATCCCGACCTGCTGCGCGTCCTGAACTTCCGTCTGGTAGAACTCCACGACCTGGGTGCCGGCCTCCAAATAAAGCGTGATACTGATTTTGGGATTCAGGGACCAGCGATAGCGGTAGTCGTTCGCATAGATCTTGATGTTGTAAGGATTGTACAGGCTGATCACCGGCTTGATAATCAATTCGGGAATCGACTTCGCGGGGTCCGAAGTATCGAGCCCGAAGGCATGCGAGATACGAAACTGCGCCACGACCGGAGTAACCCAACTGTTGTACTGGTAATTATCGCCCTTGAGCGAGGCGGCGTCGAAGCTAACCTGATAGGGCAAACCGCCCCCGACGAAGGGATCGGACGGCATTTGCGGGTTGCGGTAGGGCAAGTACTTGTAGGCATCACTGACCGCCCCGTCATGCGAGACTTCCCGTGTTCTCAAACTGATCGTGGTCGCACTGTCGGTGGAACTGTCGGAGTTCGGCCAATAGTGCTGGTAGTAATCACGAAGGATGCTCCAGTTGGGCGCCCCGCTGACAATCAAGGGATCCTCGATAAAGTAATAAGGCTCCCCGCTTGCGGGATCCGCCGCAGCCGCATCCGACAAGGCCTGGCTGGCATAGCTGATTTCCGGAAAGTTCGCATCGAAGGACGCGTTGATTTCAAAGGCCTGAGTCAGGTCGCGCTTGAGCGCACCATCCTTGACGTCCACAAGCAGCCCCTTGGACCAGGTCGTCAGGTCATGCCGGCGCGCGGCCAAGAGTGTCTCCGCAGTCGCCGTGCCGTCGGAAATCCAGTCCTCGAAGGCGACCGACAAGTCGAAGGTACGTTGCAGCTCCTCACTATTGACGGGAAAGTTCCCCAGCGAATCCATGGCCTCGACGGCCACGCGCTGCGGCACCTGAAAGGAACGGCTCAGTTCATCGGTATCGCTGGTCTGCGCATACGGGTCGGCCACATTCACCAGAGCCTTGCTGTTATCGCCGCTCACCCAGTAGGCATAGTGCCCGGAAACCTGCCCGTCGGATTCCGCGAGCGACACAACCGGCACGGTGACGGCCTCGATATCGTAATCGTCCACCGCCGGAGACATTTCAGTGCCCGTTCCGGCCAGATCCACATCCGGGGTCCAATAGTCGGAATCGCCGGGATCCAGGCCTTCGTTGCCACTGACCAGCCAATGGGCCCGGTCCAGACGCTCCTGCGCACTCAAACTATCCCAATTCGACTCATCGGAAGCCCAAAGCCCCAGCCAGAAAGGATTGCCCATGCTGCTCTCGGAAATCCCGGAGCTCCCGGTCAGGATGTCCGCTCTGGCGGAGATTCGCTGGTCCGGTCCGGCGGTTTTCTGCAATTCCCCCATCGCCACCATAAGACCCAGATAGGCATTCTGGCGGGCCGTGAGAAGCTGCTTGTTTTGCTCTGCGGAAGAAGTCTCGACCCGAACCATGGAAACCAGGCCGACCAGAAGCAGCAGCAAGAGCCCCATCAGGGTCAGTGCCACGATCAGGGCAAAGCCCCCCCTGCGCTCCGAAAGGACGGGTGCCGACCACCGGTGTGACTGGGCGGACAGGGAACATCTGACAGGTTTCATCAGGCAGTAATTCGGGGTGGTGGGTAAACGAAAATGAGATATGAACTGTGGGAACAGGTTAAATCCCGAGGCTAGGAGGTAAAACGAGGACGGGGTTAATCTATTCAACCTATGCCGCTCTCTGCAACCTGCAACTCATGCGCGCAGAGAGTGGCCTAGGGCAGGACTGCTCCTTCGACCTCAGGCTCCACTGGCGGGTAGTAATTCTCGGGGAAGTCCGGCCAATGCAGCGGTTTGGCCTCCTGGGAGTACGTCTCGACCGCGCCCATATCGGGCGCATCCCCGCTGAAATTGTCATTGAAATTGGGCAGCCGTGCGCCGGCATCATGCCCCGCCGAACCGGGTACCAGCCAGAGCCGGCCATCTGCTGTCCGCTCATACAGCGGGACGCCCACGATCCCGTTCGATTCAGCCCCCTCGCGGGCCATAATGCGCCCGTTGTAGAGGTCGAAATCATAGTCGCAGCTAAAGGTTTTCTGGGTATCCCGAATGGCCCAGTCCTTCCCATAGCGCATTTGCAGGATATTGTTCCGGCTCGTGATGTTTTCCTGCAGTTTCTTGCTGGAGGTATAGACGATGCCGGACTGGGCGCCACTCGAAGGCACCGAGCTGCCTTCGAAGGAAGGCGGCTGCAGGGCGGTATTGTGTAGCAGGAAAATCTTACCCCGGGTATATTGGGGCCGCTCATTGCCGATCTTGAGGAGATAGTGCCCGCGCAGATCGTTGGCGGACATCCCCGAATGCTTGCGCGAGACGGCATAAACGTTCCGGAAATAATAGACCGGTCCCAGCGAAGTGGCCGCACCACCAATCGCACCCAAGCTCATGTCTATGTAGTTGTTCCAGACACGGACATTCATATTCGCCCCCTCGACTTCCAACGCATCATCCCAGCAGTGCGAAACAAAGTTGTCGTGGATGTCACTGTCACGGTTGGGGAAGCCGGCAAAGCCAAAATTCTTGGACTCCCCCATCCCGTCATTGAACATATGGTCCATGTCCGAATAGATACGATTGAAACGGATCACATACCGACCTTGGCCGCCCATGAAAGAGATGGCCTGCGGTCCTTCCGGGTGCTTGCTCCGGGTGCCGGGTCGTTGCTCCGCCCAGGAGTTGCTGTCGCTGCGCGGATCATGCATGTCACAGTGCTGGACCACGATTGAGTGCAGCAACTTCGAGGCACTGAAGATGGCCGAATTAAAGTTCCGGGCCTGGCCATCCGGTCCGGTTTCTCCCCAGTGGCTGATATCGCAGCGGTCCACCACCACATGATCGACATCACCGAGAATGATTCCGTGGCGGCCGCCGTTCTTCAGGGTCAAGCCGCGGACAATCACCCAGGAGGCATTGATTTCGAGATTCGCGCTTTCACCGGCGGCATCCCAGAAGCCGCCGCCGCCCGTCTCCGCTTCGTACAGGACGTAGCCCTCGTCGGGGTTGCCGCCTGCATCGATCACGTAAGTGCCCTCGTACGCGGCCGGCAACCGTACCGTGCGCGCAATTTTGAAATTCTCTGACTGCGTGGCAAAAGCGACCACACGTTCAGGGCCGTCCTGCAGTTGAAGGCGGGCCTCGTATTCGGTGCCGGCATCCAGGTAGACCAGACTGCCACGGTATTCCCCGGTATGCGGCTCACCCGCATCGGCATGTCGTGTCGCATCAAACCACAAGGGCATGGCCTCGCGCCACCCGGCTTCGCCCTTCTTCCGGTAGGACAGGCTCACCGCACGGGATTCGGTGCCACCGGTCGGTTTCCAGTAGAAGCCCGCCGAGTTGAAGGTCGGCACCACACGGGGCGGAACTTCTTCGCCTTCATAAACCAGCGGCGGCAGTTCCTCGAATTGCAGATTCCGGAAAGCCGCGCGCGCGCCCACCGCGGCCTCATTCTGCTGCCAGCGCAGCAGCACTTCGACAAATTCGGCGCCACCCGCCTCGAAGTTTTTTTCCACCTCACACCAATCGCCGCCCTTGTTCCGCGACGTAGCGAAGCGATTCAGTTCCTTGCCCCCTCCATAGCGTTTGACTTGGAAAAAGGCGAGGTCGTCCCGGTCCGCACGAATGGCACCGGACAAGCGATACGTACCCCGCGGATTCACTTCGAAGCGTTGCAAGACTTCACCGTAACCGCCCTGTTCCTTCACGACCTTAACTTGCAAGCCTCCCTCCTGTGGCAAGGGGCTGTAATCCTGGGGCGAACGAACGGTCCATCCAACGGGACGCGATTGGGCGTCATCCCAATCGTTAAAATTACCGTTCTTCACCATATTTTCCGCCGGCAGGCAAAGAACAGCGAGCACGGAAAGCATGCAGACAGTCAGTCTTTTACGGGGGTGGTAATGGATCATAAAAAATCAGGGAACTCCAGGACACAGGCCCGAAGCGGGTTCAAACAGGATCGCTCCGCCTTAGCAGAGAAGACATATTATTAGAACCAGAGTTTCCCCAACAATAGAAACAGGGCCATAATGCGCGAGGTGAAACTATTCACAGGCACACATATATCGGTAACCGCGATAAACCCGGGATCTGCGGATGAGACAAGACATGTGTTGCTGCGGCGCAGTAAATCCACATGATGTCAGCCCATGAACATGAAGGAACTGGCCAAGATTTGCGGCGTCAGCGTAGCCACCGTTTCCTATGCGCTGCGTAATGACGAACGCATCTCGCAAGCGGTTCGTGAGCGCATCCAAGCCAAGGCCAGGGAACTCAATTACCGCCCCAACTCGCTGAGCTCGGCCTTGGTGCGCTACCGAACCGGCAGTAAAGGGCCCGAAGAAACGCCGGCAGTCGCCGTCGTGTATGCGCACCCCAAGACAAGCCGACGTACCGAACTGATACAAACGCACATCGATAACCTGCGCCACGCGATACGTCCCTATGGCTATCGATTGAAGGAGTTTTACCTGGGAGAAACAACGGATGCCGCGACACAACTGGCCGAGCAGCTTCATGCCGAAGGCATTCGGGGCATCATTGTGGCCTGGGGCCAGTGGAACGGGCGAATGGTTGGCTTTCCCTGGCAGGAATTCGTTGTCGTCAGCGCCGAACGCAACGAGGTCCACCCGGCGCTCGACCGGGTCAGCATGAACCATTTTAGCGCCACCGACCTGGCCTTCCACCAGTTGGAGAAACTCGGCGTACGACGCATCGGTCTGATCTGCCACGACGACCTGCCCATCCGGGTACGGAAGAACATTGTCGGCGCCTACCTGATGAATGTCCGGGCCAAGGAAAACTGGGCGACGGACATCCCGCCTTACTTTTACTCAATCGGAGAAGACGGGGAGAGCTTTAGGGAATGGTTCGATCGCTACCAACCGGATGCGATCCTCTCCCATCGTCAGATCGATATGGCCTTCTACGCCAGCGCTGGCATTGAATTTCCAAGAGACGCCCAATATGCGGTCATCGAAATTGATGATAGCGGACCCGGTGTCGAATCCGGCGTTCTGGTCAACGAAGACCTGGGATCAGTGCTGGCCGAAACCATTGCCGGCAAACTGCATTACGATGACCACGTACAATTGGAAAATGAAGGCAGCCTGATTCTGGTTGACGGCGAATGGCGGGCAGGCCGGACAACCGCGAAACCGCCAAGCAGCCCCGCCACCCCTGCCTGATATCAAATCGCAAGATGGGGACCCGTCGAATCGCATGACGTCTCGCCCCCAGGGGCCGGCCGACACGCGCCACAGGGTGAAGCTATTCACATTATGATCGTCAAAGTGGAAAGAACCGATCAGATTCGAGAGCGCGTGACGCCCCCCCCTCCCATGACGAAACGAGTCACATTAAAACAGATTGCCGAAGCCTGCGGAGTCAGTATCGCCACAGTCTCCTACGCCCTGCGCAAAAGCAGTCACATCCCGGAAAGCACGCGGACACGAATCCAGCAAACCGCGGAGCGCCTGGGATACCGCCCGGATCCGGAACTGGCCTCGTTGGCCGCACGGAAGAACCGTAGCGGGAAGCTTGGTTTCTATGCCTCGGTGGCAGTTCTCTACCCGAATCCGGAGAGTTCGAGAGCGACACGCCTGTTTGCCACACACAGCAAGCACTTCAAGGAGCGCATGCAGGACTACGGCTGCTCGGTCAGTGACTTCCAAGTGGATTCCAACCGCTACCGTCCGGCCCGTCTTGCCCAAATCCTGCATACGCGTGGCATCCGGGGCATTCTTCTGGGTTGGGGCAACTGGCCGGACAGTGCGAGTGAGTTTCCCTGGCATGAATTCGCGGTGGTCTCGACCGAACGGACCGACCTGAGTGAATCCATCGACAAGGTCAGCATGAACCACTTCCATGCACTGGACGATATATTCGAGCGCCTGGACCACTGGTCACACCAACGCTACGGTCTGATCCTACATGACGACTGTCCGCCGGAAACCCGCAGCCTGATACTGGGTTCGTACTACGCCAACCTCTTCGAACGCCCCCGTCTGGAATCAAGCATTCCGCCCTACGCCTATCATTTGGGTGAGGACGGCTCGTCGCTTCGGAAATGGTACCGGGCCTATCAACCGGAGGTCATTATCAGCCACCGCGTGATCGAACCGGCGATGTTCAATGCCGCCGGGATCCAATTCCCAAAACCGACCCGCCTGGTCGTGATCGAAATCGACGAGAGCAGCCCGGTCGCATACACCGGCCTCTATACCGAGGGGGAGTTGGGACGTACCATCGCCACGCTCCTGGCCCGGAAGATGCGTAACGATGAGGTCGAAGCCGGACGCTTTCGTAAACGCCTGACCCTGGTCAACGGGATTTGGCATGATGGAGAAACGCTCGGGGACTGAAATCCCCGAGCGCCCATACTAACCTCAATGTACCTTGAACTTATACCGCTACTCAAAATTCTGAGAAGAGGTATTATACACCGGCTTCAACCGGTGAAACTTTCACCTCGCCAAAGTACTCCATCGACATCAGCTCATCCTCCACGGATAGAATCTGCGTCTTCATGATACTGGGTGAGTAAAGAGAGCGCTGATCCCCGATTCCGGCGGCCAGCATGGCCTTTTCGAGCGAAGCGTTGGCCCGCTTCAGATCCTCAATGCTTTCCCGCACATTGAAACGACCGGGAGAAGTCGGTGCCGGAGGCCAGCGGGAATCGGACACATAGGCGGAGGTCAATTCCCGCCGCGCGGCATCCAGATACCCGGCGGCTTCAGACCCTGGTGTCACCACATCCTGCAGTCGTTGCACCCCGAGGAAGACCGCATGGCACACCGGATCCAGAATCCGGGCATGCGGGGTATTCAACCAGGCACGGGCCGTACCGCCATGCCAGGCGCTCCCCCGCTCGATCATGCGAATTTGCTTCTCCTCCAGTTGAATCGGCTCGCCGCCGTCGATCAACTCCGAGGGCGTCGCGAATTCATAGCCACAGTCCAATGCGGTCTGAAGCAGGGCCGCAAACCGGTCCACGCTTTCCGGCTCCTCCTCAAAGAAGCGGGCATGCCCAAACTGTTTCACATAGAAATAGGCACTGGTGCCGATGTACTCCGCGTCTTCCGCATAAGGAATGACAAAGCTGCCGGTGTCCTCGGCACGGGTCTTCCATTTGCCGAGAAGATTCTGAATTTCAGGCAATGCGACGGGTTCCTTGCGGTTCCCCTCGGTCGCGCCCATCAAGTACCAAAGCATCGGATTTGCGAAGAAATCGACGCGGAAAAGCAAGTTCAGACCGGAGGGCGTACGGGAGACGTTGGTCAGATAACGTTGGTACTGCGGCTTGTCCTGGATGTACTCCTCGATACGGAACAGCTTGCTCTTGTTACTGTGACCGCGGACATCATAGTCCAATCCCGTCGCCTCGCGAATTTCCGGAAAGCTCAGGAAAAAGGAATCCCCATCCATAACCAGGGAATCGAAGCCGGCTTCCTGGAAGATATCCGGCAAAAAGTCAGCCCAGCTGCATTCCGGATTCCAGCCCAAACGCGGCCGGTGTCCGGTATATCGCTCCCAGGCATCCAGACCGTCCCTCAGACTCGCAACGCCGATTTCCGGCGGCAGGTTTGCCAACATGATATGCGTGTAGGGCGAACCCACCCCTTCGACCAAGCCGGCATCCATCAAGGCTTTCAGTTGAGCCAGCACCTTGGGACGCGTGTCGGCCATCACTTTCAGCGTCTCACCGGAGGCCTCGAAGCCGATCTTGGCTCCGGTGCGTTCCACCAGGTCAAAGAGCGGCGCATAGGAATGGTCGATCACCCAGGGACGGCGGGCCGGGTCGAGTTGGCTGTATTGCAGGTTGCCGTGCGGCAGGAATAGGATGCGAGGCTTCATATTGATTTGAATCAGGTGATTGGGTTGGGGTTCGACCCCGGCACTGAAACCGCACACGGCATCGGTCCGGGTTGCTCCGTCGCGGGCATGGCTGCCGGCGATGGCACTCAGGATGGACGTCCCGGCCAAGGGTACAAAATCCGGCAGGTTTAAGCTATTAACTCAACTGGCCGGACGGATCGGACGCTCACAAGTCCACTGCCTCAAGCTTTGTTGATATCCTTCGGCGAATACGCATCCACCGGTGTCAGGATCTTGCCGTCCAGTTCCAAGGCCCCATCCAACAAGGGGTCCGAAGTCGCAGCCATCCAGTCATCCAGTCGCCCGGCCATCTCGGCAAGGGTATCGGCATGTTGCGGCAAAGCCGCGAGATTATTGCCTTCGATCGGGTCAAGGACCAGATCGTAGAGTTCCTCGCGCACGCTCGGAACCGCAGCCCAGCCGCTTTCACACAGGCGGGTTTTACTCGGACTGTCGTCACAATTCGGAAGCACACGGTGCTCCAGTGACTGGTAGTGCCGTATATATTTCCAACGCGGAGTCCGGACCGCACGCATCGGCTCCGGTGCGGCGTGAACATTCACCTCAGCAAAAAGACAGTCCCGAAGTTCCGCCTCCGGATCGTTCGCCAAGGCAGCGAGCGATTCGCCCTCCAGGCGCTCCGGCAGGGGCAAGCCCAAGGACTCACAAACGGTCGGGAAGATATCCAGATGGCTGACCATGGCATCCGTGACCTTGCCCTGCTCAAATCCGCCCGCGCCCGGACCACGCAGAATCAGCAGCACGCCCAAGCCGTGATCCGTCAACCGGCACTTCATCCCCGGAAACGCAATCCCATGATCGGTGGTCACAATGACGAGCGTATTCCCCGACAGTCCATTCCGGTCGATCGCATCGAGCACCTGTCCAGCCAAGGCATCAAAGGTACTCACGCTGGCCATGTAACGGGCAAAATCCTCGCGCGTCTCGGGCGTGTCCGGCAGATGGGCCGGCGGGCGCACGTAGGCGGGATTCGGCACCGGCAGCGAGCTGGGAAAATCCCCGTCATCGATACGGTGCGGCGGGAAAAAACCGACATCGAGAAAGAAGGGCTTATCATGCTCACGGGCGAGAAAATCGGTCGCGGCATCCGCCACACCGCTCGAAT
The DNA here is from genome assembly GCF_027257905.1 of Coraliomargarita parva. Taxonomy (NCBI): domain Bacteria; kingdom Pseudomonadati; phylum Verrucomicrobiota; class Opitutia; order Puniceicoccales; family Coraliomargaritaceae; genus Coraliomargarita; species Coraliomargarita parva. The sequence goes on from NZ_JAPZEI010000001.1 coordinate 445,366, forward strand.
CCGGCGCGTAGCGGCGCACCGTTCCGGAGTCGTCGAGGGCTTCATCGAGAACTTCGTGATAACCGATTTCCTCCACCGTCGAAAAGGGTTCGTGCGCGATATGCTGCACCCCGCTCAAGGCGGTATGCCAGCCATGGCCACGAAGATAATTGACGAGGGTATCTTCGTAATGATTCAGGCGAAAACCACGGTGGGCCAAGCCGAGCATCCCATTCACATGGGCGGACTGCCCCGTCATGAGGCAGGCCCGACTGGGCGAGCAAGTCGGGTTTTCGCAAAATGCCTGACGAAACAACATGCCCTGCTCGGCGAACTTCTGCAGCTGCGGAGTCTGGATCGCATAGCCATAGGGCTGGATATATCGGCCCGCATCGTGCGAGTGGAGGTATACTATATTGAGTGGATTCATCTCTTGAAGCCTTCCCGACAATCCGGAGAGCAAGTACGGCCTAAATTAGCAGCTCAAGAGACCAATGCGACAAAATCTGATCCGGTGAAGCTATTCATCCGGCAGATCGACTGCGGGTTAAGCCCCCCCTCCACCGTTTCACGGTCCCCCTGCCCCGCAAGCGGAGGAGGAATTTTCATTGGTCCCGGCATCATCGCTCGCAGCCGGATGCCCCCGTCATGCCAAGCTCACTCGGAACCGGCAGGACCGTCGACAAAGGCGAGGGCCCGTGTCAGGATCTCCATACTTTCCTCCAGCCCCCCCTCCCGGTTACGGGCCCGCCAGAGGCGCGGGTAGTCCTTTAGAATCGCACCCCTCAAAGCCAGCAGGTCATCCCGCGCCAAGATCGGCTGCCCGGTCAGACAGGCATATTTAGCCAAAGCCATGCGACACATGCTCAGGGTCATGGCCAATTCATCCCGAATCAGCAAAGCGGGCGCATCCGGCGTGTCCAACGCTTCGAGGCGATCCCACAAGACAGAGAGGGAACCGGCAAAACCTTCCAGATCGGCCCCGTTCAAGTCATCCACCGTGCACAATTGACCGGCACCATAAGCGTCTTCAAAGAGCAGGACCTGGAACAATCCCCGGTTCGGCCAGAACCACCGCCCCTGTTCGGCCAAATGACCGATCTCGCAGATGAGGGCGGCGCCCCCCTGCGGCAGCCCCGCCCCGACAAAACAATATTCCAGTGCGCTTTCCAGTGGTACCGGTTCATTGGCCTCCCGGCACCAGGACGACAAACCCGCAGTCACCAAGCCCGGCCAGGCAATTTCCGGCATCTGGTGGTGTCCCCCGTCGCCCCAATCCGTAAGCAGCAAGCCCAAGGCTCCGTTCTCCAGCCCGGCCGTCGCCGCATTACCGATATTTTGCAGGCAGTTCTCCAGACGCCCGGTGATGGAACACCAGGCCGAGGTCCCGGGACAGACATAGAAATCGATGCCCGCCTCCCGAAAACGGGGCAGCTGCTCCGCGTGCGGGGAATCGGCCTCGTAGCCCCAGTTCAAGGCGATACAGTCGCGAGGCAGCTCGGGAATCAGTTCAGGGTGCCGGTTGATCAAATCGCCCCAGAAAAGCATCGTGCGCCCTTCGGACCGGACGAGCTGATGGATCTGCTTGAGGAAATCCAGGTAAACCGGTCCCTCTCCTTCCCGCTCGACCCGCTCCCGGCTGGCACCCTTTCCCAGTTCCCACGGCTCGTCGCCACCGATATTGAAAGAGCGGCTGCCGAAGTTCGGGAGCAACTCGAGATAGAGCCCCTTGAGGAATGCCAGTGACTGCGCATCCGGCTTCAGGGTACTGCCGAACCAACGGCGCTTCCCGTCCAGCGGATGGACAAAGCCTTCCGGCGACTCCGCCATCTGCTTGTAAGGCTCATGCCGCAACCAGCGCTCGAAATGCCCGAATGAGTTAAAGTTCGGGACGAGCTCGATACCGTACCCGGAACAATAGACATCCAGCTCACGCACCTCCTCGGCAGTCAGAGGTGATGCCGCCTCCCAAACCCGGCGGTGGTCCCGGAAGGCGAAGGTGTGCTCCATATAGATCTGCAGTTGGTTGTAACGCAGGGCAGCCAGAGTGCGCACCAGCGACTGGATGGTCTCCATTTCCGGAACTTTGCAACGGCTGATATCGAGCATGTAGCCCCGTTGCTTGAAATCCGGGCCGTCCAAAACAACAAGTTCCGGCAGGCCGTTGGGACAGGCACGGAACAATTGCTTCAGTGTGTGGAGACCGTAGCGCGCCCCCGCGAGGTCGGCCGCGGCCAGGTCGATCCCGCCGGCAGCGACCTCGAGCCTGTAATGCTGCTCCGCCAGCCCCCCGTCCCGCCAGAGCTTCAACCCGGCGCCGCTCTTACCCTTCCCATTTAGTGCCTCCGCGAAGTGAAAATCCGCCATTTTCACGAGCTGCGCCTGATCCAAAGTGCTCCAGCCCAGGGGCAAAAGCTGTAGCTTCTCAGGGAGCATTAGAACCGGACAAGCCTCATTCCGACAGTCGAACTGCCGGGGACGCGGAAAAAGATGCTCAATTATTTGGGCCATAAGTAACTCAGAAACGGATGGTTATATAATCTTATCTAAAAATCCCTACGAATTAGCTTTACTAATTTTCAGGCGATTAAGTATTAAATCGCATGATGTAGCGTCTTCCGCTTGCATCCAGAGGAATATGCTAGAAAACATCGATTTCGGCAGGATTTCTGCACTACAGAAAACTAAGAACCTAAACTGAAACTGCTTCCAATATGGAATTCAAATCGCAACTTGGCTTAGACCCCGAAACCGCTGCCGCCGTGCAGGACGAAACGCTCCTTGAGTATGTGAACTTAAAGCTCACATCCATAGGCCAACCGACCTATGGCGACCTATCCGAATCAAAGGTATACAGCTTGAGCCAAACCTTGTTGGCCAGCTATCAGGAGAAATCCCGTCTCCTCGCTGACTACCTGCCTCCTTGCGACAAGCGGATCCAGGACTTTCTAGGCAACTACTTTTCGGATCTGCCGATCGAGGAAATGCCACACTTGCCGAATCTCACTCTGATTCTGGACCGTCACGGGGTGGCACGCACACTCTCCCTACCGGCCAAGGGCGATTATTTCTCGTCTGACATCATCGAAAGCTACCGGATCAAGCAGGGAGTGTTGCACAACCCGGCCAGCGACCGCCGCACGACCAAGGGTGTCTTCCACGTGGCCGAAGGTGGCCTGCCGATTCCGAATGACAAGAAGGCGGTGCCGAAGCTGGCCGCCGCCCGCCTCCTACAAAAGGCATTGCTTGGCGCGACCGATTCACTGCTCACACTGCCGTTCCTGGCCAAGGAAGACCTGAAGGCCAAGGCTTGGGTATCCCTGCTGCTTCGCCCGGTTGTGGTACCTGAAGTTGACGGCTTCACCAAGGAAAAGAGCATGGAAGTGCGTTTCTTCGTGCCCGGCAACTTGGTCAGTAACCTTGATTTCGTCGAATCGATCTTTGGCAACGGCGGCGACCCCTTCCTCGCCGAGAATGACGCCGGACTCGCCCCCGACCACTGGACCGGTCACAGCGGCTGCGTGATTCTCGCACCGCACCTCATGGGCACCACCAAGAAGGAGCTCGGACTGCCGCACATTTCCGAAGCCACCGACCGCCAGAAGCGTGACGGCATGTGCTGGGAGAAGGAAGACGAACTCTACAACGACGGCGGCGCCTTTAAGATCACCTGCCGTGACGCTTCCGGCCGCATCGTCACAGCGATTGCCGACAACTACTTCGGCTACTGCAAGAAGGAGGTAAAGACCCAGATCAGCTTCTCAGCCAACCTGAACGGCTTGGCCGAAGAGGAGCACGCCGGCGGCACGCTGGCCTTCACCGGCTATGACCTCGGGGAAGACTTCCAGTTGAGCGAATACTATCCGGTCGTCGACCAAACCTTCGACGGTGTGGTGGCCCGCTACATCGACTTCATGGATGTGCAAGCGCAGGGCTATGCCATCGATAAGACCTACAAGAACATCATTTATATTCCGGAAGATTCACGCTTCGAGCTGAACACCCAGAAGATCACCTGGACGAAGGACGGGGCAGAGCAGAACATCAAGTTGCTGCCGAACAATACTTACGTCCTGCCCTCCGGCTATAAGGTGGTCATGATGAAACCCGCCGAAGGTCGCCGCTGGCGTCTCGTGGGTTACACCGCGGAAAGCCGCGTGTGCCACAAGCCCTGCACGGTTTCCGGCGGGGGTAAGTCCGAAATCTCCAAGTCGATCACCGACGCCATCATCACAGGCCCGGTCTTCGTCAGTGACTTCAACAAGGACTTTGACATGGCGGAGGAGATCATCAACTACGAGTATGGTCCCCGCTTCCGTGACCCGAAGAAGAACCGCAAACAAGGCCGTCCGCTCCTCGGCAAGCAACGCTCGCTCGGTTCGGTCATCAAGCTCCTGACTCCTTCCAAAGTCGACTACAACGACGATTACAATGCTTGGCTGAAAGGCATCCCGCAACACGTCAAGGAGCTCGTGCTGATCATCAAGCGCTTCTATAAGGAGGATTGGGGCACGGACTGGCGCAAGCGTTTCAGTGTCGACCTGATCAACGGCGAGCCAGGCAACATCCTGCGCTACCGTGAAACACCGATGTTCACACAATACCTCCGTGTCGGTTATACCGAAGACGGTTCCTGGCGGACATTCGGACTGCGGAAGGACTTCATCCCGGCATCCAAGATTTCCCTTGAGGACGACATCACCGCTTCAACGGTTGCGCCGACAAGCAGCATCAAGAGCCTGCCCGTCGGCTGGTCCGCTCCGTCCGCCAAGTTCGTGTACAACTGCGAATACCGCTTCTTCCAACGCCCGGACGACGCCATCATCCGCGGCTACGACAAGCAGGCCGAAATCGACCTGAGCACACCGGGTAGCTTCCTGAGTAACTACGAGCCCTTGGACCACGACTTTGCCAAAGACGAAGTCGAGGATGCGATCCGCTTCGGCCAATATACCGAGCCGATGCAGTCCATGGTTAAGGACTTCCTGAATGGCGATTCCCCGGAATACTATTCGACGAATGCGCATCCTCGCATCGTGGACGGCAAGCCGACCAAGAACCCGCGTTACCTGCAAGTCCGTCCGGACTTGAAGAACAAGCGCGAGTGCTATCTGGCGGACATCAGCTCCCGCTTCTTCCGTCGTCAGGATGCCTATTCGCCACTGCTCCGTCCGGTCACATCCATCCTGCCCGGCCGCCGCAACAATCCGGCCGAGCCGGCAGCCGGCGTCAAGCCACTCTGCGTGAACAGCCCGATCCACCACATGGAACTGCCGGAACTGTTCATGGAATACATTGCCAGTATCACCGGTAAGTCGCCTTCCACCACAGGTGCCGGCTCCGAGGGTGCATTGACCAAGGCTCCGTTCAACGCCTTGGCTCCGATCTATGACCTGAACAACGCACTGGTTTCCTATCTGGTAACGGATCAGCCGGCCTTCATCACGGCGGCAGGCTATGTGGGCCCGAACTTCCGCGTCGACCATGACATCAGCTTGCTCGTGCCGGAAATCTGGTGCCGCCTCAAGCCGGAAGAATCCGATCCACAATGGATGATCGACCACGGCTACCTCGAAAAGGTCGAGGACTTCGAATACGAGGGCCGCAAGATTCTGGCCAGCCGCATCGGCTACCGCATCACCGCGAAGTTTGTGCGCATCTTCTTTGGCCGCGTCTTCAACAACCCGGATTCGGTCTTCTCCGAAGAGATGCTCAAGCCGGAACTGCAAGACATGGCGACCTTCGTTGAAGGCATGGAAACCATCGTAGCCGCTCATAAGCAAGCCGCGGAAAATTACTTCGCGGACGGCTCGATCGAAGAAGCCTGCCCGCCGCTGAAGGCTCTGCTCCACATCATGGCCTATGGTGAATATGAAGGCGAAGGCCTCGATTCGCCCAAGGTACGCGAGCTCTTCACCCGCGAAGCCATGCTGAACAGCGAATGGTATCAAGCCCGTTTGGACAGCCAGCAAAAGCATGATGTCGAGCAATGGACGAATAATGTGGCCTATCTGGAGCTCTTCCTCTCAAAGAAGACACACTTCAACGTCGCCAAGAAGCTGGATATCGAAGCTCGCCTGACCGCAGCCAAGGCTCAACTGGCCCGTGTGAGCTCCAAGAAATACACCAACGAGCTCGTCGGCACCATCGGTCGCCAACCGATTTAAGCGATTCCGTCCTGCAGTTCTAAAGAAGGGCTGCAGGACGCGACTTTCTCATTCAATACAAGCCAAGCAGTCGAACGCTGCTTGGCTTTTTTTGTGCCTGCTGTGGCTGAACCCCGGAACAGACCGGCTGGGGCAGTCCCGAATGGCACTACTTTAAGCTTCTTATCGTAGTGGCGACTTCAGTCGCCATCGAGCCGAGGTGGCTTAGGATGCTGAATATGGCAGCTAAAGCAGCCACTACGAGCGACGCTTTGTTGCAATAGGAACCCTTCAATTTGTCCTTAAAGTAGTGCCATTCGGGGCAGTCCCGCCCCAGCGCTCAAAGGCTACTGCCGCTGGTAAGCGACTTCCGTCCAATCCAAACCACCCTTGTGCTTGACGATCCCCTTCTGCAGAGCGAACCGCAACAGGCTGGCCTCGTCACTGAGGTTCAGCTTCTTCATCGCGTTGTGCTTGTGGCGACGGACTGTAAAGGAACTGATGCCGAACTCCTCGGCAACTTGATCCTGCGTCCGCCCCTGGGCAATCGCGCGCACCACCTGAAACTCCCGATCCGACAAGACCTTGTAGTAGGCAAGCGGATCTTCCCACAAACGAGTGAGGATATTCTGCGCATTCAGGGAATAGTAGACATATCCGGCGGAAACCTCGTTAAAGGCCGCAAAGAGTACCTCCAGCGTCATTTCCTTTTTATCCACGAAGCCGAGGATGCCACTGCGGTTGACCTCCCGCATGGTGTAGTCATCACATTCGCTGGAAAGCGCCAGAATGCGGGAAAAAGGCTGCTCCTTCAAGATGCGGCGGGCCAAACTCAAGCCGTCCAGCTTGGGGAGCATGAGGTCCAGAACGATGAAATCATGGCCTTTCTCTCGGAAGAGATCCCAACCGGCCTCACCATCACCGGCCTCATCGACCAGCTCGAACTCGAACTCACGCAGCAGAACGCTGGCCAGTAGCTCTCTCACCAGCTCTTCATCTTCAACTATGAGTGCGCGTGACATGATTCGGAGTGTATGTACTAGCTGCCCCCTCGGTGCGAGATATTTTAATCCGCAATTGACAGGCGACATCCCGCGAATGCTAGTCTTTCCGGACTAGAGAGATGCGAAATCCCCTACAGTCTATGCGCCTTTGGAGCTCAACGTTCTCTTGTATCTGCCTCGGTCTTTACGGCGCTGAAACAGCGGAACAAGACGGCTTGCCCATTTACGAGCTCCCGACAGTCACCATCACCGGAACCCAGCTTCAGGTGCCGGAAAGCAGTCTTGCAACGCCCGTGGCCGAGATCGACAGCCAAAGCTTCTATTTCTGGAACGATTACACCCCGATAGCGGCCCTTCGCCAGGAGCCTTACCTGTTCGGAGCAGCCAACACGGAAAATAACAGCAATGGCGGTAGCGGTTCGGCCGGTGCCAATTTGAGAGGGATGGGCAACCTTTCCACCCTCACCCTGCTCAATGGCCGCCGGGCCGGAGGAAACAGCGCATTAGGCAATGAGCACGGCGGCTTTGCCGACCTGAACCTGATACCTGCCGCCGCCATCGACCGGATCGAGATCGCGAATGAAGGGAGTTCCGTGGCCTACGGCTCCGATGCCGTTGCCGGAACAGTCAATGTCATACTGCAGAGCGATTACACCGGAAACCGCGTCGACCTCAGCTACGGCAATACCACCGACGGCGATGCGTCGGAGAAGGTCCTTAGTTTTCTCAGCGGACAGACATTCGGCAAAACCCATCTCACCTTATCGGGAACTTGGTATCAGCGAAATGCCATCTACGCTCGCGACAGGGAGGTCTCAAAGGACGCTGACCGGCGCGACCAAGGAGGGCAAAACCAGGGCAGTTCAAGCTTTGCCGGACGCCTCAGTGTAGACGGCAGCGAATACGTGCTTTCCGACTCAGTCACTGCTCCGGATTCGATCAACGATTACCAGCCATGGGATGCCGTCAACGGCCTGTATAATTTCAGCGAAGAAGCCGTCGCGATACCTGCGGTGGAGCGAAAAAGCCTAATGGCGGATGTCAGCCATCCGCTGAGCGAGCAAGTCGAACTCTGGTCCGAATGGCTCTTCACCGAATCCGTTTTCGACAACGGTTTGGCACCTTCCCCTTGGAGCTTGAGCAATAGTCCGTATGAACACGCGGCCCTCTTCAACACCATTCTCACGAGCAGTCCCCATATCCCGGCCGATATCAATCCATCGGACATAGAGAGTATCCGTTACCGCACGTACGAACTTGGGAAGCTCGAAGCGGAACAGGAAAAGCAGGCCTTACGCGCACTGGTGGGCCTACGGGGTGCATTCAGCGACTGGAACTGGGAAAGCGCACTCCTTTACATCGAATCCGACCTGACCTCGACCTGGTCCGGTATCGCGGATGCACGAATCGTAGCCGATCTGGTCGAAAGCGGCGAGTTCAACCCCTTTGCCCAGAACTATGCCACCGGTACAATTCCTTCGGGGCCACTCGCCGGTCAAAGTTACGATAATGCGGCGGCACTGGCCGAGGCCGAGGTGCATCCCGTGGACGAGTACGAGGAAAGCCTCTGGAGCTACGACTTCAAACTGAACGGCCGTCCCTTTGAATTGCCGGCCGGACCGGTACACCTCGCCGGCGGCTTTGAATATCGACAGGAGGACATCAGGGCCGATTTTGATGAGATTTTTGTCGAGGGCTATAATCTGGGCGGTCCCCAATACCTGTCCTATGGCGGCGAGCGCGAGGTCGTCTCCCTTTTTGCCGAATCCCTGCTGCCCATCTACGAAGCGGGCGCGCGTAAATTGGAATTCAGTCTTTCCGCCCGTTACGAAAATTACAAAGACCGCTCGGATGACAGGAGCGTGGATGCAAACCGCTACAATGCCTTTGTCTACAAAGCCGGCCTGAACTTCCAAGTGAACGAATCCCTCCGGCTCCGCTTTTCCTACGGCACTTCGTTCCGCGCCCCCACCCTGACCGAAAGTTACGGTGGCGACTCCATCAGCTATCCCGTCTATGCAGATCCGCTCGGTTTGACGCCGCAGTCCGCGCGGATTCCGACCGTAGTACAAAGTAATCCCGATCTCGATCCCGAGCGCTCCGAATCCTACAACCTTGGCTTTGTCTTTGAACCGGACCCCAAAGCCGGATGGCGCTTTGAAACGAACTACTACCACATTCAAACCGAGGATGCGATCGCCAACGGGGCACAGTATTTCCTCAATAGCAATGCATCAGCCCAGCCAGCCGGGGTCACTCCGGGCACACTGAACCCAAGTGCACCCTATGCGGGACAAATCATACGCTCGGGAACCACCGGACAACTCCTCGTCATTTACGCAAACTGGTTTAACGCGGCAGAGGTCGAAACCGACGGCATCGACTACGAATTGAGCTACCGGCACCCCACCCGAAACGGCAGCTGGGTGGCAAGCTTGGGAATCAACCAGGTCCTCTCCTACGATGTGACGGCGGCTCCCGGTGCCTCGACCGATTCCTATCTGGGCGACTTCGTCGACCCGAATGCCACCGGCGCCGAGATTGTGGCATGTGGGTCCATTCCGCGCTACAAAGGATTTGCCCGACTGCTTTGGACGCAGCGGCAACTGACCCTCGGCGGCACGGTCAACTATATCCATTCGCTGAACGACAACAGTGCCTACACCATCGACGGGCAAGCCCGTGAGATTGATCCCTGGACTTCGCTGGACCTGATGGCCGCCTATACTTGGCTTGAAACAGGGAACAGCGTGATGAAGGGCACCACTGTGCAAGTCGGGATCGAGAATGTAACGGACGAAGAACCTCCGTTCGCCGCGGGCGCGTTCGCCGACGGCTACGACACTTCGCTCTACAGTTTGGCAGGTCGACGCTTCACCATTGCGCTGAGCCGGACCTTCTAAAACCGCTTCCAGAATTTTTTCGACGTGGTCTCAGTCGACGAAGATCAGGCGACGCAGGGACGCACCACCGACACCATGGTTTTGCCTCGCCCGTAAGTACGTTTGAGATGCTTCAGGAAGAGCATCGCGCCTCCGGCGGTAAAGTCGGAGGAGTCGAGCCCCATACGCTTCCAGAGTTCATAGATGTCGTGGGCCTCCCCTTCCAGATCGAAGGGCGCGTCAAGGGAATCTCCCGGCCGGGGCGCTTCCAGCTTAAGGTTAATTGTCTTCGAACGCACCACCACCCTTAGGTCTGGAAAAATCTGCAGTTTACGACGCTCCAAGATACGCATCCAAATCCATTCCTCTTCAGCATCATCCAACACTCGAACCGAGTCCTCCCCGCAACCAACCTTAAAGACAACACTAAACATGACAGAGCCAAACTATCGGGAGATCAGATAGAGACAAGCTATGTGCTTGGTCCTTTCGCACCATCGTCTACCAGAAAAAGTAATCATCCGCATCACTGAGATAAGTGCGGCTCGGAGCTTCGATAATGGTACGCCAGACGCTGGCGTAACGATTCCACGGCCCCTTGACCGGGGCGTCAAAAAGAAGCTTCATCGGTTTTGCCGAGGAAACGGCCTCCATTTGCAAACGCTTCAAAAAGGATTCCAACCCCCGCCCACGCGAAAAGTACTCGATACGTCTTTCAAAAGTCCCAAGCTTAAAATCGGCGGAGCGCTGACGTCCGGCCACCCGATCGATTTCCCGCAGGATGCGTTGGGTACGCTCGAGTTCGACCAGTGTTTTCCAAGTGGCGGATTCGCGGCAGTTGCCGGCACCAAAGGCAAAAACATGCGACAGCTCATCCGTCCGCCAGGCAAGGATGACAAAATGCGAGGAGTACGGATTCTCGATCTGTATCGCCCGCACCCCTTCGGCCAGATCAAGCAATGGTTGGTGCTTGAGATATCCCTCCCACCAACACATCAGGCAGTGACGCTCGATCGATTCAGCAAAGGCCGCCTTGCGCGCCTGCGTATCAAACATGCCGGGGAAGGCGGCAAAACCGTTCGAAGTCGTATCGAGATGGATGCCGGCCTCATATTTCGAGGGATCGGCACGACAGCCAAAGATCGCCCATCGCTCCAGCGCTTCGGAAACCGCCATATGACAAGCCACTTGCTCGGAACGATGACTCCCGGCACCGTCCGCTTGATCAATCTGCATAGGCGTACGGACCGAGTCAGGGAACAAATCGCGGACCAGGAAAGCCATGGCATGCGTGCAAGGGACACCGGCCACGGTTCCGGGTGCGTGCTCGATTCGTTCAATCGGGCCACCGGACTGACGTAGCACTTTAGAATATCGTATCGGCGCGAGGCTTAGCATTTACAGACTAAAAAAAACACCCGCCGGACACCCCCGACGGGTGTGTAGATTAAACCGTTTGCACGGTCGGGAAGGCTGACTCAGGCAAGGATTCCTTACGCTGCGCACCAGCCAGAACCACATCCATCTCACGCGACCGCTTATGGCAGCCGAGATTGAGCAGGATCGTACTGATAATGAGTTTCATGATTTCGTATAGTTAGTCACCGCCCACTGATGAGCAGACAGACGTATCCTACACGCTTTGGTACGAAAAACGAGCAAATCGACTGGTCCTTTTGTACCAACTACTGTACTCGATTGGACTTCATGTCACGAAAACTCACGCAACGATGCAGGGCTTTCGCCCTGTTTGCCACGGGGCTCTTCCTCATTCAGCCCCTGACTGCCTGGGTACATGACAAAGAAAGCGGCAAGCCCCTGCAGCGAAGCTACGGCCCGGAAGCGCATGGGGGCCGCGGGCTCTGCTACGAGATCGAAGCAAACAGTGAGGGCAAGTTATTCGTCGCAAACGAAGCCGGACTGCTTGAGTTCGATGGAACGGAATGGACCCGGATGGTCCCCACCGGCTATAACGAATTGGTATCCAGTCTGGCAATCGACGGGGACCAACGGATCTGGATCTGCGGCTTCGATTCGGTGGGCTTCTACGAATCGACCGAGAACGGTAGCTATGTCTACGTGGACATGACGCCGAGCGTGCGCGCACTGCCACTGGGTGATGACCTCAGCCAGTTCTGGGACATTCAAAGCGATGGACGGAACATCTACCTAAGTACCTCCTACTATCTGCTCAGGTGGGACGGTAATGCGTGGCTCTACTGGCATTTCAATACCGACCAACGCATCTTGCCGAACCTGGTCGACAATGAACTGTACCTGCACTCCCGCGGAGAAGGGATTTTCCGGCTCGAAGAGGATCGAATGGTCCTTTTTGCGGAGCCTTCCGAAGCTTACAGCAGCGGCTTCATCTCCATGATGAGAGCTACGGATGGCCGCCTGATCGCGATCAGTACACGCGACGGAATTTTCCACTATGAGGACGGCCGGTTCACCCCATGGCACACGGAAGTGGATTCGATCATGGAGGGCCGTCTCACCTACTGCGGCCTGCTGACTTCGGACAATCTGCTCATTCTCTCGATCGAAGGTTCGGGCTTGTTTATCATCGACGAGCAGGGGCGCTGTGTCACTCAGATCCCGTCGGACAGTTCCTGGACCCAAAACATCATGGAAGATCGCCATGGTGGCATTTGGTTCGCCCAAACCAGTCAAGTCGCCTATGTCCCCTTTTCCTCGGTGACGGAATTTCCAGTTACCGACCAAATCGACGATGTCGTCCGCCACCAGGGCCAGCTTTACCTTTCCACCCGGAATTCAACTTTGAAACTGTCTCCGAAATCAGGCGCCGGGGAAATGGCGGAGTTGCATCGGGTCGATCCGGTCACTGCCGGATATGACATGCTGTCAACCGGGGACACACTCATGCACGGTGGCAGCCGCAGCCTGACGATCATGGATTCCAAAACGGATCTCCAGACACAGCCGCACCCTCGACAGGTGTTCGGGTTCGCTCCGAGTCTAAAGAACCCGGATCTCGTCTATATTTCGGATATTCCACGGATCAGCCGTTTGCAGAAGCACGAAGGCAAGTGGGAGATCGAATCGACCCATGAAGAATTCCATGAGATGGCCTTGTCCATGGTTGAATTACCGGATGGCAGCTTATTGGTCACAACCTTCAAAGGCGGTGTGCAGCGTGTGGTATGGCCGTCTCCCGGATCCGGCCAGGGAGCCCAGTTGCAGATCGAATCACTCGGTGCTTCCAATGGACTCATAGAGAAATTTGAATGGGCTTACTGCCTTGAAAGCGAGGGACATTACCTGTTGATCAGTAATCTTGGCGCCTACCGACTGCTAACGGAAACGATGCGCTTCATCCAGGACCCCGCCCTCGGCCATGATCTGGGAACCGATGGGTTCCGCCTGGAGTACTGCCAACGGGCCGACGGAGACGGCTGGATCGTCTGGCGCCCCACTCCCTCACACCCCCAAGCGAAAGGAGAGCTCGGCATACTCCGGATACGGAACGACCGGCTGAGTTGGGAACCTTTACAGCTCCCAGCGCTGAAGGAACTCGGCAACATCGAATCCATCTACCACGAGTTCAAGAACGGGCGGGAGATACTCTGGCTGGGCGGGCTCAAAAAGTTACTTCGCTACGAGCTAGGCAATCGGATGACGTTTGCCCCGGTGGAATCGACTCTTTCATCGGTCTCCGAAACACAAGAAGGCATCGTTTACTACGGCGGGGCCGCACCTCCGCCCCGGGAAAATATCTGGACCTATCCTCAGCAGTCACTCCGCATCCGATTTGCCGCGCTGCCCCACCCCTTGCAGGTCGATGGTTTCCAGACCAAGCTCAAGGGCTTCGAAGTCGACTGGTCGGAGGCCACCGCGCTCAATTTCAAGGAGTATACCAATTTAAGAGAGGGGCATTATACCTTTGAAGTCCGCGCAATGGATGAATTGGGCCGCGTCGGCCCGGTGGCAGCATATCCATTTCGCATCCTCCCACCGTGGTATCGAACCCTCTATGCATACATCGGCGCCGCCCTCCTGCTCGTTCTGCTCGTCATCCTACTCGCCCGTTGGTGGACCTTGCGCCTACGCAAGCGTAATGAGGAACTGGAGTTGATCGTCAACCAACGCACGATCGAACTGGAGAAGCAAAATATCGAGTTGGTCAAAGCGAACAGCATCAAGCAGGACTTCCTGGCCAGTATGAGTCATGAAATCCGCAATCCCCTGAACGGCATTCTAGGAATCGCCCAGCTGCTGAAAGAAAGTTCAAAACGACCACAGGAGGACAGTGAGCGAATCAACCACCTGAATGCCTGCGCCAGCCACCTACACCAGTTGCTCGGCCAGGTACTCGATTACTCCAGTCTGGAAGCGGGCAAGCTTCAGGTGCGCCAGCAACCGTTCAACGTAGCCGAGCTGTTGTCAGACGTCACCGGAATGCACCGGAGTCTCGCACAGAAAAAAAATATCCAGCTACATCTGGACAGTCCGGAAGTGCCCCGACTCTGGATTGGGGATGCGGTGCTGATCCGCCAAATTCTGATTAACCTGGTTTCCAATGCGATCAAGTACACCCCCGAGGGAAGCGTCTGGATCCGGCTGACCACCCAAGAACGGGACTCGAAAATTCACGCGGTCTTTTCCGTCGAAGACACCGGCCCAGGCATCCCTCCGGATAAGCATCACTTTATCTTCCAGGACTTCACCCGTTTGAATAAACCCGGGGAAAGCATGATCGCCGGAACAGGCCTCGGCCTCGCCATCGCTTCCGAAATGAGTGAGCTGATGGGAGGACGCCTCGACCTCGACAGTGCCTACCAGTCCGGCGCACGGTTTGTCCTCGAACTCGATTTTCAGACAGGCGAACCGGTCGCAATCGCAAGCCGGAGCAAAGCGGCTCCCAGCAAGCAGTCGCTCCGGGGGCGCTGTGTGCTCGTGGCGGACGACATGGATTTCAATCGTTACCTGAGCCGCAAGATCCTGGAAAAGCTGGGCGCGGAAGTCCATGAGGCGGAAGACGGCGAGCAGGCCTTGTCTCTGCTGGGGCAGCGGCACTACGATCTGGCCGTGCTCGACATCAACATGCCCAAGCGAAACGGAGCCGACGTCGTTCGCACATTCCTACAGTCGGACCCGGCCAGCCCACCCTACTTTGTGGCACTGAGTGCACATGTAACCAACGACATGGAGCATATGTGCCTGGATGCCGGCTACAGCCATTTCCTGGAAAAGCCCCTCCAACCCGAAAAGCTAATCCAAGTCCTGGCCAATACCCAATTGCTTCAGGTGTCGTCGGAGCGCCCGGCAATCGACTCAAGCTTACTCGACTACCTCGCCAACCAGAATCCGGCAGCAAGAGCCCAACTGCAGGAACGCTTCAACAGCTCGTTCCTCAATGAGCTCAGTCGGCTCCGCAACTTCCTGAACCAGGGAGAAACGGAATCCATCCGGGAATCCATTCATAAGTTGAAAGGCCTGATGAATATCCAACGAAACCCAAAGCTAATCGCCCTGATGGAAAAGCTATCCGACTTTGTGAAGAAAGCGCCCGATGCCCCAAAGGGGGCCATTCGTATCTGCGATGCGATTGAAGCGGAAATCCGTCAAAACGAATCACCGGACTAAATCCGCCCCAAGATCCGGAAGAGCGCTCTTAACTTCTCCGGATCTTTCTTCCCCGGACGGCTCTCCACCCCGCTGTTCACATCAATCGCCCGTGCACCGCTCTGCTCCAAAGCCGCCGTCACATTGCCGGGCCCCAAGCCTCCGGCCAATACCCAGGACACCCCAGGATAGGTGAGTTGAAGCCGGGAAAAACCATCCCAATCGCCCGTCAGTCCCGTACCGCCAATCTGGCTAGGCGAATAACTATCCATCAGGATCGTATCCGCATATTCCAGAAGATGGGGGGGAAATACCTCATCTTGAGCCAGGCGCGGCGCCAACCATAAGTTTTCTTTCCCAACGGCTTGTGTCCAGGCCTCCAACCGGTCCCGCTCCTCGAATTTCCCGGTATGTACCTGAAAGTTTCTGAAGCCCTCTGACCGCAGCGCCTTCAGGATCGAAGGATCCGGATCCACGTCGACCACAACCCGTTGCGCTTCTGGCACCGCACGAGCCAATTCCACCGCTTTTTCCAACGATATATGGCGAAGCGACTTGCGAAATAGAATAAAACCAAAATAGTCAGCGCCTAGCTCCCGAGCGAGGGCCACATCCGCGGCCTCGGTCAGGCCACAGATCTTAATATTTAGCTTCGGATTCACGAAAAAAAAGTGGTTAGTCTGGTAAAAACATGCAACCGTAATGCAACATTTCAGTAAATTCGGTTACAATTACTCTACATAACGACGATGGACAGCAGGCCGAGTTTACAAAAAATTCACAAAATAACGCAAATAAGGTTGCATACTAACGAAAATCAAAATATTTAATAGACTTAAGTTGATACCCTAATCATCAACGGACTAAACAAAACAAAATCATGGCTAGATCAAAAGTAAACAAAGGCATCAGCCGGATCGATTCCGGCTCGACCCACGGGTGGTTTGTCCGCGGCTATCGCAACGGCAAAACCTACTCTAAACTATTCAGTGACCGTAAGTGCGGCAGCAAGGCAAAAGCCCAGAAACTCGCCAAAGACTACCGGGATGAGCTGAACGAACAGCTGGAGGCGATCCCAAAGAAGCCGCGCCAGCGCCGCATCGTCGTGTCCGACTCCCGGAACACAACCGGTGAGCTCGGCGTTTCCCGCACCACTAAGGTGGGTCCCAACGGCACCCGTCACGAGTGTTATTCAGTCAGCTGGCGTCCGGAACCGGGCGTCCAAAAATGCACGTCCTTCTCCATTCGCAAGTATGGTGAAAAGAAGGCATTCAAACTGGCAGTGGATCATCGCCGCAAGATGATGCGCGAGATCCATGGTCCGAACTTCTATCGCAAGCTAAGCAAGCGCAAGACTGCCGAAGCTTAAAACACAACTGCCACAAGCTGGCTTTTTCTCAGGGCCTGACAAGCAGCTGAACCTGCCTGTCAGGCCTTAAATATTTACGGACAAAGGCGGCAAGCACTTCCGGATTGACCGCATCAAGCTTCACCTCGAATTCGGCATCGTCATTTAGAGGCAAACCGTACCGGGACTGAACCGCAGCATGCATCGCCCGCGCGCCGATTGTTTGACGCCCCATCACCCGGGCCGATTTCAAACGGGTACGGCAACGGTCCAACTCGACTTCGAGCACATCCCCGGCGGCAACCCTGGCGATCTCTCCATCCATTTCTTTAATCACTTCCTCCGCCTGATCCGGGTGCGTTCCGGCATAGAGGACAAACATGCTTTCATGGAGCCCCAGTACGCGCGTCGAACCGACATAATAGGCCATCCCGCGATCCTCGCGCACACGCTCAAACAATCTGCTGGACATGCCCGAGAACAACTCGTTCAGCACCTCCGCAGTCACATAGTCCTCAGAGAGGATTCCGACATCGGGATAGCCTTGGAGCACAACGGCTTGCTCGCGCTCCTTGACGTCGACCTGACGAACAGGCTGCTCCGGTCCGAAGCGTTCCGCCGGAACCGCCGGTTCCAGCATTCCCGGCGCCACCCGCTGTTCCAGTAGGACCTGAAGCGCCTCGAATACATGCCCCCGGTCAAAGTCGCCACAGACAGAGAGTACAAGATTACCGCGACAGACCAATTTCCGAAACTGAGCCTCCACCTGATCACGGCTGAGGCTTTCCAAATCCTCAACCTTTCCGTCTGCCCCTACCGCAAAGGCGTGAGGCCCGAAAAAGCATTCACGCAAACGTCGGAAACCGAAATCAAGCAGATCGTCATCCGTCTCATGCAGGTGGGATACCTGCGCCTCGACTTCCGTCTCGAAAGCGTCCTGCAGAAAGAGCGGCTCCGTGAGGGCGCCTTCCAACAGTTCCAAGGCAAGCGGCAAGTCTCCCGGGAGGACCTCGATCGCAAGGCTCACCGTATTGTTCCCCACATGAGCCGAAAAACTGCCGCCAACGCTCTCGATCCGGCTGGCGATTTCCTCTGCCGTGCGGCTTTTCGTGTCCAAAGTCATCAACTCGGCCATAATGGCGGAAACCCCGCGCTGCCCGGCCGCCTCATAACAAGGCCCGCCCAGCATCACCGCCCGGATATGCACCTTCGGCAAACGGGCATCCGGTTGCAGCAAAATGCGGCCTCCTGATGCGAGACTCACTTCCTCGAAAGGCGAAGGCCGCATCGCTTCGGAAGGGAGCTCGCCCGAGACCGGACGCGAGGCTTCGGGCCCCAGCCCGACTCGTGAACAAGTCGCAGCCTGCAGGTAGTTCCCGGCCACGGCTTGGAGCTCGCCCGCCGAGACTTCGTTCAAGCGGGTCAGATAACGGCGCCCGTACTTCAGATCGCCGAGCACAACCTCCGCCAGTCCCAGACGGGATGCTTGGCCGCTCATCGTCTTGCGACCGTTGATTTCGGAACTCAGGGCCTGACGCCGCGCCTTCTCCACGACTTTCGCGTCCAAGCCGTCACGAATCACGCAGTCGATGCATTCAAAAATGGCAGTCTCGGCCTGACTGGCCTTATCGGGATCGCACACATAGGAAATCCAGAACAACCCGCGAGTTCCCGGATTCCAATTCCTGCAATCAATATAGTGAACCAGTTTCTTCTGATTGCGAAGAACCTGCCAGAGCACAGAGCTCTCCCCACCTCCCAGTGCATGGGCCAATGCGTCCAACCGGGGCGAATCCGGGTGACTGAGATGCGGCACCTGATAGGCGATGCTGCCCCGGTAGACCTTGAAGTCACCCTGAATGAAATCGGCCCGCCCCGCCAGTTGCTGCGATTCGGCTTCGAGGGGAGCCGGAGCCAAACGTCCCCGCGTCAAACTGCCAAACTTCTCACGAATCATCGAAAGACAATCCTCACGGCTCACCGCACCTACCACCGAAACCACCGCATTGTTGGGCACATAGCGCGCACGGTAATACGCATAAAGCTCATCACGGCTGACCTGCTCAAAGAGCGGCCGATGGCCGATGACCGGCTCCCGATAGGGATGCTTCTGGTAAGCGGTTCGAAACAGGGCTTGCATCAATTGACGGTCGGGGTCGTCCAGGCCCATGTCGATTTCGCGGAGGATGACGTCGCGCTCCCGTGCCACTTCCGCCTCGGGCAAAAGCGAGTGGAACACGATGTCCGACAAGACATCGGCCGCCTGGGCAAAGGACGCGGACGGGCCGTCGATATAATAGACGGTACGGTCAAAGGTGGTGTAGGCATTGATCCCGCCCCCCAAGGCATGGACCTCCCGGCTAATCGATTTCGCATCCCGGCGGGCGGTCCCTTTGAACAAGAGATGCTCCAGGTAGTGCGACAGGCCGGAGCCAAGCAAGGGCCCTTCATGGATGCTCCCCGTCTTGATCCACACCTGCACCGAAACGACTTCACTGGAAAAATCCGGTCGGTGTACCAGAGTAAGACCATTCTCCAGAACATGACGTTCCGCGGGCACTTGATAGAGACGCTCCACCAACGAATGGGCATCTTCGGATGAAAATTGGTAATCTGACATTGAAGACCTATAGCCGATCCACATATTGGAGCTACGTTCTTCAACGTAGACTCATCCCTAAGGAAATTGGCCTGTTTTTTGTTATAAAATTGTTTAAGATTATGTTTATCAGAGCCTTAGGCAAATAGGTATTTGATTCAAGGCTTAGAATCCATCAAATTCACACATTACGAGGACAACTGTGCATATGAAGCCAAAAGATACAACACCACCACCGCCAAACCGTGAGCCAAAACGTAAACTGAGCCTGCAGAGCGCGATGGCAGCCGCGACCAGCGACGGAAGTGTTGTGGTCAAGCCCTTGATGAATCCCTTGGGCGAATTTCCCAATATGCGTGACAGTGACCTGCCTGAAATGGAGGCACGCCTGCTCGAGATCCAAGCGGACATCATTAACCGCGAAGAGCTCATCGTGGAGCGGGAGAAGAAGCTGGAGTTCCGCGAGCGCGAGGTCAACGAACGGGAAGCCCTGATCGAAGCCCGTCGCAATGTCATGGACACACAGGACTCCGGCACGAGCGAGTCGAGCAAGGAACACAACGCAAAGGAACTGAGTGCCCTTGAGAAATTAAAGAAAGAATTGGACGCACAGGAGAAATCGATCAAGGAAGCCCGCGAGGTTCTGAAAGAGCGCGAGCAGTACATCGAGAAGTGCGAAAATGACCTGGTCGAGAAATCCATGCTGCTGACCGAGCGTGAAGCGCGGATCGAGCAAAAGGAAGACGACTACAAGACTTTCACAACCGCCTGTAACAGCGAGGCTTAAAGGCTTAACGTAAGCGAGGCCGCTTGATCGGCGGCTTGACCGCAGGACGAAACGGTTTTTCGAAAGCATCCGTAAAACTATAGCCTTCGTTGAAGTCCTCCGGACTGTCCTGATCGGTCTTTCCCAGCACTCGGCACTCAACCAGGTTGAAGACAATATTGCCGAAATCGCGACAGTTCTTGACCCCCCAGAATTCGAGTACGGACCGGGCCATGGGACCGTATTGCTCAATTGCAAACTCACGGATTCCTTCCAGCAGTTGCTGACCGGACAAGTGGTTCGAACGATCCAGTTCACCACGCTTATGAAGTTCACGCAGGCTATAATCCAATGCCTGGCGCAAAAAATAATACACCCCCCGCGCATAACGCGGATCATCCTTCCGGATGGTCCGTATGACTTCGTTGAAATCTCGATTCGGGTCGTTCACTCAGCAATATAAAGAATAGGAAGCGATGCCCTCGTCAACCTTGAGCCCCAAGAGCTGCCGTTTTTCAAGACGCGCCATTCAGCTTCACTCCGAAAATGCGGCCCGACGGGCATCCAGAGCCCAGCCATAAATATCTTCATAGATCCCGGCCGATTGGTCCCAGGTAAAGTCGGCCTGCATCGCGTTCTTCTGCAACTTAGCCAGTTCCTTCGGGCGGTCATAGTAGGTCGCACAGGACCAGCCCATGGTATAGTACAGGGCATCGGCGGTCGGGTGATCGAAGCGGAATCCGGTACCGATCCCCTCGCCCTCAATGTACTGCTCAACCGAATCCGCCAATCCACCGGTCGAGCGGACAATGGGCAGGGTGCCATAGGCCATGGCATACATTTGACTCAGTCCACAGGGTTCGAAGCGGCTGGGCATGACGAGGAAATCCGCGCCCGCCACACTCAGGTGGGCCAACTCGTTATCAAAGGCCAGATGCGCCGCAAAACGTCCGGGGTGGCGCTGCGCCAAATCCTGGAAGGCTTGCTCCAAACCGGCGTCGCCGGTCCCCAGAACGGCGACCTGAATGTGCATTTGCTCCATCAGGCGGTCTCCAATCGCAGCCAGCAGATCGAGCCCCTTCTGGTCGAAAAGTCGCGAAACAACCGTGTAGACCGGCTGCGACGGGTCCACATTCAATCCATAAGCGCGTTGCAGAGCGGCTTTGCATTCCGCCTTCCCTTTCATCTGCCCGGCCTTGAAATTCGCGGGGATCAAGGGATCCGTTGCGGGATTCCACTCTTCCATATCGATCCCGTTGATCACGCCGATCAGATCCCCTGCCCGGTAGCGCAGCAGGTGGTGGAGCCCACAACCGCCTTCCGGTTGTTGGATCTCACGGGCATAGGTCGGGCTGACCGTGGTGATTTTGGTCGCGTGGTACAAGCCCCCTTTGAGCATGTTGACCTCGCCCATCGATTCCAGGCCATCCTGCCGGAAAACCGTGGCGGGCAACCCGGCGTAGTCCACGATTCGCCGGTGAAACCAGCCTTGATGCTGCAGGTTATGAATGGTCATGACCGAAGCGGCACGCCCGAGAGGCGTCTCCCGCTCGTTGGTGTTCAGGTAGATCGGCACGAGCCCGGTGGCCCAGTCATGGCAATGTACGATATCCGGATACCATTCGAGGTGATGGCAAAGATCCATCGCGGCCCGGGACAGGAAGGTAAAGCGGTAGCCATTGTCCGTCTCATCGCCCGAAGGGCCACAATACACAGTCGGCGTATCGAAGTACCGGTTATGCTCAAGAAAGTAGCATTTCGCATCCGAGCCGGGTAAGGGGCATTCCCAAACGCGAGCATAGGCCTCATGTCCCCCCAGTTTCACAATCAGCAGGGGATCTTCCAAAGGACGGGCTTCACTGACATGCCGCATGCCGGCATACCAGGGAATGACAATGCGCACATCGTGACCGCGCTCCGCTACCGCTTTCGACAACGCACCTACGACATCGGCCAAACCACCGACTTTAATGAATGGGGCCGCCTCGGGGGCGACCATGAGGATTTTTTGTTTAGGCTTAGGAGGCATCTGAAGTGTGGTCCGGCACGGCGTCGGCACCGGGTTCATGTTCATCGTCAAATTCCTTCAACTTGAAGTTGAAGATGGGCAAAAGTAGCATCAGGCCGACACAAGTCAGTCCAAGAATCGCAAAACCGGTCACATCGTGAACGCTGCCGATATCCCCGAAAAGCGGAAGGACCCAGTGCTCGTTAATCGCGTTGGACCCGTTATTGTAGGCCCAGAAAGTCAGGAACAGGCTGCGCATCAGGTTGGTTATGACCGCGAAGCACATCGCGGCAAAGACCAGAAGCACCTTCTTCCAAAAACGATCGAGAAAGACCGCAGCGAGGAAAGAGCCGGCAAACAGGCAGGCCGTCAGGGAGCGGATCCCCGAACAAGCTTCTTCCACGCCCACCTGACCTTCCGGCAGGATCAACACATTGCCTTCGCGCTCCAGTTCGAAGCCGGCAACATCAAAGACATTGAAGACGACAATCGTCACCTTGGTCAGGAGGAAGACCTTGATTTTGGTCTCCAAGACGGACACCAGCGGGGCCGAAATCAGCCAGATGGCGGCGGGAAAGAGGAAGGCACAGGTCAGCGCCAGCCGCTGCTTCAGGCCCATCGGCTGGCCATCGGCACGCTCCTTGGAAAAGATAAAGACCGCACAGAGCACGATACCCGTGAAACCGGCGGCGATGGCCAGAGAGGCCGGGTTCTGGGGAGTGGTGACAGAGCGCAACAGGGCGCCGATGGCAAACAGCAACAACGCCCCCATAAAACCGGCCATGGCGACGACTTCCAGCGCCTTCCCGAGCGGACCAAGACGGACCGATGCAGGCGGTTCGACCTCCGGCGCGGCCCCACGGAAGAGATAGCTGCGGATCACCGGCCAGCGGTCGTAAAGCACGTACGCGGCAAAAAGTGGCACCAAATAACCAAAACTATAGTCTTCACGCTCGCCCCACCAATAGATCTGATCCCAGATCATGAAGGCCGCAAAGCCCAAAACCATGTAGGAAACTGCAATATGGGTTTTAGGTAATTGCTTGAAAGTGAAATTGTTAGTGGTGGGTTCGCTCACGGGAATTTCTGGGCAATAGTCGATCCGGCAAAAGTCAGGAGGCTTGCCTCTACTTCCTTTAAAAGCAACCCCGAAAAGAGCCGCGACGGGCCCCTGTCTGCGCCTGAATAAACAATCGACGAGGCCCCGTCGTCCGTTCAAAATGACTGTTTTTGAAATGGAAGAGACGACTCAAAGCTCCTCGAGCGGGCCACTGCCGCCCTCCATGCAAAGGCTGCATGCCTACTGGCGCATGCCCTACATTCTCGCGCCCAAGAACGCGGAGGATGGCGGCAATCCTTTTGCCCGAATGCCCCAGACCCGGGATGACCGCTCCGAGTACATCATCTACCGGGGACGTCTCAACTACATCGTCATGAACCGCTATCCCTATAATGCGGGACACCTGCTCGTGCTCCCCTACCGGGAAGTCCCCCGCCTAGAGGACCTGGAGGTCGAGGAGCGGCACGAATTGATGGACCTGATCGTCAAAGCCCAGGAAATCCTGACCCGTGCCCTTCGGCCGGATGGATTCAACACCGGCTTCAACTTCGGCAAGGCCGCCGGGGCCGGGATTCCCAAACACCTCCATTGCCACATCGTCCCACGCTGGGACGGAGACACCAATTTCATGCCTGTGATCGGCGACACCCGGGTACTGCCCGACTCCATGGATGCCATGTGGGAACGACTGCATCAATGCGTCGAGGCTTGAACGCTCCCCACAGGTCACGCCATACAAAGCCCTATGCCTGAAGAGACGATTCACTTCGCCAGCGACAAACAGCTCAGCCAGCTGTATGCAAACGACAGCCGCAACCTGGAAGAGGCCGAGCGCGTGCTGAATGTCTCCCTGGTCAGCCGGGAAGACTGGCTCTCGATCGATGGCAGTCCCGAAGCGATCGAGTTGACCAAAGCGCTGTTCGACCTGCTGGGTATGGCCCGCAATCAGGGCATACGCACTCGCAGCTCAGACTTCCACCACACCTTGCGCTGCATCGCCGAGGGCAAGGCCGACGAGCTGCGCCAGATCTACGAGCAACCGCTGGTGATCAAGCTCAAGCGCCAGAGTGTCATTCCCAAAACACTCAACCAGAAGCGCTACCTGCAGCGCATCGCAGCCAATCCGGTCACCTTTGGGATCGGCCCAGCCGGCACGGGTAAAACCTACCTGGCCATGGCCATGGCCCTGAAAGAGCTGCTGGATGGCCGGGTGGAACGGATTATCCTGACACGTCCGGCGGTCGAAGCCGGCGAGGCGCTCGGGTTCCTGCCCGGCGAGCTGCAGGAAAAGATATTGCCCTACCTGACACCGCTCTATGATGCGATGCACGAAATGGTGGGCAAAGAGCAGACCGCGAAACTGGTGGAGAGCGGGATCGTGGAGATAGCCCCCCTCGCCTACATGCGCGGGCGCACCCTGGCCAATGCATTCGTGGTCTTGGATGAAGCCCAGAATGCCACCCATGAACAGATGATGATGTTCCTGACACGACTGGGAGACGGCAGCCGTATGGTCATCACCGGCGACATCACCCAGATCGACTTGCCCCGGGCCAAGCTGTCCGGACTGAAGGAAGCCTCCCGAATTCTCAAAGACATCAAAGGGATCGAGCTCTTCTACTTTGACGGACAGGATGTCGTTCGCCATCCGCTGGTCCAGCAGATCATTAACGCCTATGCGCGCCACGCGGAATAGGCCGCGCGCTCACTCATATACATTATGGCAGCATTTTTCAGAAAGTACTCCAGAAAGCGGGGCGAGAGCAGCCTACCGTCAATCAAAGACAAGGGTCGGCAGGCGGATAGCGCCAGCGCCGCATCCCATTTCTTTGAAACCAGCACCCTGGTGGAAGCCGGCCTGTTCGCCCTCTTCACGGTGCTGGTCGTCATCATCAGCTTCCTTGGGCAGAAGCCTAAAGGCCCGCAAATCATCCTCAACCAGCCGGCTTCCAACCGTATCGTGGCGGAATTCCCCTTCGAATACACCAGTTCACTGCTGGCGGAGGAGGAAGCACGTGCCGTCCGCGCACAAGTGCCTCCGGTCTTCCAACGAACCTTCGAACCTTACGAACGTTTCCGGCAGTTTATCGCGGACCTGAACAGCAGTATCGCCAAAAACCAGATTGAGAACGAGGACGAAGGCGAGGAAGCCGTACGGGCTGCCCTGAGCCAAATGACCGGCGAATTGATCACGGCCACCGAGCTCGAACTGGAAGCCGAAACGATTCTCAGCCTGACTCAGCTGACGACTCCGAAGGAACGTTCCACCCTATTCAATGACTCCATGGCTGTGCTCAAAGCGCTCTATGAGGACGGCATCTACACCTCCCAGGACAGCGAAAACGGCTCGCCGGAAGTGACCGTGGTCCAACTGGTCGATGAGGAAGGCAAGCTCAACCTGCCCAATGCCCGATCCGAGACCGACGCCACCGTCGCCCTGCGGGTGCGGATCAACTCACTGTCCCCCAACACGGCCACGGCAAGGGCGCTCTTCGATCTCTTCCGCTCCGGCCTTGAGCCCAACCTGCTTTATAGCGCCGGCGGCACGAACCGCGCGATTGAGCGTGCCATCGCGAAGCTCAAACCACCGGTCATCCGCTTCAAGGAAGGCGACACCCTGATCGAACCGGGCGTGATCATCGCGGAAAGAGACATCGAGCGTCTGACCGCCTATCACGCCGCCGTCTCCACCCGCGGAGAATCCCTGATTTGGAATGAACTCTTCCTCAAACGCTTCACCCTCACCCTCGTTCTCCTCATCGCGGTCTACATCTATGTAAAGCAGGGCTTGCGCGACGTACACAAGCGTAACCGTGCCATTGCGGTGACCGCAGTCAGCATCCTGCTCAATCTTCTGATTATCCGCACGATTATCGAACTCGGGGAACTGACCCTGCTAAACAGCCGGCCCGCCTTGAGTATGCTCCCCTATATTGCGCCCTATGCCCTGGCCCCGATCATCGTTGCCGTGCTGGTGGGCGGCGCACCGGCGGTCTTGTCCGCACTCATCGTGGCCACCGTCTTCGGCATCATCCAGAACGACTCGATCGATTTCCTTTTGATCGCCTTCCTCTCCGGCGTGGTGGGCAGCTTCGTTTCGCTCAACATCCGCAAACGCGCCAAGCTCCTCCGCGCCGGCCTCTTAGCCGGTGCCACCGCGGCGATTACAGGCTCAGCCATCGCGCTGCTGAACGGATACTCCTTCAGCTTGATTGGACAACAAACCTTCGTCGCCCTGGTGGTGGGACTACTAACCGGCATTATCGCCGTCGGGATCATCCCCATCTTCGAACAGGCCTTCAACATCACCACCGAGATCACCCTGCTCGAACTCACCGACTTCAATCATCCACTGCTTCGCCGTATGCAAATGGAGGCGCCGGGCACCTACCACCACAGCCTCATGGTCTCGAACCTGGCGGAAAACGCGGCCGCATCCATCGGTGCCAGCCCCCTGCTCTGCCGCGCCTGTTCCTACTTCCACGATATCGGCAAGCTGGTAAAGCCCGAATACTTCGCCGAAAATCAACGGGACGGGGTCAACCCGCACGATGAGAAAAATCCCTCCATGAGTGCGCTGGTCATCAAGGCGCACGTGAAGGAAGGCGTGGAAATGGCCCGGAAGAACAAGCTCCCCCGTGTCATCATGGATGTGATCCGCCAGCACCACGGCACCAGCCTGATCCATTACTTCTACTATCAGGCCCAACAGAAGGAGAAGGACATCAAGAGTGGTACAAACGGGAAGAGCGGAAAGAAAGATGCGGTCAAGGTCGACGAGAGCACCTACCGCTACGACGGCCCCCGCCCGGCATTCAAGGAAAGCGCCATTATCTTCTTCGCCGACGGGATCGAAGCCGCCAGCCGCAGCTTGAAAAAGGTCACACAACCGGCCGTCGAGGAACTCATCGACTCCCTCATATCCAGCCGGATCGCCGACGGCCAGCTCGATGATTGCCCGCTCACCTTCAAGGAACTCGAACAAATCCGCAGCAGCTTTGAATACACCCTCCTGAACATGCTGCACGCGCGCGTGGAGTACCCGAAGGAGGAAAAAGATGATACCGCTGCCAATGCCAAGAGCAACCCCCGCGAGAAAGAGGAGAACGTCGAAAATGCCACAGTTGAATCTGGAAATCAGCAACCGATTTGAAGACGGTTTAGCCGACCCCGAATCGGCTGCGACCACCCTCTTCCGTACCCTGGAAGTCTCCGGACGTTTTCCCATCGGTGATGGGGACCTCTCGATCGTCTTTGTCTCCGATGAAGAAATCGCCCGGGTCCATGACGACTTCATGGACGACCCGACCCCCACCGATGTGATTACCTTTCCGGCCGACCCGGAGATGGAGTCGGCCGGTGAAATCATAGTCTCGGTGGACCATGCCCGCCAAAAAGCAGAGGAATTGGGCGAACCCTTCAGTCGCGAGCTCAGCCTCTACCTCGTCCATGGCTGGCTCCATCTGGCCGGCTATGACGACCGCAACGAGACGGATCGGGCGGCCATGCGACAAGCCGAACAGGAAGCGCTCGCCTTGCTAGACGCCGCTGCGGAACCCATCGATTTCAAACTGACGTCCGTATAGCCCCCGGAGCAACCGGAAAGGATCGATCGCTGCAAGAACGGAACCGAAACTTAAGCAGCGTCTTCCTTACTACTGCTCTCCGAGGAAGTGTTTTTCCCCTTCGCCGAGGATTTCCCACCGCCATTGTTCTCCGGAAGATGCTTCAAGCGTGGCTTGCCGCGCCCTTCAACCACCGCCCGGTTGATCACGACCTCGGCGATGTCCTTGCTTTCCGGCAAGTCAAACATCACGTCGAGCATGATACGCTCCATGATCGATCGCAGCGCACGCGCTCCGGTCTTCAGAGCAATGGCCTTTTCCGCGATCGCACTGATGGCATCACGGGTAAAGTGTAGCTTCACCCCTTCCATGGAGAAGAGTTTCCCATACTGCTTGATCAGGGCATTCTTCGTATTCTGAAGAATGTGTTCCAAGTCCGAGCGGCTCAGTTCATCCAGCACGGCGACCATGGGCAAACGACCGATAAACTCGGGAATCATGCCGAAGTGGACCAGATCCTCAGGCTGGGTTTCACGCAGCAACTGGCTGACCGGCACCTCGCCCTGACGGCGGTTGTGCATCGTATCGAAACCCATCGCTTTGGATCCGAGACGATTTTGTACGATCTTGTCCAGATCGACAAAAGCGCCGCCACAAATGAAAAGAATGTTCGTGGTATCCAGTTGGATGTACTCCTGGTTCGGATGCTTGCGCCCCCCCTGCGGCGGCACATTGCAGACCGTACCTTCCAGGATCTTGAGCAAGGCCTGCTGCACACCTTCACCGGACACGTCGCGGGTGATCGAGACATTGTCCGTCTTGCGGCCGATCTTATCGATCTCGTCGACATAGATGATACCGCATTCCGCACGCTTGACATCATACTCTGCCGACTGGAGCAGACGCAGGACGATATTCTCCACGTCCTCACCGACATAGCCGGCCTCGGTCAAGGTCGTCGCATCGGCAATGGCAAAGGGCACATCCAACATCTTGGCCAGAGTCCGTGCCAGCAGCGTCTTACCGCTACCCGTCGGCCCCAGGAGCAGGATGTTGCTCTTCTCGATCTGGACGTCGCGAAACTCTGAATCGATCTCCGGCAGGTCCTGGGAAGAGTCGATGCGTTCCTCATCGCGCAGACGCTTGTAGTGGTTGTAAACCGCCACTGCCAACGCACGCTTCGCATAATCCTGACTGATAATGTGCTCGTCCAGACGCGCCTTGATCTCAGCCGGACGAAGCAGATTGAAACGGCCCTTCGATCGGCTGCCTCGACGTGAGCTGTCCGACTCATCGGGACTCGAAAGCTCCCGGTCGATAATGGTTTTGCACACCGAAACACAGGAATCACAGATGTGGACGCCAGCCGGCCCCGCAATCATCTTGCGAACCTCATTCTGCGCTTTACCGCAAAACGAACAAAATGTCATGCGTGTGGATTTAGCCATAGATCGTATCAGTCAGTCGGCCGGATCACTCCGGCACGTTCAGTAGGAAGTGTTATGCGTTGGGCTTGCTTTCGATCACCTTGTCCACAATGCCGTACTCCTTCGCCTCCTGAGCGGTCAGGTAGAAGTCACGATCCGAATCGGCCGCGATTTCTTCGGCGGTCTTATTCGTGTGGCTGGCAATCAGTTCGTTCATCCGTTCACGCCAACGCAGGATCTCCCGCGCGGCAATGGAAATATCGGAAGTCTGGCCGG
This sequence comes from Coraliomargarita parva, assembly GCF_027257905.1. NCBI lineage: Bacteria > Pseudomonadati > Verrucomicrobiota > Opitutia > Puniceicoccales > Coraliomargaritaceae > Coraliomargarita > Coraliomargarita parva. The sequence goes on from NZ_JAPZEI010000001.1 coordinate 475,012, forward strand.
TGGCACCGCCGGTGGGCTGGTGCATCATGACCCGGCTGTTCGGGAGGGCATAGCGTTTGCCCTTGGTGCCGGCGGCGAGCAACAGGGTCGCCATGCTGGCGGCCTGCCCCACGCAATAGGTCACCACGTCGCATTGCAGGAAATTCATCGTGTCATAGATGGCCATGCCATCCGTCACGCTACCACCCGGCGAGTTGATATACAGGCTGATGTCCTTCTTCGGGTCTTCCATTTGGAGGAAGAGCATCTGCGCAATCACAGCATTGGCGACGAAATCATTGATCGGCGTACCAATGAAAATGATGCGGTCCCGCAGGAGGCGGCTGTAGATATCCCATGCGCGCTCGGTGCGACCCTCGCGTTCATAGACTGTCGGAAGTGGAACGTAACTCACGGTGAATATTATGTGCTTGGTGGAAAACCCTAAGCTAGCAGGAGTGTTCGCTTTATCAAACGCAAAGCGCGTTCGAACCTGAATTACTCGCTGACGACTTCGACTTCCTCCGCCGGCGCACCTTCACGTTCCGCCTTTTCAACCAGCAGGTCCATGGTCTTGCCCAACAGGATATCGCTGCGCATCTGGTTGATGCGGTCCTGATCCTTGCGGAGTTCCTTGACCAACTTCTCCGGCTTTTGGCCGGTCTGCATGGCTTCGTGCATGATGATACGGCTGAAGTCCTCGTTCTCGACCTTCACCTTTTCGGCCTCGGCAATCTTGGCCAGGATCAGGCGGGACTTGAGACGGTCGTGGGCGGCCTTGCTCGCACCTTCGTGCAGTTGCTCCTTGTTCTTTTCGAACTCTTCGGGAGAGACCCCCTGGCGCATGTTGCGCTGCATGAAATCGCGCAAGACGGCGTCGGTTTCGCTTTCGATGCCGCTTTCGGGGATCGGGAACTCGACACTCTTGAGCAGGAACTCGCTGATTTGCTGGCGCTCGTTGTTGGCGTTCTCCTGCTTCTTGCGGTTTTCGATGTTCTGCTTGATCTGCTCACGCAGTTCGGCCTCATCCTTCACCTGCAGGCTCTTGAAAAACTCTTCGTTCATCTCGGGCATGACCTTTTCACGCACTTCCTCGACCTTGATCGAGTAGGTCGCGGTCTTGCCGGCCAAAGCCTCGGGCTTGAACTCTTCGGGGAACTCCATGGTGACTTCTTTTTCGTCCCCCGCCTTCATCCCGACCACGCCGTCGACGATGGCACGCACACCCGGAGCGTCTTCCGCCCCGGCTTCTTCCCAGGTCGTCTTCTGGGTCCCGTACATCGGTGCATCCGGAACCAGGTCCGCGATCAGTTCGTCACCAATCTTGCCCTCATAGCCGCAGCGGACGTAGTCGCCCTTGTCGGCAGCCTTCTCAACCGGGTTGAACTCGGCACGCTGGCTCAGGATCTGATCCAGCATCTTGTTGACATCCTCTTCGTTCGCTTCAGTCGGCAGTTGCGCCAACTTGATCCCGGTGTACTCGGGCAGCGAAAATTCCGGAATCACGTCGACGGTGAAAGTCACATTGGCTTCCTGACCGCTGGCGATCTCGCCCTCTTGCAGCTCGACAATGCTGAAAACCTGAAACTCCGCACTGACGACACCTTCCTGGTGTGCGCTGGAGACGATACGGCTCTTCAATTCTTCGCGGATATCCTTGGCGAAACGGGTGCGCACCATGTTTTCCGGAGCCTTGCCGGGACGGAAGCCGGGAATCTTGGCCTGGCGCTGGAAATCCTTGACCAGCTTCGCTTCCTGCTCAGCCACCTCTTCGGAGGTAAAGCTGACGGTTACGGACTTACGGGTCGGTGTGAGTTCTTTGACGTCGGTTTTCACTGTTTGCATGAATTTGATGGTGGAGCTGCTTCTAAAATTGGGCGGGCAGCAGGAAAAAGCGGGTAAAAAAAGAAGAAAGGCCCGCGTCGGTCAATGACGAATCGCGCAAATCGGAGCGCCGGCGACGCTTCCTATTAGCGAAACTTAATATAATCCGGCTCCGCGTTCACAAAAAGCGAGGCCCAGGGCTGGATCGCTTCCAGAGTCGCCGGTACCGCATCGATCTGCGTACTGAGCACACCGATCACCGCGACCCGCTCCTTGCGGTTGAACATGCGCATCCGCAGTCCCAACTCGTCCAACATGGGCTTCAAGGCCGTCACGTCGACCCCGTCGGCCAGTTCAAGGAGGACCTGATCGGCCGCCATGAAACTGAGCGCCCCGGACTCAATCTGCTCAACCACCCGCACATAAGGATAGCTTTCGGTGAAATTGAGCAACCAGACACGTTCTTCCGGCGCGGCCTCCGACGGCAGCACTCCATAATTGATCACGGTCCCCTGAGCCATCACTTCGGGCACGGTCTTTGGCAACGGTTCGTAGCCGAGAGCCAAAGCGGCCTGCTGCTGAACCGCCCAGGGATCGACCGCCGCCTGCTCCCGCGCGTTCCGGCGCATCATGATCACAGAGACGAGGCAGGTGCCGACAAGAAAGCCGACCATATAATAGGCAATGCGGTTTCGGTTCGTCATAAATCAGGACTCCACCTCCGTTTGGGCCCCCGCCTCGCGGGCCAGGAATTCATGGCGGGCCCGTATCACACAACAGACGATGGCGGCTCCACCAGCCCAGACGCTGCCGTACTTCAATCCGTTCATGAACCCGAAAGCCGCATAGAACCCACGGTCCGGACTGTCCTGGAAAAGTAAAGCGAAGGCCAGATGCGTCACCACGCCAAGCAAGGCACCGCCGAAGCAGATCAGGCAGACATAGTAAAGCCATCCGAAAAGCCAGCGTAGTGAACTGAGGCAAAAACGAAGCATGCCCCACTAGTGGACGCGTCTTCGCATTTGGCAAGCTCATCAATGCAATGCCCCCGCTGCTCTCAACCACCCCAAGCCCCGCACCGATGGAAATTTCTTCGCAATTTCGCTTCCCTCCCGCCCCGCTCAATCTTTCACTGCGTGGAAGCCACAGCTTTTCCATGATCACTTCCATCCTTCCAGTCCGCGTCCGCTATGCCGAAACCGACCGCATGAATGTGGTCCATCACAGCAATTACCTGATCTGGTTCGAATCCGTCCGGATCCAGATGCTCGACGAACTCGGCCTCCCTTACAAAGACCTGGAGGAACGCGGCTTCATGATCCCCGTGCTCGGTGCCAGCCTGCGCTACCTGAAGCCTGCATTCTTCGACGACCGCCTGAAGGTCTATCTTTTCATGCGGGAAAAAGCCCGCGCCAAATTCCACTTCGACTACGAGGTACGGCGCGATGGCGAGCTGCTGGCAACCGGTTCCACCACCCACGGCTTCATGGATGCCCAGGGCAAGGGCCTTCGACCGCCCACGGAATTCGTCGAAAAGCTGGAAGAAGCCTGGAAGGTGTAGGCAAGCGGCAGCGAACGCCTTCTGCAGCGTCTCTCGGAGTTCGAGTACCTGCCGATCCGGAAATGGATTCCTTAGGCGCCGGCGACTTCCGGCGCATTTTTACCGCAGCAACGGCGCGGATCCTTCGCACAAGATCTGTAGGTCCGCTCCAGATGTTGTACCACCTCCGCGATGGAGCGGCCATCGGTCGAAATACACGGACCGGCATCCATGTAAATCGGCTCTCGCTCGGATAACAACTGCCGGATCTTGGCCTCCGGATTTGCCACGTTTAAGAGCGGACGGTTTTTATTCCGGCCGGTTCGCTCCAGAATACTCTCGACCGAAGCAAACAGGCATACCACCACTCCTTTGGATCGAAGGAGCTCCCGCATCCCCGGTTGAACGACCAAGCCCCCCCCACAGGAAACGACACAATTCCGGGCGGGATGCCCCGCCTCAATATAGGCGCGCTCGTAGGCACGAAATGCAGCCTCCCCTTCGCTCTCGAAAATCTGGGGAATGCTCTTCCCTGCTTTCTTCTCGATCTCGGCATCCGAATCATAGAAGCGAAACCCCAGGGCACGAGCCACCCGTCTCCCAATGACGGATTTGCCGACCCCCATGAACCCGACCAGATACAGGTTGGGCATGGCATTCTGCTTCAATGACTTCATCGACCGCAGTTTGGAGCCATTCCCACCTCCGGCGCGACACATTTTTTCAGCCAGCGCATGAGTTTGACCATAAATGAGGGCCCGGTCCTTTATTTCTTGCGAAAAGTTGATATTGAGTCTCATTTTCCAATTTTGGCCTAAAACTCGCATCACGGCTCGGAAACAAAATGACACAGGCAAACTCCACCGCCAGCGAATCAATCCGGATCCATCTCGTCGATGGTGTCTCGGGTCCGGCGTGCCCTTTTCAGCCGGCCTGTGACTTGGAACTAGGGCTGGCGGAAGGCTTTGCGACGGCCGAGCTGGTTCATTTCAAACCCGGACTATCGCTGCTACGCATCAGAGTCGCGGAAGACGCCCCCGTCCTCCCCCGTCTGGATTTCGGGGGCAATTACCTGCTCACAGGCTTCATTCACAGTGGCAGCGCGGTTTTTCATTTTTCCAACGGCCATCGACATGCGGGCAACATCCACGAGTGGTTCCAGTTCCACTGCGAGAGCCTTGAGATCGAGGGCCACCGGGGCCAAAAACTGGAATGGGCCGGCCTGCTCTGCACCGACGAAGCCCTCTCCTCCCTTCTGGCCATTGAACATCCGGGCGGTACACCTGCGGAAATACAATCCAATGGCAGTATTTCCGGCGGGGTGTTGAATACGGGGCAGCGCGAACTGGCCCATCAAATCATCCGCTTGCCCGCCCAAGGCCTGGGCTCCCGACTCCACCTTGAAGGCACCAGCCTGACCTGGCTGGCGGAACAACTATTCCGCCCGACGGGAAGTCAAAATGTACCCGCCATCAATGCCCAGGACCGCGACACCTTGGAAGATGTAGCCGCATATCTGGGCGACACCCTGGATGCCGACCACTCCATCGCATCGCTGGCACTGCGCTTCGGCCTGAACGAATCAAAGCTCAAACAGGGCTTCAAGTCACAGTTCGAGCGCACGGTGTTCGGCTATCTGCGCGAACTCCGGATGGAAAGGGCGAAATCCTTTCTCCGGCAGGACCGCATGAGCGTGATCGAGGTGGCCAATGCGGTGGGTTATTCCAATGCGAGCCACTTTGCACGGGCCTTCAAGGAGCATACCGGCCTCTTACCCAAGGGCTTCCAGTGCCTGCACCGCGCACGCTGAAGCCACCCGGGACCGGCCAATCCGCCCCTTTTCGGTCCTTTTTCACCGTATCGGGGTATTTTTCCACCCGCAGGGGGCAGAAATCCAACGCGGCAATTTGATATTCTACGCGGTGATGTGAAGGCCGTGACCTCGAAAGGAGTCCACTATGTATATCAGCGAATATCCAACCCAGAGCAAACAGCCAGGAGCCATTCTAGCCGGAATGGTTTTTACCTCACTGGTCATGCTGGCCGTCAGCCTCGTCTCCTTGGAGCCGGAGCAGGCCGAAAACATCACCCTGCCCGTTCAGGAATTGAGCTTTGCCGCGCCCCCTCAACCGGTGACACCCGCACAGGAGGAGCCACAGCCCCCAACGCCGACCGATTATGAGATCGAGTTGGTCCCGACCCGTCCGGAACTCGCCATCGCACCGCTTCGGCTCGAAATGCCGGATGCCAAGCCGGACACCCAGTTGAAACAACCGCTGTTATCCGTCCCTCAACTGCAAAACCTGCTCGCCGACATCGAGCGCATCCTGGAGTCGACCGAACTCGACCAGGCCCCGGTCCTATTGAACCTTCCGGACTTCCGCTACCCGGCTGAGTTGAGCCGCCAAGGCATCCAACGCGCGCGCATCGTCGTACGCGTCATTATCGACGAAAGAGGCCAGGCCCGGCTTGAGGAAATCGTCTCCAGCAGCCATCCCGCCCTGGAAAAGCTCGCCCGGCGCATCGTTTCCAAGACACGTTTCACCCCGCCAACCTACAATGGTGAAGCGGTCAAGGCGCGTTACGACTGGCCACTCGTCCTCTCGGCACCAAGCTGAGCGCAAGTCCACATCACTTGGCCTAATAGCCCCGGCTGCCGAACAGCGCGGTCCCGACCCGGATCTGGGTCGACCCCGCTGTGATCGCCACTTCAAGGTCGCCGGTCATGCCCATGGACAGCTCGGACAAGGGCACTTGAAAACTGTCGGCCAGTCGGTCGCGCAATGCACGCAAGCCATCAAATGCGACCTTGGCCACCTCCAGGTCGTCGTCGAGCGGCGCAATGGTCATGAACCCCTCTACTTGCAAATGCGGACAGGCCAAGGCAGCTTCGAGAACCGCATCGGCCTCGTTGCAGGAAAAGCCATATTTATTGGGATCCTCTCCAGTATTAAACTGCAGCAGAATGGGCAGACACTTCCCCGAATCAGCAGCCATTCGGTTCAGGCGCTGGATCAATTTGAGCGAATCCACCGACTGCACGCGGTCGAAATGGGCCACCGCCTCCTTCGCCTTGTTCGACTGCAAATGCCCAATCAGCTCCCAACGCAGGGATGCCGTACAGGCTGCCTGCTTCGCAACCGCCTCCTGAACCCGGTTCTCCCCGACTGCGCCCAATCCACAGGCGGCCACATATTCCGGGGCGGCCTCGGGATGATTTTTGGTCACCGGCAATAACTGAACGGAAGCGGGATCGCGCCCGGCCGCCAGACAGGCGGCGTCCATTCGGGCACACACCGATGCCAAGTTCTGCTTAAATTCGTCCAATGAAATCATATAGAATAAGGAGGTGTTATTTTTAAATCAGGTATAAATAAGTTCGTCTAACAAAAGTATTGCTTTTGTATAAGTCATCTTTATAAGGACTCTATCATGCACGTTGAGAATCTGAAAATATTTTCTGACCTGGTCGAAAGCGAGAGCTTTTCTCGCGCCGCCAAACTGAATGGCATTACCCAGTCCGCAGTCAGCCAGCAGCTGCGTGCAATGGAAAAGCACTTCAACATCCTGATCGTGGACCGCAGCCAGAAGCAGTTTCGCCTCACTCGCGAGGGCCAAAAGCTGTACAAGTCGTCCAAAGAAATTCTTTATCTCTACGACAAGCTGAACAGCGAGCTGCAAGAGATGAAGAAGGTCATCAGCGGCACCATTCACATCTCTACGGTCTACAGTATCGGCCTGCATGAATTGCCCCCCTACGTGAAGGCCTTCATGGCGAAATATCCCGAAGTCAACATCCGGGTGGAATATCGACGGGCCAACATGGTGTACGAAGACATCCTTTCCAATTCCATCGATCTCGGCTTGATCGCCTACCCGCAGAAGCACAAGCAACTGGAGATTCTGCCCTTCCACGACGACATCCTCGTACTCGTGGTCAGCCCGGACCACCCGCTGGCCAACGACAAGGTGGTCGACCTGAAAGACCTGGCGGGCGAAAAGTTCATTGGCTTTGAGCCGGACATCCCGACCCGCAAGGCGACCGATCAGATTTTCCGCGAGGCCAATATCGAGGCGGACCCGGTCATGGAATTCGACAATGTCGAAACCGTGAAGCGCGCCGTCGAGATCAATGCAGGCATCGCCATTCTCCCGCAAACCACCGTGGTCCGCGAAGAAGCCCAGGGCTTGCTCAAGGTTATCAAGTTCAAGAACAAGACATTCAAGCGACCGCTCGCACTGATTCACCGGAAGGGCCGAGTCCTCACCCCGGCAATGAAGAAGCTGATCGAGCTCCTGACCTCAAAGAACCTGATTCCGGCCGACGAATAATTGGTGAGACTTGGGCGGCGGGCTTGCACCGCAGGTATAGGAACATTTACTGGCGCACGTTGACATCACTAGTCGCCAGTTTATGAAGCAATTCCTACCTCTTCTCGCCCTTGCATTCAGCATCGCCTGTCAAACGGCCTCCGGCCTGCCGGCGGGGATCCGCCATGTACAGACCCTCGATGGCATCGAGGAATACCGTCTGGAACAAAACGGTCTTCGCGTACTGCTCTACCCGAATGAGGGGCTGCCGGTGGCCACCGTCATGGTCACGTACGAAGTCGGCTCCCGCAATGAATCCCTGGGAACGACCGGAGCGACCCATATTCTGGAGCATATGATGTTCAAGGGCACGGAGGCGCATACTCCCGAAGCCGGCAACGACTATTCATCGGAAATGGAGCGAATCGGAGCGCGGTCCAACGCCACGACGTACTACGACCGCACCAACTACTACGCCATCCTCCCCAGTTCCGATGTTCCCGCGGCAATCGAACTGGAAGCAGACCGCATGCGCAACCTGCGGCTTCGGGACGAAGACCTGGCCTCCGAAATGACCGTGGTGCGTAATGAATACGAACGCGGCGAGAACAGCCCGGTCAGCACCCTGATCAAAGAGATCTTTGCCACTGCTTATGTGGCCCACCCCTACAACCATCCCGTAATTGGCTGGCGCTCGGACATTGAGAACACCTCGACGACCAAGCTCCGCGGATTTTACGACACCTTTTACTGGCCGGAAAACGCGGTGCTGAGTGTCATTGGTGGCTTTGACAAGGCGGCCACGCTGCAGGCCGTGGCCGACGCCTACGGCATCATCCCCCAAGCCCCTGCTGCCATACCGGAGATGGACACGGAGGAGCCGGAACAACTGGGTCCGCGCCGCCTGATCGTGGAGCGAAGCGGCCAGGTGGGCGTGGTCATGATTGCCTATAAGGTTCCGGAAGGCACCCACCCGGACTGGGCTTCGCTCATTCTCATCGACGAGATTCTGACAGCCGATAAGACCGGTCGCCTCTACCGTGCACTCGAAGACAAGGGCAAGGCCAGCGCGACCTTTGCCTACGGTCCCATGCTGCGGGATCCCAGCCTCTTCGTTTTTTGCGCCTACCTGACCCCCGATGCGACTCATGAGGAGACCGAGACCATAATCCTCGAGGAAATACAGAATTTTATCGAAAATGGAGCCAGTGAAGACGAACTGGCCCGGGCCAAATCCGTGGTGCGCGCCAGCGAGATCTACGGGCGGGACGGCCCCTACGCGATCGCAGACCAGTTGAACGATGCCATCGCGATGGGTGACTGGACCTCGTATGTCAACTTGCCCAAAGCGATCGAAGCCGTCCAAGTGGCAGACCTTCAGGCGGTCGCCAAAAAGTACTTCACCGCACGCAGCAGCACCACCGGGTGGTATGTCCCGAGCAGTCACAAGGCCATGGCCAGCCTGTCGCCACACCGCGGACTCCAGTATTACCGCGAACCGGGCCTTGAGCTCTTTGAGCCACATCAAGCCGAAACCGACACCGACAACACGCCCCCCGCTCCAGGCGCCAGCCAAGTCAACTTCTCGGAGAAGATGCAAGTCGCGGACGTGAACGGCATTCAGGTCATTGCCATCGGGATGCCGGTCGAGGGCATCGTTTCATTCGTGGGCAGCATTGCCGCAGGCGACAGTTTCAGCCCGGAAAGCGCACCTACGCTGGCAGGTATGACCGCATCCATGCTGGACAAGGGCACGCAGAAACAAGACCGCTTTGCCATTGCCGAGAAGCTCGACCAACTGGGCGCTGGCATCAGCTTTGGCACCGGAGCACATAGCCTGAGCTTCTCGGGCAAATTCCTGCGACCCGATGCCGGAGCGGTGATGGACCTGCTGGCCGAGCAACTCCGCGAACCGGCATTCGACCCGAAGGTGCTGGAAAGCTTGAAAAGCCGTTCCATTGCCGGATTCCTCCAAGCCATGGACAGCCCGGATTACCGGGCCGAAGCCGAACTGAGTCGCCTCCTTTACGAACCCGGCCATCCGAACTACACCACTCCTCTCGAAAGCCTGATGGAAGGTGTCAAAGGCACCACGGTGGAAGACCTGGCAACATTCCACAAGCAATACTATGGCCCGAAATCCCTGCGCCTGGTCTTTGCCGGTGACATCGATTTCGAGCAATTGAAAGCCGCCGTCGCGAGCGCCTTTGATGGATGGGAAGGCGGGGTCGACTACCGGACGGTTGCGGACGGCCAACAGCCCCGCACCTCCCAGGTGGAGAAGATCACGATTCCGGACAAGACCAGTGTCTCCGTTCGCTTCGGACAAACCACCGGACTCCAGCGCACCGCGCCGGACTACATCCCGTTCATGGTCGGGAATTACATTCTCGGTGGCAGCTTCCAATCGCGACTCAACACCGAAGTACGCAAGAACCGTGGCCTGACCTACCACATACGCAGCTACCACGAGGGCGATATCCTGACCCCGGGCAACTGGGCCCTGCAAGCCAGCTTTGCCCCCTCCATGCTCGAAGAAGGAATCACTGCGACCCAGTCCGTCATCAATGAGTGGTATGCAAAGGGCGTGAGCGAAGCGGAAGTCCGTGCAGCCGTCACCACACTTTCCGGTTCCTACCTGGTAGGATTATCCACGACCGCCAGCGTGGCCGGACAGGTCCACAGTTTCGTCCAACGCGGCTTCGCACCGGAGTACATCGACGCCTACCCTCTGCAACTCAAAGGCCTGGACGCGCCCCAGGTAAATCAGGCGATCCATCAATATTTCGACCCAAGTGCACTCGTCGAAGTGGCTGCCGGCTCCATCAATGCCCCACAGCCCGCATCGTCATCCGCAACCCGGAAGGTAAGCGTACGTCTGGACACGCCGGATGCCGGATGGAAGATACGGATTGAAAAAGTCTACCAGAGCGGAGATGCCATCCTCGTGCTCTCCAAGCTCAGCCATTCCGGAGAAATCGCCAGCCAGGTCATCACAACCGTAGCCGACAGCGTTCCCTTGCCTCTCGACCGCGAATTACCGGCCCGGCATTATATCCTGGGGAAGAATTGGAACTGGGGCGACGACAGCAGCGGTTATCAGTTCATCGACTCGGCCGATGCCATCCGTGAGAGCTTGGAAGGCGCGACGCTACTTTACGAGGCGCCGTAAATCACTTTACGATTGCCCGACAAGCACCTCCTCCCCGAAATACCGACCTAATCGAGAACTCATAATCACTTTTCAACTCATGCCGAAAATCGACGTCGACACCCTTAAGGCCATCCTGCAGCGCAACGAAACCGACATCCGCAAGATATCGGAAATCATGGAGGACATCAAAATGGAGCTGCTGGCCGAAGAAGAAGAACGTGCCAACCGCCCCCCTCCGGTCAAAAAGCAGTTCAGCATTCTGATCTCCGACCCCGAAGGGCATCTGGAGGGGAAGGACTTTGTCGGATGGGTGGTACAGATCCCGGAAGAAGACAGTCTCGCAGTGGGTCCGGAGCGGATCATCCGTGCCGCCTACGAGTATAATACGACCCCAAAGGGCCGCCGTCTGCCCGTCCAAACGATCGGGGAAGCCTGTGAAGTCGTCAGCGCCAAGCTCATGAAAGAGCAAAACATCTGGATCAAAACCAAGACCCCCGTCCTGATTGTGCCAACCAACAACCAAATTCCGACCGACAATTCGGAGTAAGCGCTTCGACAGAACGCAGACCCGGCATTACAAGGTCTGCTAAGCCCGGCAAATAAAGGTTTTACCGTTCCGCTAGGTCCAAGATTACCGCAATCGGACTTGCCCCCGTTTGCAGGCGGATCAAATACGGTGTTTCTTTTTTTCGGCATCCTAGCATTCCATGTGGGTTCAATCCAGTCGTACCCGTCGCAACCTGCGCTATAGCTCGATCGACGCGATCTTCTCAACGCCCTGGTCGCTGCTCTCCCTCCCCGGCAGCTTTCTCATGGCCGGGCTGCTCAACGCCTATTTCCAAATCGGACCGTTCTGGTTTGGCCTTCTCTGCGCCATGCCGGCACTGGCCAACGCCCTTCAAATCGTCATGGTCCCCTTTATCGCGCGCTACATGGCGGTCCGCGATTTCACACTTTGCCACGGCTGGATGAATCTCGGTATCTGGCTGAGCGGTCTCGTCGGTATCGCGTTTATCCCGAGGGATAATCCGGACCTGGCCGGCTGGTTCTTCACCTGCCTCTTCGCTCTCGGCTCGACCACGCTCTCACTGCTGGTCATGGGCTGGACCGCCTGGGTCGGCGACTTTGTCCCGGTCGAGATCCGGGGCCGTTACATGGGGCGCCGCAACCGTTTCGCCAGCATCGCCACGCTGTCTTTCATGTGCCTGAGTATCCTCATGCTTGAGCTGCTCGATGCGTCGCGGATCGCCTACATTATCCTCGTCGCCGTCGCGGTCTTTGCCCGCATGGCTGCCATGTACATACAACACTTGATCCAGTCGCCGGACCCCACCGGCGGTCAAGTGGCCAGCGCCAACTGGGCCAAGGAACTAAGCGCCCTCAAGGAGCACAAACCGCTCATGCGTTTCGTCTGCTATGGTATGGCCTCCGGCTTTTTCATGGCCGGCATGGGGGCTCTGGTACCAATCTATGCACTGGACCAGTTGGGCGCCAGCCCCGCCCAATTTACAAGCTTCAGCATTGCGGGCACCATCTCCGGCGCACTCGGTGTACGCCTCTGGGGCGAGATGATCGACCGGCACGGAGCCGTGCCCATCATGCTGATCTCCTTCATCGCGTGGCGCATCGGTGACATGGGCTGGCTTTTCATCACACCGGATGCGCTCTTCTGGATGTATCCCATGTGGATTTCAGGTGGCCTGATGGCGATCGGTTACCTGCTCGGGAGCTTCAACCTCCTGCTCAAGCTGATTCCGAAACACAGCCGCACTGCGGGCATCAGCCTGAACCTGACCGTTACCTCGATCGCCGCCACGATCGCACCGATCCTGATAGGCTGGATTTTGAACAAGGCCGGCCAACTGGATTGGAATATCCCCTTAACGTATCGTTGCCTGATGGCGATCTGCCTCACCGGGTGCCTGCTCTCGACCCTCATCATACGGGGCATCAAAGAGCCGCAAACCAAGCCCGAGTTGAATACGATTCAAGGAGCCATGCGGACAATCCGCCAGTTGACCGTCAACCAGGGACTCAATTTTATCAGCAACGCCAGCTTTATCGTCCGCAGGAAACGATAGCACATGCCGACAGGCACCCGGCTCTAGGCAAAGGACCGGACCAACACCTTGCCGGCAGCGCCAAGCCCCAATGTCAACGAATCGGCCCCCTCTCCCACTGCCAGGCAGACGGATTCGGCCGCTTCGCTGCGTGCCGTCACTTTAAGGGAGACGCCGGGATTCAAGCCTGCCTGGGCAATGTACTGTAAAAACTCCGTATCCTGGTCGCTGATACGGGCAACCGCCAGAGGCTCGCCGATGGGGCATTCTGCCAGACTCTGGAATCCACCGTCATGCAACACACCCGCAGCCGAGGGGATCGGGTCGCCATGGGGATCCTCGGTGGGATGTCCCAGATACTTGTCGATCCGCTCGAGCAGCAGGTCCGACACGACATGCTCCATGCGTTCCGCTTCATCATGCACCTCCGACCAGTCAAAATCCAGGACTTCGACCAGAAACTGTTCCAGCAAGCGATGCCGGCGCAAAACATGGAGTGCGAGCGAACGGCCCTGCTCGGTCAGACGGACCCCGACCCGGGGCTCGTAAAGCACCAACCCCGCGTCGGCCAGCGTCTTGACCATAGTCGTCGCAGTCCCCGGCACGACGCTCAGCGCTTCCGCAACCCGCCCCATCGGCACCACCCCGCTGGGCGACTTCTCGGCCACGAGATAGATCTGCTTGATGTAATCTTCGACGGTAGAGCTGGGCATGCCGGAACAATCAATTCTCCTCACTGAAAGGCCAAGCCGATTTTCGGACTTATCGACCCTCTAAATCGAATCCGCGTTTGTCAGTACGCATAAAAATGGACAATGTCGCAAACCCATGAGCGATTTTCTGCTTCGTTTTGCACACAACACTTGGGATCTGGTAGCCGAGATGGCGCCCTATCTACTCTTCGGTTTTGCGATCGCGGGGCTCTTGCACCTGCTCATTCGACGCGAAGTGATCCAGCGCATGCTGGGCAAGCCCGGAATCGCGGGGGTGATCAAAGCCAGCCTCCTCGGGGTCCCCATGCCCCTTTGCTCCTGTTCCGTCATTCCGGTCGCCGCCTCCCTGAGGCAACACGGGGCGAGTCGGGGAGCCACCGCATCTTTTCTCAGCTCCACCCCGCAAACCGGCGTGGACAGCATACTGGCAACCTACGCACTCATGGGGGGCCTATTCACAGCAGTACGGGTGGCCGTGGCCTTTGTCTGCGGGATGGTTAGCGGCTTTCTGGTCGATTTGTGCACCAAGGGAGCGAAGGACGCCCCCAAGCAAACGCCCGAACCTGGCACGAAAACACCCGAACCTGCCCTCAAACCGGGTAATCTTTCCCTCGCACCGGCCCAAGGTGGCAACCTGTCCGGCTTCAGCTTAGCCCCCACGGCACCGGCCGCGAAGAAATCCTGCTGTTGCGAATCCGAAGGGGAACCGGAAAAGAAATCGAGCTGCTGCCAGGAGGAAACGGCTGCCGAGGCGTCCTGTTGCTGCAGCCACGAGAGCAACGACGGTGAAAAGCGCAGCTTTGCTCAGGCCATGCGTTACGGGCTCATCACCTTGCCGGCCGATCTGGCCAATGCCCTGATCATCGGCCTCGTGCTCGCCGGCCTGATCGGCACCCTCCTTCCGGATGACCTCTTTCAAGGTGCGCTCAGCGGCGGTGTGCTCGCATTCCTCATCGCGACCGCCATCAGCCTGCCGCTCTATGTCTGCGCGACCGCTTCCATCCCGATGGCTTACGCCCTCATGGCCGCAGGCCTCTCCCCCGGGGCGGCACTGGTTTTCCTCATCGTCGGTCCGGCCACGAATACCGCCACCATCGTCGCCGTCTGGAAAATGCTGGGGCAGAAAGGTACGGTTATTTATGTCGCCAGTCTAGTCGTGGTCTCCTGGACCGCAGGCTTCCTTTTCAATGCCGCTCTCAATCAGGAGCTGGCATCGGCCCAAGCCCACCAGCATGAGGCGCTGCATCCCGCACTCTGGCAACACCTGTCCGGGATCGGGCTCGTCGCGCTGCTCCTGCTCGCGCGATGGACGAGCCGGCGCAAAAAAAGCAGGAAGGGGCAGGCCCAGGCGAGCGAAGGCAAGTCCTGCTGCCACGCCTAGCCGCTCGAAGGCACCCCACGAGAGCCTGAATAACCCAAAGACCTCAGGGGTACTCCGGTATGCCACGTAGCCGATCGAAAAATAATTGCCCAATCCGCAGCAGCGCCACAGCCTGCGCAGATTGGAGCCATTATTGACAGCCATACACGATTTCGGAGGGGTCTGGACCCCCGCCCTGCTCGTCGGGCTCTTCCTGCTTAGCTCCTTCCTGATCATCTGGCGTCTGGAACGCATGTCGCATCGGGGCGTCGAAGGCACCGTCCTCGGCACGCTCTTCATGCCCTACTTCAGCGGGCTGGGAAACTTGATTTTCGTCGCGGTCGTCCTGCGCGACAATGGCCCGGCCCAGGAAATCGCAGTCAATTGCTGGACCAACAACATCACAAACCTCGGCTTGCTCCTCGCCCTGCCCGCTCTGATCTGGGGCCTGAACCTGAAATCCAAATCAAAGGCCCGTAAAGCTCAGCGGGAATCGGCACTGCACCGACTCTCACTGGCACTGACCCTCATCGCCATGGCCTTTTTTAGCATGATGGTCTGGGTACTCGGTCAGGATGGCACAATAGACCGTTACGACGGATGCGCACTCGTCGGGCTGTTCCTCTTCTGGCAGTGCTTCCATGTCTATGAAGTGCTCAAGGAGAACACCCAAAGCAACAAGGCTGGCTGGCACCCCCTCATCCTCCTCGACATCCTCCTCATTCTTGCCGGAAGCGCCTGCACACTGGTTGCGGTCGATGGAATCGTCGCCGCCATCCTTGCCCAGGAACAGGGCTGGTTGAGCGGGAACCAGCTCGGACTCCTCACCGGATGGCTCATGGTTTTGCCCAACGCAGTACTCGCGTTCTACTATGCCCAAAAGCGGCAGGCCGACGTGGTCTACAGTTCTCAAGTCGGGGACGGCCATATCTGCATCCCACTCTGCATCGGCCTGTTCGCCATATTCCGCCCCATGCCCATCGCTGAGAACTTGCAAGCCGGCCTGCTCATCCTGACGGCTGCCTCCTTGCTCCACCTGCTTTGCCTCATCCTTTTCCAACGCTTGCCCAAACCCATCGCCGCCAGCTTCCTCGCCGGATACGGCTACTGCCTGTACCTGCAAATCAATCCCTGAGCTGAGCCCGGATACACGGTGATCAAAGCCAAGGCCGAGGATCCCGGTCTCCGGCCATTTCGACAATAGTTAGGAGAATCGGCATAAATCGTTTGGAACCGTTTGACTTGGAGTAACGCTCGATCAAACATACCTACTTCTACTTAAGTGATAGGTAAACGACGACGCTCCGTCGAGCGTATCCGATCACAGTCACAACTACAATGAAGATGTATCCCAAACCGATAGGCCGCTGTCTGTTCGCAGCGGCATTTTTGTGCCTCATCCCAACACTGCATTCGCAAACCAGCGACAGCAGCAAGGCAGACGAATTGGCGAAAAAATTGTCGAATCCGGTCGCCAGCCTCATCAGCGTGCCCTTCCAGTCCAATTTTGACTTTGGTGCAGGGCCGGACGGTGATGGATTCAAATACACGCTGAATACCCAACCCGTCATCCCGATCAGCGTGAACGAAGACTGGAACCTCATCTCACGCACGATTCTGCCTTATGTTTACCAGGAGGATATCGTTGAAGACGGTGGCCACTCGCAGACCGGTTTCAGTGATACCGTGCAAAGCTTCTTCCTGTCTCCCAAGAAACCCGGCCCGAACGGAGCCATCTGGGGAGTCGGCCCCGTGCTCCTCCTTCCAACCGCCGGCAATGACAGTCTGGGTGCGGAGAAATGGGGCGCCGGCCCCACGGCAGTCCTGTTATACCAGAAAGGTCCCTGGACCTACGGAACACTGGTCAACCATCTCTGGAGCTTTGCCGGTAAAGACAAGCGTTCCGATGTAAATGCCACATTTATACAGCCCTTCGCGTCATGGGGCGGACTCGGCGGGGGCCAGACCTTGACCGCCAATATTGAATCCACCTACGACTGGGAAAGCGAGCAATGGACCGTGCCGCTGAACTGCGTCTACTCGAAGGTCACACAAGTCGGCAACCAACTGGTTCAGTTCAGCCTGGGCGCCCGTGTTTATCTTGATGCACCGGATAACGGACCGGACTGGGGGCTACGCGCCATGGTCACTCTGCTCTTCCCAAAGTAAGCCTCAGCCAGCGGCATCCCCCAAAAAACGATAAACACATTAATCAAAGCATATCATGACAGCGATTCTCAAGGACTCCCAAGACGATTACATACTCGTCCATGTGAGCGGTTGGATCACAAAGACCGAACTCGACGCCATTAACCAACAAGTAGCCAAAATCATGGAGACCGAAACGGCGATCCGGATGCTCATTCATCTGGTCGATTTCAAGGGTTGGGTCAAAGGCGACGACTGGGGAGACACCACCCACCTTGCAGCGTTTGGTAACCGGATCCCCAAGATGGCCATTGTCGGCAAGGAGCAGTGGAAAGAAGACTCCCTGCTCTTCATGGGGGCCGGCTACCGGTCGACCGAAATACAGTATTTCATCCCTGAAAACGAAAGCAGCGCCCTTCTGTGGCTGCTGGAATGACCTTATTAACCAAACGCCCCTCGATTCGGAAATTGGCAGATGACATTGGCCGCATCGAAGCGCATCACCCAATAAACTCAGACCCAATATATCCAAGATGAAAGTGTTCCGACTGCTAATTACGGTAGCCCTCGGCGGGCTGCTTGCCAGCCATTCCATGGCGCAAGAAAAACCACCGAATATCCTCGTCATTTGGGGCGATGATATCGGCTGGCAAAACGTCAGCGCCTATGGCATGGGCAGCATGGGCTACACCACGCCAAACCTCGACCGGATCGGCATGGAAGGCATTCGCTTTACCGACCATTATGCGCAACCGTCCTGCACGGCCGGACGCGCCGCCTTTATCACCGGCCAGTACCCGATACGCTCCGGTATGACCACGGTCGGCCAACCCGGCGACAAGCTGGGGCTTCAGGCGGCCTCACCCTCGCTCGCGGAAGTCTTAAAGAAGGCAGGCTACGCGACCGGTCACTTTGGCAAGAACCACTTGGGTGACCGCAACGAACACCTCCCGACGGCCCACGGGTTTGACGAGTTCTTCGGAAATCTTTACCATCTGAATACCCAGGAGGAGTCCGAGCAACGCGATTACCAAAACTTCGCCAAGGCATATTCCGGAGACCTGGAGAGCTATGAGGCCAAATTCGGAACCCGGGGCGTGATCCACTCCTTCGCAACGGACGTGATGGATGAAACCGTCGACCCCCGGTTTGGAAAAGTCGGCAAGCAAACCATCGAGGATACCGGCCCCCTGACTCAGGAGCGCATGAAGAACTTCGATGGCAGCGAAGTCATCCCATATGCGGAAGACTTCATGCAACGGGCGAAGGCGGAAGGAAAACCCTTCTTTGTCTGGCTGAACACCAGTCGTATGCACCTCTATACCCGTCTGGACGATAAATGGCGCTATGCGGCTGAGTCTTACACTTCGGAAGCGGATTATCATGGCTCCGGCATGCTGCAGCACGACCACGACATCGGCAATGTCCTGCAATTCCTAAGGGATCAGGGCCTCGACGAGAATACCATCATCTGGTACTCCACCGACAACGGCCCGGAACACTCGTCCTGGCCCCACGGTGCCACCACGCCATTTCGCGGCGAAAAAATGACCACCTATGAAGGCGGCGTACGCGTGTTGTCCATGCTGCGCTGGCCCGGCGTAATCGCCGCCGGACAAGTCCTGAACGGAATCCAAAGCCACCAGGACATGTTTACCAGTCTGGCGGCCGCCGCGGGGATTGAGAATGTCGCGGATCAGGTCATGCAGGAAAAGCAACAGGTAATCGATGGCGTCAACAACCTGCCCTACTGGCTGGGTGATTCCCCGCAATCCGCCCGCGACCACATCTTTTACTACTACGAGTCCAAACTGACCGCCGTGCGTATGGGCCCCTGGAAATTCCATTTCTCGACCAAGGAGGACTACTATGCCAACCTGGTGCCCCGCACCGCTCCGATCGTCTTCAATATCCGGATGGATCCCTTCGAGAGCTATGACAACAGCGACTCCTACGGGCACCTGATGCAGAAGGTGTCTTGGCTCATCCAACCGATGGGCGAGCTCATGGCCCAGCACTTGCAATCACTTCAGGAATATCCGCCCGTCCAGGGCGGCAAGTCCTTCGATATGTCCAACGTCATCGAAGAGTTCATCAAAAAGGCCAAGCAATAAGATGAAAACAAAGCACTTGAAACCAAGCCGGCTGGTCCTGACGCTTGCCATCGCAGCGACCGGCATTCTCAGCGGATGTACCACCTACTACGCGATCGAAGATCCTTCGACCGGAAATGTCTATCATACCACTTCGTATGATGCAAAACGGAGTGGCTCCGTTGTTTTCGAGGATCGCTCAAGTGATCGGAAAGTGACCCTGCAAAATTCGGAGATCCAAGAGATTTCCAAGGAGCAATACAAGAAGGCCATCGAAGGCAAATAGACCGACTCGATCCTTTTCCTTCCATCCCAGCTCCGAATGACCGGGGCTGGGATGTTTTGTTTCCATGGTAAGTCACTGCAAGAGGAAGGCTCCTTTACTTCCCGACGCTTCGACATCACGGCCCCGCCAACGAGCAATCCGAAAGCTGGAGAGACCAAGCTTTGCTACGGGAAGGCATGGTTTACGCTGCATAGTTTGTCCCGGCCCACGCAACTCTTGACGGAAGCTCCCTTATCTTTCCGAAGTAAGTTCCCATACCATAATCTTGATCGACACCGCGGAAGCCGAAAGCCTAGACTCGATGCAATCGTGGCCGACACCACAAAGAAAGGCTCAGGACAGAACACCAGAAAATGAAACTCGCACCAGATGAACCGGAACGCTCTCCAGGCAACTTCTAGACACTTCAGATGAGAAGAAAGTCGGTCGCATCTTTCGTCTTCTGCACCTTACTGGTAGTCCTCGCCGGATGCCGAACGGCACCGGTCAGCTACCGCCATCCCCCGCCATCCGGAATCATGACCGGAGGTGACACGGAACTGGGCAAGCGCTTCATAAAGCCCGAAAACGTGCAAACCGGCAATTCCGGCGTTTACCTGATTAGCGCCCCAAGGGAAGCATTCCAGATTCGCAACGCATTAATCACGCACGCCGAAGCGACGATTGACCTGCAATACTACCTATGGAAGCAGGACACCACCGGCCGCCTGATCCTGCAGCGTATCCTCGAAGCGGCGGATCGCGGCGTTCGCGTCCGTATCCTGCTGGATGACTTGCCGCATGTCGACCGGGACGCCGAGCATGCCCGCATCGCAGCCCACCCCAACATCGAATTCAGGCTCTACAATCCGATCAACGCACGCGGCGTCTTGCGAAAGCCTTATTTCCTGCTTGCCGGGAAACGCCTCAACCACCGCATGCATAACAAGTTGATCGCTGTCGATGGCTGTACGGCCATTCTGGGCGGGCGCAACTTGGGCGATGATTATTTTGGCGTGGATCCGGCACTTAACTTCCACGATTTGGATGCCTTTCTCACCGGACCGGTAACCGATGAAATCTCCAGCAGTTTCGAACAGTATTGGAATGCGTCCAACGCCATTCCGATCGAAGCGATGTATCACATCAGGAACAAACCGGCCGCCCACCGGCGTTTTCGCTCACGTTTGGAGGCGAACCTGCAACACATCCTGAAAAATACGCCCGCCTCGCTCACGCCAGAGTATGCAACGACCACTCAACTGCTATCCGACTTAGCCAATAAGTTAACTTGGGCACCCGTTGAAATCCTCACCGATCCCCCCAACCGTTACCATGAAACCGAAAGCTCCGTGATCCATAAACGGCTGCTCGCCCTGAAGGAGGAGGCAGAGAGCGAAATCCTGATTCATACTCCCTATTTGCTGCCATCCGATCAAACGATTCGGGCCTTTCATACACTCACCGAACAGGGAGTCCGAGTCCGCATTATGACCAATTCGCTCATGTCGAACAATCATATCGCCGTGCATGCCCACTACAAACATGAGCGGCCACGACTGCTCGATGCCGGTGTCGAACTCTATGAGCTCAAGGCCAAGGACGAGCTGCTGGATTATTACCGCAAAACAAACACCCAATTGGCGGATTCCAATTCCGGCTTGCACACGAAAGCCTATGTGATCGACGGACGGACCAGCGTTATCAGTTCCTACAACATGGACCCAAGGTCACGTTACTGGAACACCGAGACCGCGGTCATCATCCATGGCGAGGCAGTCGGGCGCCAACTGCAGGGGACACTCGAAACCGCCCTGTGTCCCGAAAATGCCTACCGGCTGGAGCGGACGCCCAAAGGCCGGCTCTATTGGGTCCAGGATTTCGAACCGCAGGCAGAAACCCATGCCTTCGAGCCGGACGCCCCCCTCATACGACGTTCACTCGCGCTCGTCCTCGCCTATCTGCCCGTTTATAACCTGCTTTGAGCCGGCTGGCGCCGGCATAAGTCTACACTCCTCCGGCCCGTCTGTTGATACAGACGGGATCATTCCTCTCACACGCAATACGATCGATGCCTGAGATCAGACACCGATACGCATTTCGTTGAACCGGACCAAGGCTTGGGCGTCGTTATTTGTATGCAGGACCAGCATGCAATTGCCCTCCATTTCCCAGGCACTGGCATAGATTTCCCGGATATCGATCATGGCTTCAGCCAGGATCTCACTGACCCGGTGCAACATGCCCGCCTTGTGCGGGATACTGAGCAGCACAACGTCTTCCTCGTGCGGATTGTAACCGTGTTCCCGAAGGATATCATCAGCCCGCAGATTGTCGTCCGTGACCAAACGGATCGTCGCCTCATTCCCCGTAACTTGGGCGTTGACCGCCAGTAGGTTGATACCACGGTCCGCCAGATATTGGGCCAAGTTTGCAAGGACCCCGATACGATTGGCAATCTTGACGACGACTTCCTTCCCCTGAGTTGCCTTTAGATGCATTTGTCTCACCCCCCTTCATTGAGGAGTGTACTCGGGACAGCAGGAAAGGCAACTCACGACAGATGCTTGCAAGAGGATAAAAGGACAAGCGGCCTTGGCGGCTAGTCCTTCAGCTCAAGCGGGTCCACCGTAAAGAACTGGCTAGCCGTGAGAAACTGTCCCTGCGCATTGAGCCAGAGCGGATCGGCCGTCACTTCTTCCATCGATTTCTCGGTATTGTTACAGAAGAGATAGACATCCGGGCCCAAACAGATGTAGGCGTCGATGCCCGCGCCCTCCCCTTCTCGGGTGAAGCTGAATTCGCCGCCCAAACCGGCTTGGTCGGCCGTCAACTCCTTGCGCAAGGAAACCGAATCGTCGGCAAAATCAGTCAGGAAGTCGCTTTGACGCGGGCCATCGTAGTAGTGAAGCTTCAGGCTGTGACCTGCCAGCCCCACGATTGCAATCTCATCAAAGACCTTCCGCCCATATGCGGCATTCATTTTGTCGAAGGACTTCTTAACCCGGGCAATAGCGGTCTCTAAATTCATGTTTTTTTTTATGAATTCGATAAGCCAGCCGATCAAGGCTGTTTGCGCAGCAGTGGTGTGACTTTACCGCCTTTTAAAATTTGCCCCTCGGCGATCGGGTAGCCCCGGAGAAAGTCCGACGTCGGCAACATGCGCCCTCCGGCACGCTGAAGTTCCAGCAATCGCAGACGCCCCTCACCGGTGGCCACCGTGAGTGAATCGCCCGCCTTAAGCACCGTCCCGGGCACAGCGCTGGTCGCCGCATTGTCCCATTCGGCCCGCCCCACCTTGATGCGGTGGTCTTCATGGTCGAAATAGGCACCGGGCCAGGGGGTAAAGGCGCGCATCCGGCAGTGCAAGCGGCGGGCCGGTAGACTGAAATCCAGCCCCCCGTCCTCCTTGCCGATTTTACGGCAGAAAGTTGCCGCACCGGCGTCCTGCTCCGTCCAATCCAACTGGCCGCAAAGCATCGCATCCAGTTGCCTTTGGATCAGGGGGACCACCGCGTCACCGATCTTGGCGCGCAGGCTCGGCCCGGTATCTTCCGCAGTAATCGCCACACGCTCGCAATCGGCCACCGCACCGGCATCCATTTCCTTGGCAACCGCCATCAGGCAAACACCGGTTTCCGCTTCGCCTTCGGCCAAGGCGGTTTCCACCGGGGAGGCCCCACGGTACTGCGGAAGGAGCGAACCATGAAAATTCAGCATACCGTGCATGGGTGCCTCCCGTACCGCCTTGGGCAGGAAATGTCCATACGCCATGACAAGTGCCAGCCGGACCTGCTCCGCGGCCATCCACTCGGCCAGTTCGCGCCCCGGCTTATCCGGCTGCAACAGCTCGATGTCATTCGCTTTCGCCCAAGCGGCCACCGGATTCGCTTGTAATTTCCTGCCCCGCCCCTGTGGCCGGTCCGGCTGCGAAACAACCGCATGCAGTTCGCAGCGCTCGCGACAGTGCAAGCGCAAGTACTCAAGGCCCGGAAGGCAGATGGCGTCGGAACCGAAATAAACGATCTTGGGTAAGTCGGACATAGCTAGAAGAGTTCTTGTTGGCCCATTTCATCCCGGGCCCGGTCAGTCGCCGCACTTTGCAGGAACAACCAGCGCAAACTCAAGCCCTCGAGTCCGGGTGCCTCGAACAAACGGAGAAGCAGGAGTGCGGAGGCCAGCGCATCGTAGAGCGCACAGTGATATTTGCCACGCTTCGGCGGGCAGTACAGGCCGGCCTGCTGCTGGAGCGCTTCAGCCAAGTCAAAACATTCGATCAAATGTTCCAGCTTGAAGGACTCGAGGTCCGGATAGATCCGCCGGTAGATCTGCAGGGTATCCAGCCATGGCCCCCAACTGGCGAGCGGCGGACCGGCTTCGGAAAAATCGGGAGAGACACGCGGGTAGGGCCAAACCGAGCGCAAAAAGCCGTCCTCTACCACAGCATGGTGGGCGCACAAGGGCCCTGCCTCGCGATATCCGGCAAAGCGCGCCCATTCGACCGAAAAAGGCGCCTCGCCGGCAACATCGGCCTCGGAAATCCCGTGTTGTTGCCGATCGCGCTCACGGATCGCCCCGATCGCCCGACACAAACGTGTCTCGGCCGACTGGATCGCGCCCTGGGCCAGCGTCACCACCCCATACTCGACGATGCCGCTCTGACGGCAGCCTTCGAAATCAATGACGTGGATGGGAGGAAATGACATATTCCGGAACCTTGAACACCCAAATCGTAAGCTTCAACGTCAAGCTTCCCGTAATCTACGGTTGCCTCGCTTCGGATCAGTCACCAATTTCCCTCTTTTCCAAATTTCCAGCAGGAACCGTCATGTCAGAACTCAGCAGCGTACAAAAAGCCGAATTCAAGGAATTTATCGCCTACCTTTGCGAAGAAGCCGCCAAGGAAATCATGCCTCACTACGGCCCGGAAGTGGAGATCGAGCGCAAGTCCGATGCCACCCCCGTCACCTTGGCCGACCGCAATGCGGAGAAACGCATCCGCGAGATCCTGGCGGAGCGCTACCCGGAGCACGGCATCATCGGCGAAGAATACGGCCGCGAGCGGGAGGATGCCGATTTCGTCTGGGTCCTGGATCCGGTCGACGGCACCAAATCCTTTATTTCAGGCGTACCGCTCTTCGCGACCCTCATCGCCCTTCTTTACAAGGGGCGCCCCGTCATCGGCGCCATCAACCAGCCCGTGCTCCAGCAACTGGTGATCGGCGACTGCGAAACCACCACGCTGAACGGCAAGCCGGTAAGTGGCCGGCCCGCCCGCAAACTCAGCGAAGCGACCCTTTGCACCACCGACCCGATCCGACAAACACTCTGGCAAAACAATGCCCGTTGGGACGATCTTCCGCCCAAGACCGCACTCTACCGTTCATGGGGGGATGCCGGGGGTTACATTCTGCTGGTTTCAGGCTTCACCGACATCATGTGTGATCCGCTGATGGAAATCTGGGACTGCGCGGCGATTCTTCCCTGTCTGGAAGGCGCGGGCATCAAGGCCACCGGCTGGAAGGGCGGCGATGCGTTCGACGAGCGTTGCATCATCGCAGCCAAGGCAGAGCTTCACGATGAGGTGATGAAGGTACTCTATCCCGAGAGCTAGAAGTGGTTGCAATAGTCCGGCCAAAGCCCAAGCTGAATCAGCATTGATTCACATTACCGGTGCCGAAGCTTCAGCAGCATTTCAAACGTAGCCTACAGGCCGCAAGGGAGTACAATTCCCTGAATTTCTTTCCCTTGCGGAAATCCTTGTCCGGATACAAACCGGAACATTTCGCCGGGGACTGCCGGGCCGGCATCAATGTCGCGCTGCTCGCATTCCCGCAAGGCATGGCCTACGCCCTGATTGCCGGCCTACCCATTCAATACGGCATTTATGGGTCCGCCATGGCCGCAATGGTGGCCCCCATCTTCGCCAACTCCCGCTTCATCACCCTGGGGCCGACCAATGCGACCTCGGTCATGCTGCTCAGTGCCTTTGCCAGCCTGGGAATCGCGGGGGCACATATGCTGTCCATGGTTCCGCTCCTGATCTTCATGGTCGGGCTTTTCATCGTGATCGGCGCCTATTTCAAGGTGGCGAATCTCGTGCAGTACATATCACGCTCGGTCATCACCGGATACATCACGGCTGCGGCCTTGCTCATTATCACCAACCAACTGCCGAAGGCCCTTGGCTTGGCCACCAAGGGCAAGGGAGCCACCTTCGTCGAGTCACTGGCCTACATCATGGAGGCCCTGGACACGATCCACCCGCCCACCGTCCTGATCAGCCTCGGGACCGCGGCCCTCTTCTTCACCCTCGACTGGAAAATGAAGAAGTTGCCAAACGTGGCCATCTGCCTGGTGACCCTGTCGGCCACGGCGGAATTCGCGTTCGGTCATGATTCCGGAATCCAATTCCTAAACGGCATTTCAGCCTCCAACTGGTCCCTGCAAGCCCCGGAATTCTCCTTCAAAGCCATGGAGGAACTGGCCAGCCCCGCCTTGGCCATCGCGCTGCTCTGCGTACTGGAGGGCATCTCCATCGGCAAGTCGCTGGCCGCTAAGACCGGCTCACGGCTCGATGCCAACCAGGCCATGTTCTCTATGGGGATGGCCAATATCGCCTGTGCTTTCTTTTCCGGTATGCCGGCTTCCGGCTCACTCACCCGCTCATCCCTCAGTGCGACCAGCGGTGGACACTCCGTACTGGCCAGCTATATCAGCGGTGTCATCGTATTTATTGGCGCCTTTGCCTTGGGTCCCTATACCCGGTTTATCCCGCAATGCACCCTCGCCGTCCTCGTCATCGCCATCGGCCTGTCGCTGATCAACCGCCACGCCATCCGTATTGTCACCCACGCGACCAAGTCGGACGCCGCAGTCTTCCTGACCACCTTTACCTGCGGGCTTTGCCTCTCGCTCGATACCGCGATTTACCTCGGGGTCGGGCTCTCGATCATGCTCTTCCTCAAGAAAGTCGCTCGCCCGGAAATGGTGGAGTATGCCTTCAATGATGAAGGCCAGCTCACCCAAACCGGTGGAGATGTGGAACGCGACATACCCGAAGTCTCCATCGTGCACGTGGAGGGCGAACTCTTCTTTGGCGCAGCCGACCTGTTCCGTGACCAGATGCGCCGTATCTGCGAGGACCCCAACCTCAAGATCGTGGTGCTGAAAATGCGTAACGCCCACCACATGGACGCCACCGGAGTCATGGCTCTGGAGGAACTGGTGCGCTATATGAATGAAAAAGGACGCTACCTGATCATGAGTGAAGTGAAAGCCGACCTCATCCGGGTACTCAAGAATGCCAACCTCTACGACTATATCGAAGACCGGAACATCTTCACCGACGAACCGGGCAACCCCACCATGTCGACCGCCAAGGCGCTGAAACGCGCCAAGGAGCACCTCGGGACCACCGAAGCCAATGTGTCCATTTACGTGGACCCGGTGCGCGACAAGCAGAAACAGGGCGATCGCGGGTAGCTCATCCCACTGCTATGGGGAGGAGCTTTTATATAAGCTCCCCTCCTTGATAGAGGAGGGGTGGATCGCGAAGCGAGACGGGGTGGTGTCTTAGTGGGCCAAACCTTTTTAGAGAGGAAATCAGTCACGACGGAGCCCGACATTGACCTCCGTTTGCTCGACGCAGGCTTCGCGCTCACTCAGGCTGTTCAGGCGGTCCACGAGGGAATTCTCTACATCCTCCACGTAGCGTGTACGCGCTTCCAGATCCCGGCTCATCGCTTCGAGTTCGCGCAGCTTTGATTCCAGTGCCTGCTCTCTGGAATCCGCAGCCACTCCCGGAGACAACGCCAGGCCTTCACTCTCGCGGATAATATCGCCCTTCAGTTGGTTCAAATCCGTCTTTTGCTGTCGAACCATCTCCTGGTCCTCGATCAGTTGCTTCTTCAGAAACTCAAGCTCGGCTTCCTTCGCCTGCAGTTCCTGCTCCCTCAAACTCAGCGCTTCGCCGTCCTTTGCGGCATGGCTGCCGTCCACTTCACGGGCACGGCTTTCGACATCGTCACGCATCTGCTCCAATTCGGCTTCCAGCGTCTCCACCGATGTCAAGCGCCCGATCACCATCTCCTCGGCTTCCTGCAACTCGTTTGTCCGGCGCTCCAGCTCGGCCCGCTCGGCGACCATGCGCCGGTGTGCTTCCTCCAAAGCCGCTTCCTTCTCCGCCATCAGCTTCTTCTGTTCCTCAATGTAACGTCGCTCGGAAGCAGTCAGCCGCCGGGAAGATGCTGAAGCGGTTCCGGAAGCTCCGTTTATCCCCGACTTCATAAAGGCAGGTACGATGATTCCGTCCCAGACATCCTGCTCGACCGAACTTAAAGGCCGCACCGCTCCGGACGCATCCGACAGGCTCACACGCTTCTTCCGCACCGATTTTATGCGGCCCGGCTCCCGTACCGCCCCCATTAGCAACCCCTTCGACTCCTTCAACTTTTCCGTGGGCGGAACGATTGCAATCATCGTAATGTTCACGAGGACAAGACTACAAATCCCGAAAACGAGTGCCGTATAAATGACCTCGCCGCTCAGTTGGTACGTTCCGAGCGCAGCACCGATGGCAACCACACCGACTAGCAAGGATGCCACCAACACCCGCTTCGCAGCATACAACTGGAAGTAGCGGTCGATCGCTTGTTCGAGCTCCTTGTGTACCTGATTCGCCATCGTAGATTGACCATGATTGTAACACTTTCCCGGCCTTGTCGGGCGAATTGTAAGCTTTTTCCGGGTTTTGAAAGAATGTTTACAGGAAGACGCTCCAAATGCGTTGATTTAGTCACTTAAAGCCACTTGAGCAAAACGTTCCACCGCGATCCGGATCTTGTCAGGAGGTAGTGCTCCAGTGGATACACGTGCATAATTCAGGGGGTTTCCCCCAGTAAAACACAAGTCCCCGGGCACATAAAGCACCCCGGAGTCGATACACCGGGTACAGAATCCCCTGTCCATGCGTAAATCCGCTCCGGCCGGCCCACGCAGCCAGAAAATGAGACCGCCTCCAGGCTTTTCCCAGTGCCATCCACCCGCCCTCAGTCCGGAGGCCTCCAAGGCATCATTCAGTACGGTCGCCTTCCCCGCGTAATGCCCCTGTATGTTCGAGAGATGGGCCGCATATAGACCCTGGTCGAGCACACGCTCAATAATCGCCTGGTTGAAATGCGAGGAGCCGAAATCCTGATGCCCTTTCATGCACAACATTTTGTCGCGCCAAGCGGCATGCGAACAAATCCCGTACCCGATTTTAAGTCCCGTCGCAAAAGGCTTGGTATAGGTCCCCAGGTACAGCTTGGGAAAACAATCAAAAGCCGGCATCGTAAAGATCGTCGGCGCCGGATATGGCGCATCATAGTACAATTCCCGGTAGGCGGCATCCTCAATCACCGGTACGATGAAACCGTGGGATCGAAGACAGTCCGCCATTGCCTGCTTCTCCGCGGCCGGCATCGAACGACTGCTCGGATTCCCGAAATAGCTGACCAGATAGACCGCCTTGACGCGGTCCCGCTCTCCCTTTCGCTCAAGTTCGGCCAGAAGGCCCTCCAGCTCATCGGCGATGATCGCCCCCGCCGGGTCACAGGGCATACCGACCGGCCTCAGGCCCAAGCCCCGCAACATTTCCAGACAGACGAAGTAGCTGGGCTCCTGTACCAGAACAATATCGCCCGGGTCACAGAGGGTCTGGGCCGCCATATAAAGTGCCTGTTGGGAGCCATTGGTGATGAAGACATCATCCGGCTGGAAAGCTGAGCTGCGCTCGCCCGGATAGGTGGCGAGAAACTCACAGGTGAGCTCACGCAAACGGAGGCGCCCCTGGTTCGATCCGTATTGCAAGGCCTCATTCGACTGCGCCGCTGCGGTCAAGGCCGCGACACAATCCCCCACCAGTTCCTTTGGCAGCACCTCATTGTCGGTAAACCCAGCCGCCAGCGACAGCAACGCGGGGTTGGACAAGGCGCGCGCCATCAGGTCGACGATCACCGGAGTCTCGATTTTACCACCTAAAGTGGAGAAGTGAATGGACGGCTGGGCATTATCAGCTTTCATGATGTAGCAAAAGGAACAGCCTATCTCCCGGCTGCGGCCTTGCCAACAAGTTTTGCCTGCCGCACGACGAAGCTTTTCCGCCAACCATGTTTCTTCGTTATTTCAAAGTGATCCTATTCACCCTTACCATCGCCTATCTCGCGCTCATGGCCTATGCGTATTTTTGGGCGGACCGGCTAATCTTCCCTCCGGTCGCTCCCAGCTATAGTGAAGGGTCCGGTATTTCCCGGATCCAGAGTCGCGACGGCAACTCGATCGCGTTCCTACACCTGCCCGGCCCGACCGGCGCCCCGCTCCTGATCTACAGCCATGGCAATGGTGAAGACTTGGGCCAGATACGTCCTTTAATGGAAGAGTTCAACCGCCGCGGAATCGGGGTACTCGCCTATGACTACCCCGGTTACGGCCTGAGCAGCGGTAAGGCCAGCGAAGCCGGCACCTATGCCGCCGCAGATGCGGCTTACCAGCACGCAAGCGGGCAACTCGGCTATGCACCAGGTCAAATGGTGCTCTACGGCCACTCCCTCGGCAGCGGGCCGTCCTGCTGGCTGGCTGCCCGATACCCCGTCGGCGGCCTCGTCCTGGACGGCGCCTTCAGTTCGACCTTCCGGGTCATGACCCGGATCAAACTATTGCCTTGGGACAAATTCGACAACCTCAAGCGCCTCGCCTCGGTCCAATGCCCCGTCTTGTCCATTCACGGGCAGCGTGATAAAGTGGTCCCATTCAGCCACGCGGAGCAGAACTGGCGGGCCCTGCAAGGCCGCAAGGAACGACTTTGGATCGAAAACGGAGGGCACAGCGGGCTCCTCGACCTAATCGGAGCACGTTATTGGGAAACAGTTTTGCCATTCATCCAAAGCAGTGCTACTGGAGCATTATGAAGAATCGCGTTGTCTGCCTGTTACATCCGGGCTTCGAGGAAATCGAGGCCGTTACCCCGATCGACTTGCTGTCCCGGGCCGGAATAGAGGTCGTATTGGCCTCGGTCGACGACAGCAAGATGGTCCAGGGACGAAGCGGTCTCGAACTCGCCAGCAACTGCGGACTCAGTGACGTGGCAAGCCAGAGCTTCGACGCCGTGTTCCTGCCGGGCGGTCCCGGGATCCAGAAAATACGAAAACATGACGTCATCTGTGACCTCTTTCGCCGCCATCACCAAGAGGGAAAATGGCTGGCCTGTATCTGCGCCGCCCCGCTGCTGCTCCTCGACGCTGGCCTGAGGGACGGACTTTCTCTAGCCTGCCATCCAAGCGCCGAGCCCGAGTTAGGCCCGGTCGAAACCACACCGGTGGTCGTGAGCGGCCAGATCCTGACCTCCAGAGGAGCCGGTACGGCGACTGAGTTCGGGCTCGAACTGGTGCGCCGCTTGGCCGATGACGCCACCGCCGAGTCCATTGCTGCATCTATTTGCTGGCCGCACCCGACCCGATAGACCCACCCCATGGCAGACAACGAAACGCCCCATATCCTCCCGCGCGACAAACTCCTCCGGGATAGCTTCACTCCGGCCGAAACGCTCACCTTTATCTGCATTCTGGTCACCGCCTTGATCGGCTTCGTCGCAGCCGATCCCCGCTCTTACTGGATTCTCGGATATTTCATCATCGCGGGTGCCATGACCCTGGTCATACTCAAAACACACGAGGCCACCCACCCCTTCTTCCTCGACTTTCTCTGGCCGCGCTTTGCCCTACTCGCCACCCCGGCCGTGTGGATCCTCCTTCAGTATGTAACCGGCATCCTGCAAGACCCGCTTCACACCATACAAACGGGCAAGGAAAGCTATTACGTGATGGAAGCGCCCAAACTCTGGTTGCCTACCAGTACGGCTCCCGGACAAAATGCAGTGACTCTGGTCGGCTTTTGCTCCGTCTACTTTCTTACCATTTGCCTGTTTTTGGTCCCCAAGTCCCGTTCATTCTTTGAGCGGGTCCTGCCCTGGCTGTGCCTCTTGGCCGTACTGACCTGCCTCTACGGCTATTTACAACTGGCTCTCGACCTCGAAGCCCCGCTCTTCACCAAAGGCACCGGTCGCGACGACTTCTTCGCCTTTTTCCCATACGACGGCCAATGGGCCGCCTTCGCCATGCTGTGGAGCACCGCCTGTATCGCCCTGGCTCTTCTCAAGGCCCGTTATGAAGACGCCCCTCCCTTTCTTCAATCAACCGCGCCCTGGTATTTGACCGGCGCCCTACTCCTCGGACTGAGCGGATGTTTCGTCCAGGCGAAATTGCCGGCCGTCCTGCTCCTGCTTCTGCTCAGTATCCTGCTGCTCCTCACCATGGTGACCTACCTCCAAATCAAGCGGGATCCACACCATGCCAGCATCTCATTCCTCAGCGGCTTCTCCTCCGCAGCCGTGTTTGCCATCGCCATCTTCAGGGTCTTCCAACCCTCCGCAGACAATGAACTGTATGCCTCCCTTCGCCGGGCCGCCGTGGACATGTTCCGGGACAATCCCCTCTTCGGCTGGGGAATGGATGGTTTTGCCCAACTGGCTCCCTTTTATCTCGATGACCGGCTCCTCGGGGCTCGCTATGAACGTGCCGCATCCGACGGCTTGCAGTTCCTCGCGGAATTCGGCCTGATCGGCTACCTCTTCCCGCTGATCACCTTCCTCTATCTGCTGTGCCGCTACTTGAAGGGCCGCAAGGATATCCAGCTGACCAACCATCTCTTGCTGGCTTGTGCCGCCGTGCTGGGCATAGGCTGCATCGACACGCCGTTCATGTCGCCGGCAGTCTTTATGAGTTTTTTCATCATCTTTTTCAGTGCCCTGCGCTGGGCGGACCTCAGCCGCAGCAAAGTCGACGAAGTCGATGCACGCCCCACCCTCGTCACCCCGGCCAAACTGCGTCGGGTCCCCTTCTATACGGAGCAGGGAAAGGAAACCTTCAAGTAAGTAGCATAATATGGAAACCGAACATTTCGACTTCATCGTAATCGGCGGCGGCAGCGGCGGCTATGCGGCAGCCCGCACCGCCCGGGAAAAGATGGAGCGCGTCGCGATCGTCGACGGCTCCAAGGAACTCGGGGGGCTCTGCATTCTCAAAGGATGCATGCCCTCGAAGACACTGATCTACGCTTCGGAGATCCTGCACCACGCAAAGGATGGTAAAACCTTCGGGCTCGACATACCGGAAGCGTCCGTCGACATGCCGGCGCTGCACCGGCGCAAGCTTGAGATCATCAAGGAGTTTTCAGACTACCGCGAGGAACAGCTGAAAAGCGACCGCTTCACGCTCTTCCGCAACCAGGCGGCCTTTGTCGACGAATCCACGATCGAGCTGGACGATGGACGCAGACTGAGCGCCGACTACTTCGTGATTGCCACCGGATCGGTCGTATCCGTCCCCCCGGTACAAGGCCTTTCGACCTGCCCCTATTGGACCAGCGACAACGTCCTCGACCTGGACACGGTG
Organism: Coraliomargarita parva; assembly: GCF_027257905.1. Taxonomy (NCBI): domain Bacteria; kingdom Pseudomonadati; phylum Verrucomicrobiota; class Opitutia; order Puniceicoccales; family Coraliomargaritaceae; genus Coraliomargarita; species Coraliomargarita parva. The sequence goes on from NZ_JAPZEI010000001.1 coordinate 507,949, forward strand.
CCCGAGCGCATCATCGTCCTCGGCGGCGGCATCGTGGCCTGCGAACTCGCCCAATTCCTGCGGCGCGTGGGCAGCGAGGTCGTGCAAGTGCAACGCAGCCCGCACTTGCTTCGTGAATTCTCCGCCGAAGCGGCTTCGGTCGTCGCCCAAAGCTTCAGGGACGAAGGAATCGAACTCCACACCGGCACACGTCTGGTATCCGTCCAGCACGAAACGGGTGAGTTTCGAGTGACCTTCGAGAAGGACGACGAGACCCACACCGTCTGCGCCCCACACTTGCTCAATGCATTGGGACGCAGGCCCGCAACCGACTGCCTCAATTTGGAAGCTGCCGGCGTCGAAACGCTGAGTTCCGGGCACATCGGCTGCAACAGCAAGCAACAGACGAGCAATCCGAAGATCTATGCCTGCGGCGACGTGGCCGGCCCCTATGAAATCGTCCATATAGCCATCCTGCAGGGCGAACTCGCAGCCAAACACGCCATCGACAGCGAGCATGAAGCCGTCGATTATGACGACTTGGTCAGTGTGGTCTTCACGGACCCTCAAGTCGCAACGGCCGGCCTGACCGAAGAGGAACTGAAACGCCGGGGGATCGACTATCTCAGCGCGGACTACCCCTTCGACGACCACGGCAAGTCCATCCTGATGGAAGCGAAATACGGCTACGTGAAAGTCTTTGCGGAGCGCACCACGGGCACCGTGCTCGGGGCGGAATGCGTCAGCAAGGATGCCGGTGAACTGATCCACGCCATGGCGGTCGCGGTCACATTAAATGCCACCGTTTTTGACTTATTAAAAGTTCACTGGTACCATCCTACCCTGTCGGAAATCTGGTCCTACCCGCTGGAGGATATCGCCGACGAAATTTAACCCAACGCCCATGAAAATTCGCATCGAGGACAACTTTGAAGACGTCATCATGAAGGCGTCCACCGGCCTGGGCTTCGGCAAGCAGGAACTGGCCGAGCGGGCCGGTCTGGAAACCGGGAAAGTGGCCGCCCTGCTCGACGGCGAGGCCGACGACGATGCGCTGAAAGCCGTTGCCGCCGCGCTTCAGCTCGACGGCAGTTCCCTCGTGGACATGGCACACAAGAAGTGGTATCCCGCGACAACGGAGGTGGACGGGCTCAGGCAATACAACACCCCCTTCCCCGTCCCCGGCTATGAGGAAATGACGGTCAACAGTTACCTCATCTGGGACAAAGCCAGCCACAAGGCGATTGCCTTCGATACCGGGGCCAATGTCGATGCCATGCTCGCAGACATCCACAGTTCGGGCCTCTCCCTCAAGGCACTCTTCATCACACATACACACCGTGATCATATCGCGGCCTATGACACCCTGCTTCAGGCCTGCCCCGGGGCGATCGGCTATGCCCCGAAAGAGGAACCTTTCGGCAAGGCCATGCCGGTCAGCCATGCCGACCGGCTACATTTCGCCGGGCTCGGCATTGAAGCCCGCCTCACCCACGGTCATTCACCGGGCGCATTGACCTACGTCATCACAGGTTTGCCACGTCCCGTCGCGATCGTCGGGGATTCGCTGTTCTGCCTGTCTCAAGGAGGCGCCAGGGAAAACTATGCGACCGCCCTCGAAAACAATCGCAAGCAGATACTTTCCCTTCCTGAAAACACGGTGCTTTGTCCGGGACATGGTCCGATGACGACTGTGGCGGAGGAACAGGCACACAATCCATTCTTCCCGGAATACAAGTAAACACACGATCCATATGGCTACGAAACGAACAAAAATCGCCTTTGTCGGCGTAGGAAGAATGGGTGCCAACATGGCCCGCCGCCTGGTCGACTGCGGCTATCCGGTCACCGCGGTTTATGACGCCAATAAAAGCGCGGCCCTGGAACTGGCCGACGAACTCGGAGCCGTCGTCTGCCAGACACTGGCCGAAGTCACGGCCAAAGCCTCGGTCATCATCACGGTCGTGTCGGATGACAAGGCGATGAAGCGAATCTTCAGATCGAAAGGTGACAGCCTTCTCACCAAGGCCAAAGGTAAGCTCTTCATTAACTGCGCCACCGTCAGCCCCAAGGTACACGTTCAGATTGAAGAGCTGGCGGAAGCGGTCGGCGCCATGAGCCTCGAAGGCTGCATGGCTTCTTCCATCCCCCAAGCCCGGGATGGCACGCTCTACCTGATGACCGGAGGCAGTGCGGCCGCCATGCGCAAGGCACGCCCCATCCTCAAACATCTGAGCAAGGACCTCATCCATATCGGCCCCAGCGGGAGTGCCGCCAAAGTCAAAGCGCTGGTCAACATGGTGATGAATATCAACACGGCCGGCCTGGCCGAGGGCCTCGGCCTGGGGCAGGCACTGGGGCTGGACCTCGACATGCTCTGCAAGGTCTTTTCCCAAACCGGTGCCAACAGCCGCGTGCTGGAGACCGACGCGGCGGATATGCTTGTGCGCGACCACGACTGCTTCTTTTCCGCGGCCCATGCTGCCAAGGATTCAGGAATCGCCCTCAAACTGGCGAAAAAAGCGAAGGTGCAATTGCCCCTCGCGGCAGCCACCAAGACTCAATACGACCTGCTCGAAAGCGCCGGCCTTGGCGGGCTCGACAAGTCCGCCGTGGCGGAACTCACCTTCCCCGGCCGCTATCCCAAAACGCTCAAGAAGAAGAAAAAGTAGTAGCGTGCCGATTATCCGGCCTCGACCACATCCACGCTGGTGGCGAGGTCGGAATGCACCTGGGCATGCGGATCGGTCTTGGCTGCTGCCAGCTTGTCCCGGTAACGCTTCAATTGCTTCGGTGTCAGGGTCGCCACATGACAGATGGGCTCACCCGGCTTTACCGCCGGCAGCGTTGTCATTCCCAGGATGATCCCGCTTCCGGCGCTACTCAGGGAGTTTTGTTCCACCCCGAGTATGCTGTAATTGGTCACGATCGGCTGTCCCGGCTCGACGAAGTCACCGGGGCTGACATGAAACTTCAGGATGCCTCCCACGGTGGCGCGGATCCAACTGGTATTCCTGATTTTGGCCAGAAAAGGAGGCGCCACCTGTTTTCCCTCGACCATGTTCAGGGCCGTCAGCACATTGCGGATCCCCTGTACCCCGATTTGCAGCACACCGGGCTCGATCTTCCAGGGTTCCCCCGCTTCCAGAATAATGGTCGGGCAGCCCCGCTTGGTCGCCTCCCTCCGAAATGAACCGACCGGCCCCTTGCCGTCCACAACCAGCATGCAGCCAAAGGCTTCAGCCAACTTGCGGGCCCCCGGATCAGTCAAATCCGCACGCACGTTCGGAAAGTTCGTGCGCTGGGCCGCCGCCGTATGCAAATCGATTCCGTAATCACAATGACCGACGATCTCGGTCATCAGGATGTGTGCAAACCGGCTGGCCAGGCTGCCTTTCCGGCTACCGGGAAAGGAGCGGTTCAAGTCGCGTCGGTCGGGCAAGTAACGCTCATGCGCCTCGAAACCGAATACGTTAACCACCGGCGCGAGGATCAACATGCCAGTCGACAACTGGAAGGCATCTCCGAAAAGAAAATCATGGATGATCCCTGTGCCGTTGATCTCATCACCGTGGATCGCCGCAGTCACAAAAACCGCCGGGCCATCCTGCTTTGCACGGATCACCCGAAGGGGTATGCAAATCTTGTCTCCCGTATAGGTTTCCGAAATCTCGAGTCGAATATCGGCACTGGTGCCCGGCTTAATCCGCACACCTCCGATTTCCACACGATCCGCCCGGGTCATTCAGTCGGTTCAGTTACCAGATCCCGCGTTCCCCCTTCTTCAGGGAAAGCGCGAACTCAACCAGGAGCTGCACCGTGTGTTCCACATCCTCCAGGTCAACCATTTCACTGGGGGTGTGCATGTAACGCAGTGGAATCGACAACAAGCCGGTGGCAATCCCCGACTGGGCGACTTGAATGGCCCGTGCATCCGTACCGGTCGGTCGCGGGTCGGCTTCCAGCTGATACGGAATCTTGTTTTTCTCCGCACAGCGGATGATATGTTCGAAAATAACCGGGTTGATGTTCGGCCCGCGGCAAACAATCGGCCCGCCACCCTGCTTGAAACTGCCGTACTTGCGCGGATCGCAGTCCGGAGAATCCGTGGCGTGACCGACATCCACCGCGATGGCAAAATCGGGATTCTCGGAAAAGGCAGCGGTCATCGCGCCCCGGGTACCGATTTCCTCCTGGGTCGTGGCTGCCGCCGTCACCCGGGCCGCCAGCTTCTTCTCCGACTTGAGCCGGCGAACGGCTTCCAGCACAGCGTAGGCACCCGCCTTGTCGTCAAAGGCCCGAGCCACCCCGACACTGCCTCGGATTAATTCAAAGCTCTGGTCGTAAACCGCGGTGTCACCGATGCGGACCAATGCCTCCGCTTCGGCCTTAGTCTTCACCCCGAGGTCGATCCATATTTCGTGCGTCTCAGGAACCTTTTTGCGGTCTTCAGGGCTCATCAGGTGAATGGCACGCTTGCCCGTCACTCCCTTGATCACACCGTCTTTGGTCAGGATCGAGACACGCCGTCCGGAAATCATCGTCTTGTCGTGCCCGCCCAGAGTGTCGAAATAGAGAAAGCCTTGCTCGTTGATGTAAGTGATGATCAGGCCCAGTTCGTCGATATGACCGGCAAAAAGCACCCGGGGATCTCCATCCGGGTTCACCGTAGCGAAACGATTCCCCATGGTGTCTCGGCGATAAGCGTCCACTGCCGGTTCCACATGTTTGTCCACAACCGCCTGAGCTTCGTACTCCGCCCCAGTGGGAGAACGCGCATTCAGCAGATCTACCAAAAATTCGGGAGCCTCGTAAGCCTCACTCTTTTGCTTGGACACTTTCTTCGCGGTTTTCTTTTTGGCCATGACAAGAGTTTCACCGAAAGCGCGCACGAAGCAAAGCGAATTTGAGGAATTTCTCTCGTCTTCAAACTATGTTGATCCGTGGACGCAGGCGTAGACCGCCGAATGCCATTTCCGGGATGCATCATATTTCCAAGGTGGGAGGACTCGGAGCATAAAAAACGGCCATCCGGAATGGATGGCCGTTGAAAACTAAAGCCTGGAAGGTATGGGATTAGAGCGCCTCGGCTCCGGTTTCATCGGTGCGGATACGCACTACACTTTCAACCGGAAGCACGAAGACCTTGCCGTCACCGATCTTACCGGTCTTGGCAGTCTTGGCGATCGCCTCGACAGCCTTCGCGACAACATCATCCTCAACCACGGTTTCAACCATGGTTTTGGGGAGGAAATCCACTGTGTATTCACTGCCGCGGTAGATCTCGGTGTGGCCCTTCTGGCGACCGAAGCCCTTGACCTCGGTGACAGTCATGCCATTGACGCCGATTTGGGTGAGCGCTTCCTTAACTTCCTCCAGTTTGAAGGGTTTGATAACAGCTTTAACAAGTTTCATGTATTTGGGGGTTGGGTTAATCAGTCAAAGTCCAACAGGATTTTATAGCATTGTTCTTTCTGCTAGGCCAGATCAATCCCGTTATGTTCAACATCGATGCTTACTCGTGCACCGATTGTCTTGTCTATTAAGAAGAAAGCAACAACGGAAACCGCTCTGCTCCAGCCGCACGGAAACCACGACGAAGACAAAAAAAACGGCCACCCTTTCGGATGGCCGTTTGAGAAGACTAATTCAGTCGCAAGACTTAGAGGGCCTCGGGACCGGTCTCGTCGGTACGGATACGGACCGCACTTTCAACCGGTAGGACGAAGACCTTGCCGTCACCGATCTTGCCGGTCTTGGCAGCCTTGACGATCGCCTCAGTGGTCTTTTCGGCATCGGCGTCGTCGACGACGATCTCGATCATGACCTTGGGGAGGAAGTCGACAGTGTATTCACTGCCACGGTAGATTTCGGTGTGACCCTTTTGGCGACCGAAGCCCTTGACCTCGGCAACAGTCATACCTTCGATACCGATGTCTGCGAGTGCCTCTTTGACCTCTTCGAGTTTGAAAGGCTTGATGATAGCTTTGACCAATTTCATATTGTTTATGTTATAATGGTTCTAGGTTAATTGGCTAGGCGAAACTTAGCGGGAGCTCGGAGCAAAGTCCGGATAGGCTTCCTGACCATGTTCCCCCACATCGAGACCTTCGGATTCTTCCTCCGGAGAGACACGGATGCCGATGGTAAACTTCAAGATGCCGAAGACGATCAGCGAGAAGAGGAAGGCGAAAGCGCCAACCGAGAGCGTGCCGATCAACTGCGTGGTAAATGGAGCGGCATCACCGAAGAGAGCCACAGCCAGTGTGCCGAAGACACCGCAGACACCGTGCACGGAAACCGCACCAACCGGGTCGTCGATCTTGATCTTGTCGAAGAAGATGATAGAGAAGACAACCAGTATGCCGGCAATGAGACCGACAAAGATAGAAGCCAAAGGTGCAATGGAGTCAGCACCAGCAGTGATACCGACCAGACCGGCAAGAATACCGTTCAAGCCCATGGAAAGGTCAGGCTTCTTCAGGAAGATCCAGGATGTGAACATCGCACCCAAACCACCGGCGCAAGCTGCGAGAGTGGTAGTCACGAAAACCCAAGAAACCAAATACGGATCAGCATTCAGAACGGAACCACCGTTGAATCCGAACCAACCGAGAAAGAGGAGGAAGACACCGATGGTAGCCAGCGGCATACTGTGACCGAGGATCGGCTTAATCTTGCCGTCGATGTACTTGCCGGCACGAGGTCCAAGTAACATAACACATGCCAAGGCAGCAAAACCACCAAAGGCGTGAACTAGCGAGGAACCGGCGAAATCGACGAACTCTGCATCAGGAAAAGCTGTGTTCAACCAACCGCCACCCCATTCCCAGGAACCGGTGATCGGATAGGCGAAAGTCACTAGCAGGGTTGCGAAGATCATGAAGGAGGAAAGCTTCACGCGTTCGGCAACCGCACCGGAAACGATGGTGGCAGCAGTCGCAGCGAACATAGCTTGGAAGATAAAATCTGTATACAATGTGTATCCCGCGTTATAGGCAGTGGTCACAGAATCCAAGGAAACACCCGGATCAAACCAACTACCAAAGGCAAAGACATCGCCAATAACCCAATCACTTGGATACATTGCATTGAACCCCCAAAGAGAGTAGGCAATCACACCCATTGTGACAATGAATACATTCTTAAAGAGGATGTTGACCGTGTTCTTGGACTGGCCAAGACCGGATTCGACTGTGGCGAAGCCAAGGTGCATGATGAACACTAGGCCAGCGGCGATCAGCAGCCAAAGGTTGCTAATGGTGAAGAATGTAGATTCAGGAGACGCCATAAATGCGGCGTATCCGTCATCGAAGGATATGGTATCGGTTACCGCATCCACTGCGGCTGTAACTTCTTCTACAGGCATCTCCTGCGCACTCAGGGAGCTCGCACCCATCAGTGCGACACCGCCAAGCAGCAGAGAGAGAAGGAATGTTTTAATCTTCATGATGTATAATCAGGTTATTGCTTTGTTTAGGAGTTTTCCTCACGACCCCCCTCTCTAGTACAGGGGTGCCGGGTTAGCCCGCTCGGGAGCGGACGCGTGAGTTAAGCAACACACATGCCAACTGAATTTCCGAGAGCAAATAAACAAAGTTTTCAGCGTTTTTAAGCAGCTGATTCACACTTAGTTAAAGCTTATCTTCTTCAAAATGAGATTATTACGAATTTTGTTAATTTTATGAATAAAAAATAAGCGTCTTTCCAAACCTGATTGATAAATAGACAGGATCCTTAATAGTCCGACGGCCAATTATTCGAAATACTTATTTCTAGAATTAGTTTCAGAACACTTCATTCAGCCCTGAATCGCAGCAAGTCCAGCAACAAAGGGGGTTAACACCCCATATCATTTTCCACCAACCGAGCCCGAACATAGCTCAGCTAGGAATGGTCAAAATGATCCAGAATCAATCGTCCTGCGACTTATGTGTTTTAGCCTCGAATGATGCCTTATCGGCCAGCGAGACATGCCCGACCACCCGACCGTCGTCCAAGGGGTTGTCGATTCGATCCTTCAGGTCTAGGAACAGGCGTCGCGCGTCAATCACACCGCCGATCATAAACCAGAACGTTGTTACGATACCGATCAGCATCGCCACCAGCACATAGACCACAAAAAAGTAATGACTCCACCACTCTTTCGGCCAGGGACTGATCACATTCCAGACCAGGACCACGGCGAAGCAGAACCCGAATTTGTAAACAATCGAATAGTAGAACAGCGACCAGGCGATGATCCGGTCCCCTCTCGTGTAGTCGGGATTGATCCCAACGATCTTCTTGATGATATTACGCGGCGTCCAAGGCACCTGGATATGCTTCGCCCCGTCAATGCTGTACTCGCCTCGGTGTAGCAAACGCTCGAGATTGTACGGCTTCCGGCAAGTGAGCTTCGAAACGAGGACATACGCACTAATGCCAAGAATAATGGCCATAAAGTAGAGCTCGTAAGAGTTGATGGGGAATTTCACCGCACTCATTTTCCATTCGATATAGGGTGAAAAGGGCCGTGAAATCGCGACCAGCCAGTCGCCTACCGTTTCCACCCACCCCTGACGCTCTAGGAAGGGATAGATCGTATCGGGCCAGTTACGTTGAAGCAAAAGCCCCATGATGGAAAACCCGCTCCCGCAAAGGAGCGAAGCATAAGCCCCGGCCGTGGTACCGAAGCGACTGTACAGGCCGAAAACCATGATTGGACCGGCCCCGCCCATCCAGATCGCCGTCATGATCGTGATGAACATGTTCAAGTAGTCCAGATTCACGAAGAGCATGGAGAAGACCCAGAAAATCACCGCCGTCAGCACCGAGAACATACGCAACAACAACAAGTGCTGTTTCGGGCTAAGTGCCCTCTTCAGATTCGGCAAGACCACATCCTGAACGAGCGTGGAGGACGAATTGAAGATGCGTGAATCATCCGTCGACAGCATCAGCATGAGCATCAGCAGACAGAACAGGCCGGTCAGGCCGACCGGAAAAATCTCACGTAGAGCCACCGGCATCATCATCTGAAAGAATAGGGTCCGGTAGCGCTGGAACTGAAGATTTCCCTCGGCACTGTCACCCAGGACCTCTCGGGTTGTCTCAAAATACACTGTGTCGATATTGTGCTTCTGCGAGAGCGGCGCATCCTCGCCGATCACATGCCGCTGCTCCGGAATCGCGGCAATCCGGGCATCCAGCTCGGCCCGCACGGCCTCATCGGTCACGACCTTCTCGGTGATCTTTTCCGACAACTCCGTACGGATCGTATGGGAGACCGTGGCGAAGTTCTGATGAGTCATGACCGTGATAATCAAGATCGCGATGGCAATCCCCATAAAGGTCGAGAGCCCCGCCCGCCAGGCCCCCAGCAGACCCGCCATTTTCTGTTCGTGCGGGGTCCGGGCCGACCCGGAAGTGTCATTGCCGATCCAGCTGGCCCGGTTCAGCACCATACTCACAACATGCACAAAGAGTGCGAAAATATTAAAATCCCGCAGCCCCGAGATATCGAAGGGGTTGATAAAGCTCTGCCCGTCCACACGGTCCATCATCGTCGGCGCGATTTCCCCGCTCCAGGAGACATTCAGGATCAGGTAGCCTGTAATAATCACGAAGACAGGATAACAGACCAGGCCCTGAAAACAGTCGGTCACCAGCAGCGAAATCCGCCCTCCCGGCCAAATCACCACCATCGCCATGATCAACACAAGCGTGACCACGATCCCGTAACAAGGCAGAGGTACGCCCATGACCATGACCTCATGCGGCAAGCCCAGGTAATAGATGAAAAAGTTCGCGGCAATCGCCGGGCCGATCGCATTGGTCATCAATTCGGACGTGGTCCTTAAGGCGGCGGCCAACACGCGAAAACGCCGACTGTAGCGCATCTCAAGAAACTGCCCGATGGACAGGGCTTTTGTCTCCCGGAAACGGTACACGCAGTAGCCGGTCAACCCCATGAGAATACTCACCGGAGTAATCATGTAATACCAGAACGCCAGCCCATAGCCGGTCTGGTATTTCATCTCCACCATCCCGACGAGCGTGATGATGCTGAGTGCGGAGGTCATGTCGCCCACCGAGATCACATAGCGTCCCGCCACTCGCCCGGCTGCCAGATAATCCACGACCCCCCGCACATACTTCTTCGAATAAACCGCGAAGCAGAGAATCAGCACAAGAGGAACGATAACGATGGTCCAGTCGATGATATGCATGGTGTCTTTGGCGTGGTGAGGCTTCCCCTATTCCGAATGTAACTCAGCTCACGGGGCAGGTCCGGAATTCAGCGAGTCTCAAGACGGCCCATCCGCTGTCCCCTGCGACCTGGCTCCCGAAGAGAATACCCACAGGTGGAATAATAATGCGGGGCATATTGCCCGCAAAGCGCGGTCACTCGCATCCATGCACGTATTTAAGCTATTCAACTCAATCCTTGGAGCTCTATCCAATCGGTTCCGTGTAGAATAGCCCGCAAAACGAAGCCTCGACCGGTTGCCAGCGTGAAACCGAGATCGAAAGGGCTAAGTTTTCGTCGAAATCTAAACCGACACCTTGACGGAGAGACTTAGCCCGAAGCTCTAGCCGGACAGTCGCCGAGACAGTTGATGCTTTTTGAATGCAACGACCTTGGGCAACCCATCTTCAGGTAAATCCTTAAAGAGATCGACAGCCGGCAAGTTCAAATTGGCGAAAATTCTCTCACCTACTTCACCGCGAACAAGTGTTAACAGTCGCTCCAGAATGTTAACGAAATCGCGCTCCGTGCGCTTTCCCGAACGAACGGTCTCGGCGATGTCCCGAAGGTAGCTTGGTAGCAACTTGGACAAAATTCGGACATGCTTTGCATCCTGACGACCTTGCTGCTTGATCCCATCGAGATTCGCCAACTTGGCTTTCAACAGCGTTACGGGCGAAGGCACTTTCACCGGCACTTTGCCTTTGCCGATTTTGAAGATGACCGAATCGGCTTCCAGTTCGTCTTCACTCACCCCGTTCACCCAACGCAATACTTCGATGATCATCGGCGAATTAGAAGCGTCTCTCGGCATGATATAACCGACCTCATTACTAGGCGGCTTCAGCGGGAAATAGTTGGGTTTGAGCCCAGCCAATTCAGCAATGGACCTCAAAGTTTCCCGTTGCCCGAGCACATCAATATCACGCGAAACAAAAGGAGCCAGATGGAGCGTGACCTCATTATAGTACAAGGCCCACAGGTTGACCGCCTGCCCGCCAACCAGAAGCACGGGCGCATCCGTTTTCAGGAAATCCGAAAAATCATCGGGAGGACGGGGTGTCGAATCCGGAGCAGCCATCGCATGTTGAACTTAGAGTCCACCTGCCAAAACCGGACGCTGCGAGACATTGTGAATCGAATTTCTGCTTTGGACCTCCGCAGATTCACTCAGGCCTAAATCCAGACACAAGGCGTCATATTCACGAAGTTTCCGTTTGTAACGGGCCACTTGCGCGGGCGTTTTGAACTGACGGGAAGGCTTCGGTAACTCAGCCCGGAAGACAGCCTGCAACTCTTCCCGCATCCCCGCATCACTTAATCGTTCGCGAACGACCCGACGGGCTGCCGCACGAATCAATTCGGTCGAGGATGTCCCTTCCAAAGCAGCAATACGCTCAAGCGCAGCCAGGACGGCACGGTGATCGGCTACCGTTTTACGCTTCTTGGATTCTTCGAGTTGATTGGGCATGACTACAAAAGGTTGATTCAACCTACAAAACCGCAGGCGTTTTGCAACTCCGGATTTCCGATCTCTGATACGTGAATACCCTCAGCATTGAGCAATGCTTTCCCAGCCAAGGACGCTCGATGATCGTGCCCTGCTCAGACGTGCCAGTAATTGCGAAGCTCGAATGGGGTATCTGACATTGTTGATTGTAGTGCCAGAGCAACGCGACCCTCACAAACCCGGGGCAATAAAAAACGCCTCAGGACATTCCCTAAGGCGTTGATTATTAAAAAAAATGGAGGCGCGGGTCGGAATCGAACCGACGATAGAGGATTTGCAGTCCTCGGCCTTACCACTTGGCGACCGCGCCGATGAGGACCGTAGTAGATGGACCTTGGCGGCGAGTTCAAGCCAAATTCTGCAGCTTTTTCATTGTCAGCTCATCGGAAATCGGAAGCTTCAAAGGCTTCGAGATTCACTGAAAGTAGAAAGATGCCTCCAGCCCCAACCTATCCCAGCCCCGCCCGAGAGCCCGACCTGGCGCCAAATCGCCGCCCCAGTCGCTTCATTCCCAATGTCGAGCAGCTGAACGAAGCCCTGAAGCTCCTGCCCGACCCGGAAAGCTTTAGCGAGCCGACTTGCCTGGTCAGAGTGCGCGTCGGCGAGCGCTACCGGCAGTTGGAATTTACACGCAAGCGGATCACCCGAGGCAGCGCCTGCCCCTACCGCTGGATTTACGAAGGCAAGATCCTCATCCGCAAACAGGACATGTAGCCTCGGGCGAAAGCCCCATACACAAGCACAGACCCGAAAGAAAAAAACGGACGCCTATTCAAGGCGTCCGTCGAAAAATTAAACCGGCTGGCCGGGCCTAGATCTCCACCGGTACCGAATCGAGATGCCAGATCTGGTCCGCATACTCCCGGATGGTCCGGTCGGATGAGAATTTGCCGACCCGTGCCGTATTCAGGATAGCCATCTTGGCCCAGCGCTTCTTGTCGCGGAAAGCCTTGTCCACATCCTCCTGCGCCTTCACGTAGGCCGCATAATCAGCCAAGACAAGGAAGGGATCCCCGCCTTCAAGGAGGCTGCTGCAGATCGGAGCAAAGGCATTTTGCTCGCCCGGCGTGAAATAGTCCGAGCGCAACCAGTCGATCACCGCCTTCAGTTCCCAATTACTATTGTAGTAGTCATAGGGATTGTAGCCGCTGGCACGGATCGCCTCCACCTCGTCAACCGTGTTACCGAAGATGAAGATGTTTTCCTCGCCCACTTCTTCCTGAATCTCGACGTTGGCCCCGTCGAGCGTACCAATAGTGAGGGCACCGTTGAGGGCCAGTTTCATGTTGCCGGTTCCGGAGGCCTCCTTGCCGGCGGTGGAAATCTGCTCGGAGAGATCGGCAGCCGGAATCATCTTTTCCGCCAGGGTGATCCGGTAGTTTTCAGGGAAGACGACCTTGATCTTATCCTTCACCCTCGGGTCGTTGTTGACCTTTTCACCAACCTTGTTGATCGCCCGGATGATGCACTTGGCCAGGGCATAACCCGGTGCGGCCTTCGCACCGAAGACAAACACCCGCGGACAAATGTCATGTTCGGGATCGTTCAGCAGACGACGGTACAGGGTCAGGATGTGCAGCAGGTTGAGGTGCTGGCGCTTGTATTCGTGCAGACGCTTGATCTGCACGTCGAAGAGCGCATCCGGGCTGATTTCTACGCCGGAGTCCGCCTTCACAAATTCGGCAAATGCCACCTTGTTGGCCCGCTTGATTTCCATGAAACGCTTCTGAAAATCCGGATCGTCCGCGTAATCCGCAATACTTTGGAGCTTGTCCAGATACTTCGGCCACTCATCCCCCACCTTCTCGTCGATCAAGGCGCTCAGCGCCGGATTACAGGCCAAGAGCCAGCGGCGCGGCGTAATCCCATTGGTCATGTTAATCAACTTGTCCGGGTACAGCTCATGAAACCCGGAGAACAAGTGACGCTTCAGCAATTCGGTGTGCAGCGCGGCCACCCCATTCACCTTCTTCGAGGCGACCACGGAGAGGTAGGCCATACGGATCATCTTGCAGCCACCTTCCTCGATGATCGAGAGTTCCGCTTTCTTGGAATCATCCCCCGGCCACTTGGCGTCGACTTCGTCCTCCAGGAAACGAAGGTTGATTTCGAAGATGATCTCCAGATGGCGCGGAAGCACCTTTTCAAAGAGCGGCACACTCCACTTTTCCAGCGCTTCGGGCAGCAGGGTGTGGTTGGTATAATTGAAGGTCTCGCGGGTGATATCCCATGCTTTCTCCCATGTCAGGCCATACTCGTCGATCAAGAGACGCATCAGCTCCGGCACAGCAACGGCCGGGTGCGTATCGTTGAGCTGGATCACATTGAACTTGGGGAAGTCCTCCCAGTTATCATGGCCGGTCTTGTAGCGGCGGATGATGTCCTGCAAGGAACAGCTGACAAAGAAATACTGCTGGATGAGACGCAGCTCCTTGCCGCTCTCGGTATTATCGTTCGGATACAGGACCTTGGAGATCGTTTCCCCCATGGCCTTTTCACGGACCGCCTCGACGTAGCCCCCCTCATTGAAGATATCCAGATCGAACTCCTGCGAGGCTTTGGACTCCCAGAGCCGGAGGAAATTCACGGTTTCGCCCCCGTAGCCGACAATCGCCACGTCGAAAGGAACCCCTTCCACCGTCTTGTAATCGACCCATTGCGGGTGGAACTGGCCCTTGTCGTCCATGCGGTGCTCGACTCGGCCGTACAAACGCACTTCCTGCAGAAAATTCGGGCGCATGATCTCCCAAGGACATCCCTTTTCCTGCCAGGCATCCGGGTGCTCAACCTGGTAGCCGTCCTTGAATTCCTGCCGGAACAGGCCGAATTCGTAATGGATCCCGTAGCCCACAGCCGGCAAGTCCAGAGTGGCAAGGGAATCCAGAAAACAAGCGGCCAGACGGCCCAAGCCACCATTCCCCAGCCCCATGTCCGGCTCTTCCCCGGAGATTTCGTTAAAATCCTGCCCCAGTTCAGCCAGTGCTTCACGCGTCGGTTCAAAAAGGCCCGCATTGTGAAGATTATTCACAAGCAAGCGCCCCATCAGGTATTCCAGGCTCAGGTAATAGGCACGGCGCACCCGCTTTTCGTGGTGCACTTCCTGCGTTTTCATGAAACGGTCCAACAGGCGATCTCGTATCGCCAGACAGGTCGCCGTCCACCACTCGTCCTTCGTCGCACTCTCAGGGTGGCGCGCCAGCGTGTAGCGCAATTGATTGAGAATGGATTCCTTGATCGAGTCCTTGCTCGTGCCGATTTCAAAGCGTGGCGCCGGTACGGTGCGGGTCATGGCGGCCGCCTTTTTCTTGGCGGATTTTTTCTTCGGAGATTTCTTGGCTGGTGTTGTCATATAAAGTCCTCTTGGTATAATGTCGTTCAGACATGTGAGATGAGCCCTAAAAGCTATTCACTTTGTGCCGCATTGAAAGCGTGAAAGCATAAAAGAGGCCGAAACCATTCGAAGCCAAGGGATTCCCTTCTTTTTGTGACAGGGACTGGCAGTCCGAAACCGAGACTTAAAAACGATCGAAAAATGCGGTCTACCCGTTGTCACACAAAATGGCTGTCATCAAGCCCGGAACCTAAGAGCCGCCTCGAAAACTCCTCTCGAAAACGAACGCTCCGACACTACTCAACCTCCACGCAGGGCAACAACGCCGCATCCTTCATCCCGTGGATGATCTTCTTGTCGGCCGGGCATAGTGTGGCAAGGATCCCGTGCAGCTCCGCTTTCTGGGCCTTATCGTCGACAAAGTAGTAGGGACAGAGGCGCATGCGTCCTTCCATCTCATAGGTGCTGCCGTCCTCGCGATACACCGGATGCCTCAAGCGCGTCGGCTTTTCGTAGGCCTGCAGGATGTGCAGGGAGGTATCGGACATGGTAATTGCCTGCCAAATCGCATCTTCCCACTGTTCGCGGGAACTGTCACTGCCGAGTGTCACGCTGCGCGCGCCCCAGGCGGTTTCATGGTAGCCGCTGATCTTGATGATCAGGTTCCGCTCCTTCTTGCCGGCATCCACCAATTGCTCCCAGCGCGTGATCGGCTTGCCGCCGATGAACGGCGCGTCCAAGACGGCGTTGGGCGGCAACTCAACCGGGTCCATCACCCAGGTCTGCGGGATGACTTTCTTCAGGATCTTGTAGGACTGCTTGGGCAGGCTCTCCTTCCAGTAGTCCTCCAGCATATGGTGGTGGAAGAGCGCCAGGTTCAGCTTCTCCTCCTGGAAATGCTTCATCGGCGGAGTGAGGCTCAACTGGGCGGCCTTGCTGGCGTGGAGCAGGAATTCAGCGATCGGAACGTTGGCCAGATCGAACAACTCCCAGAAGCGGTAAATCACGTCCACTTGCTGCGGATCCCCGTCGATCCCCACACAGATGGTATCCCCCAGCGGCATGACCTCGTTCGGATGAAACACATGCACCCGGCGACCGCGGCGACGCAACTCGCGCGCAATCCATTCCATCTCCGGACGGTAGGTCGAGGCCTCGTCACTGACTAGGATCGCGATATAGGGCACGTTAATGGTGGGTGCCTTCGAACAAAGCGCCGCGTAAAAGGCTTCGACCATGTCGTCCTCGCCCGCCCCGATGAGCGCGTCGCCATGCACCTCCGCATACAAGCGGTTCAGGAAGGCGGTGAGTCCGATCCCTCCGGGAACCGAATCGACCTCGGTCAGGGCAAACCCGGTCTCGGTAATGAGCAGGTCCGGCCGGATCACCATCGGCGTACTGCCTCGTAGCGCCTTGGCCCTCGCATGCTCGACCAACGCCGGCGGCTTGCCACGGTCCAGATAGGCGGCCACCCAGGGCGCCACCAGTTCACGGTTGCGCAACAGGTTCTTCCCCTCCACCGAGCGCAGGTAGAGCGTTTCCTGAGCACGGTAGAAGTCATAACAGGCCTGCCCGATCTGGCGGACCTGCTTGACCTGGGACGAGTTCAAGGGGAAGGCCTGCGGCGAATAACGCCAGGTCTTGTTCTCAAATAGACTCTGGTCCGAGAATGCCTGTAGGGCCGCCTCATAACTTAGACCGTCGGGACTGTCGATGACTTCACTCATGCCGATTGTTCAATTACTGAAAAACCAGCCAGTATGCACAAGCTTGAACCGCAGGCAAACTTCGCACTGAAATCCGGAACCGGGTGTGAAGGACTGTAGCGAAGGCGCGAAAGCGACTTCGAACTGCCCCGCGGACACAAAAAAGCCCGCCTTCGAGCGGAAGACGGGCTTGATGAAAAATTTGCGACCTCGGCTTTATTTACGACGACGTGCCATGGCGTAAAGCAAACCAAGTCCACCCGCCAACAGTGCAAAGGTGGCTGGCTCCGGAACGGCAGCAAATTGAACGGTCAAGGAATTGCCGGCAGCGTCAAAAATATAGCCGTTTCCACCGCCGTAGCTGGAGTCCAGGACATAACCGTCCGGTCCATTGAAGACGAAGCTGGCCGAGCTACCCGTCCAATCGCCCGTCCCGGCAAACAGACTGTAAGCGATACCGGTTTGAACCGAGCTCAGGCTGGTGAAGTCGAATGTCAGCACACCGTCGAGATCCACAACACCGGTGCCAAAATCGACCATGTCGACCGAAGCACCGTCGATATCGACTTTGAAAGTGGCACCGTTCGCAGCGGTCAAGCCACCACTCAAGGTTAAGGTGCCAATATCACTGACCTGCGCGAGCGACATGTCACCGGCGGAGAAAATACTGCCTGCGGCCGATGCGACAACCGCTGCGGTCGAGGAACCAGTGCCGCCCAAAGTCGCACCATCCGTGACAGTCATTGAAGCCGTTGTTCCAGTCGCACTACCACTGCTATTCATGAGCAAGAGCACACCTTCATCCACCGAAATTATCGAAGCAGCGCCAGAGTTGCCGGCCGAACGGGAAAGCGAAACGATACCATTGCCTTGCTTGCTGACAGCCTTTCCATAAAAGATCACGGCCCCGGAAGTCCCGGAGAAATCAACTCGCCCTCCGTCCGCAGCAGACAGAATGTTATTGGTGTTACTCATATTCACACGTCCGGAAAAAGTGGACAAATCCGCCGTAGCACCACCGATCGTGGCTTGATTGGTTCCCTTTAGTTCGATGTAGTTGTTAATGGTGTAAGCACCATTTGTATAGATCGCCAATTCATTGGCGTTACTGGACGAACCCACACCGAAATATTTCGTCCCAAGAGCCAAATCGTTCCCCAGATATAGAGTGCCGTTCCCCATCCCACCGTAAGCAGAAGAAGATGCCGGATTCACATTACTGGCAGCGTTGAGATAAAATGAACCGGGTCCGTCAAAATACATACGACTTTGGGCGCTCCCCGGGGCGGCTCCGACGCTACCGTTTAAGACGATTGAACCCGAGGCGTCGGTTGTGTTGAAAATAACCGTTTTTACGCCTGATGCGGAAGCGGCATCCGTATAGTCAAATAAGAGATCACCATCCAGAGTTAGCACCCCAGTCGTTTGATTTCGAATATAATAACTGTCCGTAGAATTAAGAGACGCGTCATCAAAAATGACTAGATCATTTTGAATCGAGGTCGTTCCGGCGCCAGCCTGCCAATCGACAATGTAACTGGTGCTGGTAGTGAACGAGATCGAACCGGTTCCAGCCAATGTGTATCCTCCAACATTAAACAATAAGGACTGTGCACTCACTCCGCTGGCATCAACAGTCACCGTGCCCTCGGTTCCTCTAAAATCGGCAATATCGGGTGCCGCACTCGACCAGGTGCTAGACGTCTCACCGGCGAGATCGGTGCTCCAGTTTCCCGCTCCATCCTGCCAGCTGCCGTCGCCACCGAGTCCAGCGGTAGCTCCATTGGTATCCCAGTAAAGTGTGCTTTGCGCCAGCAAACTGCCGGTTGATAACAGTCCAAGTAGTAGAGAGATTCGGGTCGGTTTTCTCATGATACGATTTGTCGTTAGGGGTTGAATTGAGGGGACGGGGGAATTAGGTCCTGACTATCATCCGGCATCTACCGGCACACAAACTCCTCGAAATTAAACACGTTGAAATATCTGGAGTTAGGGCACTCCAATTCCCTAAGATGAGCGCTGAATGAGTGAGGAAAAGACAGCTTCCCCGACCGTGCGAGATCTGGCGCAGTTGCTGAATATCAGCGCGTCGACCGTCTCCCTCGCCCTCAGGAACGATCCTCGAGTCGCGGTCAAAACACGTGAACGGGTCGTGGCGGCCGCTCAAGCCGCAGGCTACAGCATGAACCCGGCGATCGCGTCCCTGATGTCCCAGGTTCGCAGCTCCAGAAAGGTCTCCTACCGGGAAACCATCGGCTGGCTCAATCTCTGGGACCATCCGGATACGTATACAAAGACCGGCGTGGAGTTTCAGCTCAAGATGTGGCAGGGCGCCAAAAATCGCGCCGAAAACCTGGGCTATTCATTGGAAAATTTCTGGCTGGCCGCGCCCGAAATGCGGGCCAAGCGCATGACTGCGATCCTCACCGCCAGAGGCATACGCGGACTGCTCGTGCCGCCGTTCCCCCACTCGATGGGACGCCTCAGCATCGAGTGGAAAAACTTCACCGCCGTTGCGATGTCCTATACCATGGCGCGGCCGAAACTGGATCGGGTGATCCCTGACCACTATGGAAATCTGTTAACGATCCTTCGAGAGCTCAAGCACCGGGGCTATAAACGGCCGGGCTTGCTGATCCCGAAAGGCTACGACGACCGGACCGGCAACCGGCTATTGGCAGCATTCTACTTCACGCAACAGTCAATGCCGCTTTCCAACCGGGTCCCCCCGGAGATGGCAGATCCTGAAAAACTAGAGGACAAAAATTTTGCTTGGCTCGAAAAGTACCGACCGGATGTCCTGATCACTGCGGGAATCTATAAAGACATCAAGTCCGAAGCCGGCCTGGATCCCGACTATCGGGCAAAACTCGGCCTCGTCCTGATCAGCCACGCAGGGACTGACGCCGGCATCTGCGGCATCTACGAGAATCCGGAAATCATCGGAGCGACTGCAGTCGAACAGTTGGTGCTCAGCTTGCAGCGCAACGAGCTGGGCCTGCCCGCACGACCGAGACTGATCCAAATTGAAGGGACTTGGGTCGAAGGCAACAGCGCACCAAGGCTCACGAAGCGGACACCAAGGCAAATCTAAGCTTAATCGGCGGACCGTTCGCTGGCGGAACGGCGCGCGGTCGGGCCGCCGGCCCGCAACCACGCGTGCACAAAGGGGTCGAGTTCGCCGTCCATGACCGCCTGCACATTGCCGGTTTCAACGCCGGTACGCAGGTCCTTGACCATCTGGTAAGGCTGGAAGACGTAGGAACGTATCTGGTTGCCCCAGGCGATTTCGCCCTTCTCACCGTAGAACTTCTCCATCTCGCTGCGCTTTTCGTCCTCCAGCTTTTCGTAGAGGCGCGACTTCAGCGTTTTCATGGCCGTTGCCTTGTTCTTGATCTGCGAACGCTCGTTCTGGCAGGTCACCACGATACCGGAGGGGATGTGCGTCAGGCGCACCGCGGACTCGGTCCGGTTCACGTGCTGCCCACCCTTGCCGCTGGCACGGTAGACGTCGGTCCGGATGTCGGCTTCATCGATCTCGATATCCACGTCGTCCTCGATTTCGGCGATCACGTCGACCGAGCAAAACGAAGTATGGCGGCGGGCATTGGAGTCGAACGGGCTGATCCGCACCAGGCGATGCACCCCGCGTTCAGCCTTGGCGTAGCCGTAGGCGTTGGGTCCGCTGATTCGGATGGTTGCCGAGCTGATGCCTGCTTCTTCCCCCGGCATAATGTCGAGCACTTCGACATCATAGCCCGCGTGTTCGCCCCAGCGCGTATACATGCGCAAAAGCATATCCGCCCAGTCGCAGGACTCGGTCCCGCCGGCACCGGAGTTGATGGTCAAGAGTGCGTTGCAGCTGTCATGCTGTCCGCTCAGATAGGAAGCCAGTTCGAGCTTGTCCAGTTTCGGTTGAAGCTTCTTCACCAACCCGTCCAACTCTTCAACGTAGGCTTCGGCATCCGGGTCGTCGCCCATCTCGTCGACCAGCTCCTGCATGGCCTTGAGGTCATCGACTTCCTTGTTGAAATCACGGCTCGGATTGACCGTGACCTTCAGGCGATTGGCCTCCCCGATTACTTTTTGTGCCGCTGCTTGATCGTCCCAGAAGGACGGCTCGGCCATCTTGGCTTCGAGCTCCTGAATCGTTTGCGATTTCTTCGCGCCGTCAAAGATACCTCCAGATATGGCCGGCACGACGGGTGATTTCTTCAATCTGCGAACGTAATTCGGGTGTAATGGCTGACATAGCCCTGCAAAGGAATCATCCCGCGCCAAAGATTAAAGTATAAAATCAAGGGACACCCGCTTTCATCCAATCCGCAATTCTAGAGGCGTTTCAGATAAGCACTCGGACTTAGTCCATGCGCTTGCTTAAAGGCCTTCGAAAAATGATAGATGTCTTCGTAGCCGACTTGGCGTCCCACCTCGCCCACCCGGAGATTGCGGTTCCTCAACAGGAGGGCCGCTTGATGCATACGAACTTTCGTCAGGTAGCGCATGGGCGGACAAGCCAAAAGCTCGCTGAAAGCAGCGCTCAGGTGTGAGACCGAGGCTCCGGAATGCGCGGCTAGCTCAGGCAGCGTCCATGCATGTGCGTAGTCACGGTCCAGTCTGGCCTTTGCCCGTCTGAGATACTCGGGTAGAATCTGCCCTGATTGATTAAGACATCGAGACAGGCGTAGAAGAAATATATCCAAAATCCGAGCCAATATCTCCGGAGAGCTCCGCGCTTCGATACTTTCATGAAACAAGCCCCGCAGCATATCCAAAAACGCAGCTTCCAAATCGCCGACCGGCAACACCTCATTCAAAGCAATCCCCAATGCCTGCAAGCGTGCCGGAAAAGCATCCCCTTGGATGTGCAACCAACTGTGACACCAAACTGATTGTAGAGCCCCATAGCACTGATGTTGCTTGGAACCCCAGATAAAGAGACATTTTTCTGACTGGGAAAGACGGTCGGATTCGACTCCAGCCCGTGCCGCATCATGAAAAAAAACGCAGAGATAATCATTCGTCGCCTGCCGGTCCACAAAGCTATCCCTGGGCATCTCTTCCAAGACACCGACACCGCGGAGCGACATCCCCGCCCCCAGTTCGACAGCCGGCTCAAAAAACTGCCTCAGTTCATACATGCTGGAAAAATATACAAATCCTTCCGAAAATCTTCCATTCAAAAAGCAGTGGCCTTTCTTTAAACTTTCCCAATGTCTGAGACACCACTCCCCTTCAACGGCCTGGGCCTCAATCTGGGCAAGCTTTCGCGCCTCTCGAACGCGGAATCACGTTCCCTTTGCGCCGAAAATCCGACCGGAGCCAAAAGCGGCGGCGCCCGTGCCGTTCCCGAACTGGATGAAAACGGCAATCCCACTGGAGCGTCCCGCGAACTGGGACTGGGCTGGAAAGTGCGTCCAGCGGTTCCGGTGCCCGCCGGCCAAACGATCGAAATCGCCAATGTCGAAGGTCCCGGAGCGATCCAAAG
Source organism: Coraliomargarita parva (assembly GCF_027257905.1). NCBI lineage: Bacteria > Pseudomonadati > Verrucomicrobiota > Opitutia > Puniceicoccales > Coraliomargaritaceae > Coraliomargarita > Coraliomargarita parva. The sequence continues at coordinate 530,194 of NZ_JAPZEI010000001.1, forward strand.
CATTTGGATGACCCCCACCGGCATCAACCGGCACGCAATCCTCCGCATCTACTGGGACGGGCAGGATCAGCCCTCGGTCGAGAGCCCGATGTGCGACTTCTTCGCGAGCCCCTTCATTGGCGGTAGCAATTATCACTTTGCCCAGCTCACTTCGCTGGCCGTCTGCGTAAACCCGGGGAATGCCTACAACTGCTTTTGGGAAATGCCCTTCCGCAAGCACTGCCGCATGACCGTTGAGAATATCGGCCTCGACGACTTCCGGCTCTATTACCAGATCAACTACTGCCTGACAGAGGTCCCGGACGATGCCGCCTATTTCCATGCCCAATTCCGTCGTAGCCAACCCGTCGAACGCGGCGGGGTGCACACGCTGCTCGACGGCGTGAAAGGCCAGGGCCACTACGTCGGCACAGCGATGGGCTGGCAGGTCAACCACAACGGATGGTGGGGCGAAGGTGAAATCAAATTCTACATGGATGGCGACACCGATCCCGCATTGAGTGATGGCAAATCCGTTGCCGGCTCAACCGGCTTCCCCACGATCTGCGGGACCGGCACCGAGGATTACTTTCTTGGCTCCTATAACTTCGAAAACAAAGCCACCCGACAATACCAGGAGTTCACCGGTCCCTACGCAGGCATGCCGCATGTCGTGCGCCCCGACGGCGTCTACCAGTCCAACACACGCTTCGCCCTCTACCGCTGGCACATCATGGACCCGATCCGCTTCAAGCAAGACCTCAAGGTGACGATCCAGGCCCTCGGCTGGAAACGTCACGGACGCTTCCACCAAAGCATGGATGACATCTCATCGGTCGCTTTTTGGTATCAAACCTTACCCACTGCCGTCTTTCCACCACTACCCGATGCCGCCGGGCTAGAGATTGTGTAAACTTTGCCGATACAGCCAACCGCCCGAATCCCTTACCATCAACCGACATGAGAAAACAAGATTTCCGCCCCATGGGCTAGAAGCTTTGCATGCATTCTGCTAGCCGGCGGAATATGATAAGACACTTCGCTTACTTCGCGCTCAGCCTGCTACCACTCGCAGCTCAAACAACTCAAGCTGAAGCTAAAACAATCTGGGACGAGACATCGGAAGAGAAAGAACAACGCCTCGAATGGTTCACTGACGCCCGTTTCGGACTCTTTATCCACTGGGGCCTCTACTCGCTCGCAGGCCGGCACGAGTGGGTCATGAAGAATGAATCCATGTCGGTCGACGACTACCGCAAGTATTTCGAGCATTTCGACCCCGACCTCTATGATCCAAAGGAATGGGCCCGAGCCGCGAAGGAAGCCGGCATGAAATACGTGGTCATCACCGCGAAGCACCACGACGGATTTTGCCTCTTCGACTCCGCCTACACGGATTACAAATCAACCCAAACACCCTACGGGAAAGACCTGCTCAAGCCCATGGTCGAAGCGTTCCGCGCCGAAGGCATCCGCATCGGCATCTACTACTCGTTGATCGATTGGCACCACCCTGAATTCACCGTGGATAAATTTCACCCGATGTCGGAGAACGAAGCCGAACGGGCGAAAAACTCTGAACGCGACATGTCTGTCTACCGAGAGTACATGCGCAACCAGGTCCGCGAGCTCCTCTCCAATTACGGCGAGATCGATGTGCTCTTCCTCGACTTTTCCTATCCCGGCGAAGACGGCAAAGGACGCGAGGACTGGGACTCGGTCGGCCTCATGCAGCTGGTGCGCGAATTGCAGCCACAGTGTATCGTCAATGACCGGGCCGACCTGCTCGACTATGCCGGCGGCTGGGACTACCGCTCCCCCGAACAAATCAAACCGCGTGAATGGGTCACCATGGACGGCAAGAAGGTGCCGTGGGGCACCGTGCAGACCTTCTCCGGGTCCTGGGGCTACTACCGCGACGAGCACACATGGAAAAGCACCAAGCAGCTGCTCGGCATGCTGATCGACACCGTCAGCAAGGGCGGCAACCTGATCCTCAATGTAGGTCCTACCGGACGCGGCAATTTCGACGCGCGCGCCAACGACCGTTTCTCCGGCATCGGGAAATGGATGCAAGTCAACGGCCGCGCCATCTACGGTTGCACCCAAGCCCCCGAAGCATTCAAGACACCGGAAAACTGCATCCTCACCTACAACCCTGAACTCAACCGCATCTACGTGCACGTGCTGGATTGGCCGATGGGTAAACTCTGGCTCGACGGCTTTGCCGGCAAAGTCGCATACGCCCAGCTACTCCACGACGGCTCCGAAGTGCAATTCAAAGGCTGGGAGGAATGGCAGCAGGACAGCGCTTACGGCAATGCCGCAAACACCCTGCCACTCGACCTCCCCATCATGCAACCCGACGTCGAGATTCCGGTCATCGAGCTCTTCCTAAAATAACTAACTCTGGGCTGTATTTACCTCGATGGTCACGTGAGGGAACTGTTCGTCACTAAGGCGTGCCTTGTATTCATCTGCAGAGACAGGACTCGTCGAAACAACCGCAGCGATCACACTGTAGCGGTTCTGGCCGATGGACCAGACATGCAGGTCACTAAGATGACTGTGACCATCAGTCTCTAAAGCGTGTTCGACCTTGTGTGTGATCGCCTCAGGTGCTTGATGATCGAGCAAGACTTCGCTGGTTTGCTTGAGTAGACCCGTCGACCACTTCGCGATGAGAAGCGAACCGACGATCCCCATGATCGGGTCCATCCAGATCCAACCGAAATATTTTGCCGCCAGCAGCGCGATAATCGCGGTGACCGAGGTCAGCGCATCCGCCAACACGTGGAGATAGGCCGAGCGCAAATTGTGATCGTGATGGTGATGCCCGTGATCATGATGGTGGTCATCGTGATCGTGCGCATGCGCGTGGTGATGCTCATGATGATGGTCGTGGTCGTGCCCATGACTGTGACCGTGGTCATGATGGTGATCGTCCCCCAGAATAAAGACTGAGACCCCGTTGACGATCAGACCAAGCACGGCGACACCGATCGCCGAATTGAAGGAAATCTCGACCGGATTCAACAACCGGATGACGCTCTCCCAGGCCATGACGAGCGCAAAGACCGCCAGCAACAACGCCCCGGTAAAGCCCCCGAGCGCATTGACCTTGCCGGTGCCGAAACTGAATCGGGTATCGTGGGCATGCTTCCGCGCATAGATGTAGGCGAAGGCGCTAATGCCAAGTGCGGCCGCGTGTGAGGCCATGTGCAAGCCGTCCGCCAGCAGGGCCATCGAACCGAAGGCGATGCCCGAGGCGATCTCAACCACCATCATGGTCGCCGTGATCGCGATCACCAGCAGGGTCTTCGATTCCCCCTTCTGGCGCGCTTCCTGTCCAAAACTATGGCTGTGCCGCCATTCGCTTAAATCCGGTTTCATAGTCGTTTCCTCTTACTTTAAATAACTGTCGATGATCGCCTGCACTTCCCTCGAGGCTTCCTGAACCACCTTCGAATTCGACTGCCCGATCAGGTGATGCTCGATGTGCTCATGGATTAATTCCCGGGTCAGCGAATTCAAGGCCCCCCGGCAGGCCGCCACATTCTGGAGGACGGCATAGCAGTCCTCGCCTTCCGTCAACATGCGCTCCACCCCTTCGAGCTGCCCCTTGAGGCGGCGAACGCGTTTGATGAGCTTCGTATTGTCCTGACTTAAATGCGGCATGACTATTACTATACCCCCCTATAGTATATGAATGCAAGTAGAAACGAGTCGGCAACGACGTGGATCACGGAAGCCGACATTGATTTCCGGATTGCAGTCCTCGACCTCTCCCTTAGTATAACTGAAGGCACTAAGTCATGATCGTAGGGGTTCCCAGGGAGCTAAAGATCAAGGAAAGCCGGGTTGCCTGCACCCCGGCCGGGGCTCGCATGTTGATCAACCACGGCCACAGGGTCCTGATTGAAACCGGGGCCGGACTGGGCTGCGGATATGCGGATAAACAATACGAAACATGCGGTTGTGAAATCGTCTCTGAAGCCCGGCAGGCCTGGTCGGCCGATATGGTCTTGAAAGTCAAGGAACCCATCCCGCAGGAGTATCCCTATCTGCGGGAGGACTTGATCCTGTTCACCTTTCTCCATCTCGCGGCAAACCGCGAGCTCACCGATGTTCTCTGCGCCTCGAAGACCACCGCAATCGCTTATGAAACGGTGCAAATCGGCCGACGCCTTCCCCTGCTTGAACCGATGAGCGAGATCGCGGGGCGCATGAGCGCGCTGGTCGGGGCCTACTACCTGAGCCGGGCCCAAGGGGGCAAAGGCGTTCTCCTCGGCGGCGTTCCGGGTGTGCTCCCCGGCAAAGTCCTCATCATCGGAGGTGGCACCTCCGGGATCAATGCGGGACGTGTCGCCGCCGGCATGGGCGCCGATGTCACAATCTTGGATGTGGACCTGGAAAAGATGCGTTTCCTCGACATCAGCCTGCATGGGTCCACCCACACCCTGTATTCCAACGAGCAAAACCTGCTCGAAACCCTACCCGGCATCGACCTGTTGATCGGTGCGGTGCTACTGCCGGGCGCCCGTGCGCCGAAATTGATCACCCGTGAAATGCTCCGCGTCATGAAACCCGGCAGTGTCTTTGTCGACATTGCCATCGACCAGGGCGGCTGCGCCGAAACCTCGCGCGCCACGACGCACGACGACCCGGTTTTCCTCGAAGAGGAGGTCATCCACTACTGCGTGGCCAACATGCCCGGAGCCTACGCCCGCACCGCCACCCAGGCCCTGACCAACGTCACGATCCCCTACGCGCTCAAGATCGCCGACCACGGTTTTCCTTCCGTCCTTCAGCACGTGCCGGAACTTATATCTGGAATCAACATACATCAGGGCGCCATCACGTCGAAAGCGGTCGCCGAATCTCATGATCGCCCCTACAAAGCGTTTCCCCTCAATTAAACTGGAGCCTCCGGATTCCTTTGCTCTGCCGATACGATGCCACTCAAGCTAATCCTGGATGCGTTCACTGCTGCCAACGACAACCCCTTCGGAGGCGAAACGATTAAGGACCGCCCCAGCCTCGCCACCGTGCACGGTGAAATCGTCGCCCGCGAAGGCGGGTTCGTCGGCAAGCTCGACCACTGTCAGCTGCTCAAGCGCGGGCCGACGCGCTTCCAGGAATGGTACGGGTATTCGCCCCCCGCCTAATCTAGGAGGGGAACTTGTATGCGGTTTCCTACCTTAATTCCCCTCCTTGGCTAAGGAGGGGTGGCACGCGTCAGCGTGACAGGGTGGTTCGTCCCCGCAACAACACCTCAACCCGCCAGTTCCGCGAGGGCTTCGCGGTCGAGCAGATGCACGACCTTGCCGTCGATCCGGATCATCCCCTGCTCGCTCAGTCGACCGAATACGCGCGACAATGTTTCCGGAGTCGTGCCGAGCAGGTTGGCCAGCTGGCCCTTGGCGATCCGTAGCTTGACCAGGTCATCCCCGCCCTGTGCCTCACTCAGGTAGAGCAGGTGCGAAGCGATCCGGGCCGGCACCTCCTTCAGGGCAAGATCCTCGATCTGGGAGGAAAAACGCCTCAATTTCATCGCGAAGTTCCCCATCATGTTGAGCGAGAGTGAAGGATGATTCGTGATTGCGACAATAAATGCATCCCGTGGGAAACAGAGTAAGCGCGTCGCCTGAATTGCAGCGGCATTCGCCGGATACGGTGCCCCGTGAAATACGGGCACCTCGGCAAAGCTCTCGCCAGGACCGGAGACATGCAGAATCTTCTCTTTGCCCTCGGAATTGCTCTTGTAGATTTTCATCTGCCCCTCGACTACGACATAAAAACCGGAGGCCTGGGTCCCCTCCGCGAAGAGCAATTGTCCACGGGCGAGCGACAACTCGGAACAAATTCCGGCGAGCTGTTGGATATCCTCAGGGCTGAGACCTCGAAACAGGGCGCTTTGGGCAAGGATCGTCGCTGACTTTTCCATATTTGAGGCATCTGAGGCCGATTTTGCGGCTAAAGCAACCGTGCATCCTCAATGATCTCAAAAGATATCGCAGAAATCCCCCATCCTTGACCTAGGTCAAGGAATCATCCGTCCGGTTCTGCTAAGATCCCGGCCTCATTAACCACCTTCACCACAACTGAGGAGATCCGAACCATGTTTTGCAACCAATGTGAACAAACAGCCAAGGGCTTTGCCTGTGAACTCGCCGGCGTCTGCGGCAAGAACGAAGAAGTCGCCGCGCTCCAGGACGCACTCATCCATGCCCTCCAAGGCATCGCATTTTACGCCAAGGAATGGCAAAAGCACGGCATCGTCGACAGTCAGCTGGATGTCTTTGTGCTCAAAGGGATCTTCACCACACTCACCAATGTCGACTTCGACCCGGCGCGCTTATCCGCAATGGTGCGGGAGGCGGTCCGTTGGCGTGATCAATTAAAGGCAAGCATCCGCCAGCACGGCGCGATGGTTGAATTCAAGCATGCATCCACCACCTTCGAGCCGGCCAGCGACGACGCCGGGCTGGTCGAGCAAGGCCGGGCGCTTCAACTGATCCAAAGCCTGGATGCCAACGAAGACATCCGCTCGATGAAACAAATCCTACTCTACGGGATCAAGGGCATCAGCGCTTACGCCGAGCATGCCGCCAAGTTTGGCGAGACCGATCCGGTCGTGACACAATTTATCTACGACGCACTGGTCGCCCTCGGCACGGACGGGCTTGGCATTGAAGACTGCGTGCCGGTCGCCCTCAAAGCCGGAGAAGTCAACCTGCGCGCCATGGAGCTGCTCGACGCCGGGAATACCGGACGCTATGGCCATCCCGTCCCCACTGCCGTGCAGCTCGGCCACCGCAAGAACAAGTGCATCCTCATCACCGGCCACGACCTGATAAACCTCGAGACCTTGCTCCGGCAAACCGAGGGCAAAGGCATCGACGTTTACACCCACGGTGAAATGCTGCCATGCCACGCCTATCCGGAGCTCAAGAAATATCCCCACTTCTACGGCCACTTCGGCACTGCATGGCAGAATCAACGCATCGAGTTCGGCGCCTTTCCCGGACCGATTCTTTTCACCACGAATTGCATCCAAAAGCCGGCACCGCACTACGCCGACCGCGTCTTCACCACCAATCTGGTCGGCTGGCCGGGGATTAAGCATGTCGAGGAAAACGATTTTTCATCCGTAGTGGAAATGGCCCTACAAATGGACGGATTTACCGACGACAGCGACAAAGGGACCGTCACCACCGGCTTCGCCCGCAATGCCGTGCTCGGTGTGGCCGACAAGGTCATCGACGCGGTCAAGGCCGGTGCCATCAAGCACTTCTTCCTCGTCGGTGGCTGCGATGGAGCGAAGTCCGGACGCGACTACTACACGCAATTCGTCAAGCAGACGCCGAAGGACTCCATCGTTTTGACCCTCGCCTGCGGCAAGTTCCGCTTCTTCAAGGAAGATCTGGGCGACATCGGCGGCATCCCCCGCCTCCTCGATATCGGTCAATGCAACGATGCCTATTCTGCGATCCAAATTGCAGTCGCGCTCAGCAAAGCCTTCGATTGCGGCGTCAACGACCTGCCCTTGTCCATGGTGCTTTCCTGGTATGAGCAAAAGGCCGTCTCCATCCTCCTGACTCTCCTCTACCTCGGAATCAAGAACATCCGCCTCGGCCCGAGCCTTCCCGCCTTCATCACACCGAATGTGCTCAACTTCCTGATCGAGACTTACAACATCCAGCCGATCACCACACCGGAAGCCGATCTGGAAGCCATCCTGTCCGAATAACAGGAGGGATCCTGGAAGCTGACTCTCGTCGCTTTCCACCATAGAGCACGTATAACCACACGTCCCTGCTACCGCTCCTCATGATTCTTGCCGGTCGGCTGCAATAATCATGAAAAGCGGGATGCGTCATCAGTCATCGGCACTTAGTCATTATACAACAAGTATTCGAAGTCTTCCCGCTGCAGTCCGGCTTTCGCGTTGCGTACACCCGGTTCGTCGACCAGTTGCCGGAAGAGGTCGGCCTTGCGTGCCTTTAGCTCCACCATGCGGGCCTCGATACTGTGCTGCATGATGAGGCGCTGGATAAAGACCGAACGGGTCTGTCCGATGCGGTGGGCCCGGTCGCTGGCTTGGTTTTCCACCGCCGGATTCCACCAGGGGTCCAGGTGGAAGACATAGTTGGCACGGGTCAGGTTCAAACCGACCCCACCCGTCTTCAGGCTGATCAAAAAGAAGGCGGGGCCACGACCGCTCTGGAAGGATTCGACGATTTCGCGCCGCTGCACGACAGGCGTACTTCCATCCATCCGCAGGAGATCGATCCCCCGTTCTTTCGCGACACGTTCCATCTGGTCGAGACCGCCGATGAACTGACTGAAGATCAGCGCGGCATGTCCCTCCGCCTGCAATTCCTCCAACTTGTCCGCCATGTAGGCAAATTTCGGAGCCGGTTCCGGCAATTGCTTGCCCATCAATTCCGGGCTCACGCAAACTTGCCGGAGGCGCAAAATAGCCGCCAGCGCGGCGATCCCAGCCTGCTGCTCCGGACGCTCATTGTAAGCTTTGGCGATCTCCTCTCGCACCTCCGCCACCGTCCGGGTATAAATCTCCTTTTGCAAAGTGGACATTTCCAACAGCAGTTCATGCTCTTCCTTACGCGGCAGCTCCTTCAAAATAGCCTGTTTCCGTCGCCGCAGGATAAAAGGTTTTGCGCGCCCCAGAATACGTTCCGGGGAGGTGCGGAAGCTCTCCTTGAAAGCCTTCAAACTGCCAAACAGGCCGGGCACAGCCAAACTCATGACTGAGTAATATTCGCTCGCATGGTTCTCCACCGGCGTCCCCGTCAGGCAGAGGGTGAAACGGCGTTGCAATTTCATCGCCGCTTTGGTCCGCGCCGCAGCCACGTTCTTGAGATTGTGAGCCTCGTCGAAGACCACCACGTCGAAGACATGCCGGGACAGCTCACGTTGATCGAGACGCACCCGGTCGTAAGTCGTCAAGACGACCTGTCCATCAGTCAGGGCATCCGCCCAATCCGCTTTTGCCAAACACTCCCGCACCTTTATTTCGGGAGCAAAGCGGGCGAACTCGTCGCTCCAGTTGAAGACCAGACTCGGCGGCAAAACAACCAGCACGGCCCCGCGAGCCCCGGCTTCATGCGCGTCCAGGCATTTCGCGATAAATCCAATCGCCTGCAAGGTCTTGCCCAGCCCCATGTCATCGGCAAGGCAAGCCCCGAAACGATGCCGGTAGAGGAAGTCGACCCAGGCACAACCTTCCAATTGATAGGGACGTAAATCCGCCCGGATGCAGGCCGGCACCGAAAAATCCCCCAAGCCTTCAAACTCGGTCAGTCCGCGGAACAAGACTTCGGCTTCAGGCGGCAGGTGCATGCGAATCCCCAGTCGGCGCAGGGCAATCCAGTCCAGCATCTCCAGACGCGAAGCCACCACCCCGGCGTCCTCGCCAAAATCCGGACGGGCCGTGCCGCGCTTCGACCGGAGCAGTTCGGCCAGCGCTTTCAATCCGCCCGCCGAGCCCTCGTCGATCTCCGGCACAATCAAGGCACCGTCGCTCCCCTTCAGGAGTAACTGTCCCTGAATCAAGCGTATCCACTCATCCGCTGTAATCGTGCGTTCGGCGCAGCGGATTGTCGGATGCAGGGCGAACCAGTCGATATCCGAGCCACGGGTTTTCGTATCCACGGAAATACTCAGCGGCGCCGTGCGCACCGGCAGTTCATTAAAGCGGACCTGCACCCCAAGACGCCCCGCCACCTGCACGAGACGCCGCACTTCATCCATTCCGCTGGCCCCGCGTTTAATAGGAATCGAACCGTCCCTCAAGTCATTCAAGGCACGGCGACTGGTCGGTTCCGTCATGCTGAACAACAGCATCATCACCTTCCAGACATCCAGTTGGTAGGCCAACCAGCGCTGCTGCGTCCCATCAGCCGCCAGGGAATGACACTCCCCGGTCATTATCTCAGGGAGCTTCAATACACGGTTCAGAATCTCGATAACGAGCACCCGAAATTCGTTCGAAAACAACTCGGGATAATCCGCCACATAGCGTTCCAAGGCAACCGCGTCGCCCTCTTCCGCATCCGCCAAAACACGTCGAATCAAGTCCAACAAGGGCGATACGCGGCGCTTCGCACTCAACAAGGTGCCCGAGTAAGCGTCCAACACGGCCGAGAGTATCAAGTCCCGGAAAATCGACTGGTCGACCTGCACCCCATCCACGGAGAGCAGCAGTTCGAAATCCAGACGCTCCGGCTCCGCCGCCGCATTTTCCCAGAGTGAGCAATCCAAAATCAAACCCAAAGCCGTATCTTCGACCGGCTGCACCGGCACCGCCGCCCCCTCAATCTGTAAGGCCAGTTCCTCATCGATATCCTGCAGCCGCCAGACAGGCAGCGAAGCGGATCGGTTATAGGCATCCAGCGGTAATCGGCGTGCCAATGAATCCCTGTCAATCAAGCTCCCCCCTGAGACCTTATGAAAGGTACCGTCCTCGGCCAGCACCAACTCATCTGCCAAAAGATGCAGCACTTCAATCGGCACTCCCTTGGCAGTCGCAAAACGCAAGGATTCCACCACCTCCCGCCCCCGCAAGTCAATCGACCGGCAAACCGAGCAGGCACGCGTAGCCATCCGCAAGTTCAACTTGCCCCCCGATTCCCGCAGCGTGACCGCGATGCCTGCCTGCTTCGCCTTCCGCAGGAACTTAGGCAACGCCCGGACCACATCCCCTAAAAAGAATTCACGCTGGACGGAAAATCCATACGCATTGCCCGGGAGCACCACGCCCACCGAGCGCAAGAAGGCCTGCGGAACCGGTCCGTTAATACGAAAACGGATCCCGCCGTAACTGTATAACTCAAGAACCTGCAACTCTGTCGCCGGCTTCTCAACCTCCGCCGGCCCGGTCGGGCGGGTCCCCACATCCGTGTAGCCAAGCTGCTCACGAAGTGCCTGCGCATAGTCGACCGGCATCTGAAATCCGCCCACGCCTTTGCCTTGTACCGCCAAAAACATCGCCGCAGCAGCCGCAATCGCATGCTTGCACCCTCCGTAGGTATCCCAAGCCGGACAATCACATTCATGCCCCAATTGTCCGCCACGCACCCACAAGCAGACCTGATAGGGCTCGCTGCGCCGGCCAGAGACGGCCGCAGTCATCAGCTTCGACGCCTCGTCCCATTCAAGTGACTCCACCGCAAACTGTCTGAAGTAGAGCAAGCCTCGCTCCACAAAGCGGCGATTTCCGATGTAATACAACTCACCGATATCCAATTGCTCGAAGCCTGCCAGCCCCTCCAGTCTGCCTGCACTGTTTGCCATAAAAGTACCATCCTTGCCGATCTCCTCTCGGGATTGCCAGCAAGAACGCCGGCTCCCCGCATGATCCAAAAAAAAGCTGTCTGTCACGAGGCATTGAGTCCATGCTAGGACAAGATTGGAAAATCGTGAAATTTTCTGAGGGTTTGGAACCCCGGATGCGTTAAAGTGGGCATGAAAGAAATAGAAGAGTTCGAAAATTGGGTCGATCAGGTCAAAACCCGGGAGCTTCCGAAGTGCCCGGAGTCCGTTGCTTACAACGTCTTGCGTCGTGTCCGAAACGAAGCGAGTGCTCCGGAACAATCGGACTGGGCTTGGTTGCTGTCCCTGCTCCCCAATCCCGGATATGTGGCGGCCATGCTTCTTGTCGCGGTCAGCCTGACGTCCTCAATTACGTTTATGGCCACCAAAAGACAGGTGACCACGTCCCGCAGCCAAGTGCTGGCGTCGGCAGCCCTTGACTTTGAATTCTTCAGCCAGACGGAACTTCTACATTTCAACAATAAATAGTATGCCCTCCACATCTTCTGGAAATCGAAACAGATTCGGCATACTCGCCGGAGTTCTCGTCACCTTGATCCTGTTATGCTTTGCGGTATCCGCGATCACCTCGCAGTGGATGATGCATAACGACGATTGGAATCACCATGATCTGGAACACGGACACAAATGGTTACACCATGAGCTGAATTTAACCGAGACCGAGGCCAGCGCCATCGACGCCTTTGAGCCCGCATACAGGGAGCAACGTGCCGCCATGCTGGAAGAATTCCAAGCGAAGATCGAGAACCTGAGACAGCAACTGGTCGCTCACGATCAATTCTCACCCGAGGTCGAACACGCCATCCATGAGCTGCACCAGATCCATGGCCAGCTCCAGGAATTGTCGATCCGCCATTATTACCAGATGATGAGTGTGCTCCCCCCGGAAAAGCAGGAAATACTGAAGGAACTCGCCGGACAGGCGCTCAGTGTGCCTGAATGACGCGTCCATGACAGTGAACGATGAAGATGTCTCGCTGATCGCGGAAATAGGCAGGGAAAACGAAGCAGCCCTGGCGCAATTGATGGCGCGCTACAAGGAACCGGTCTTTCATTTCATCTACCGGTATCTCGCGAATCCGGCAGACAGTGCCGAAGTCGTGGAGGAGACCTTCTTCCGGGTCTATCAAAAAGCCGGCCACTACACGCCGCGCGCCGCAGTCAAAACCTGGATTTTTTCGATCGCGCGGAACCTGGCAGTCGATCGGCTCCGCCGGCAGAAAAAACTCCGGGGGCAAGTTTCCCTGGAAACATCCGATGCACCGGAGGAAAGCGTCTACGCCCCGATCCACCAGATCGATTCCGGCGTGGCCGACCCGTCGAACCAATTAAAATCCCGGGAGGCCCTCCGGCAGATTGACGCAAGAATACGGGAACTCCCCGAAAAACTGAGGTTTCCCTTCATCTTTTGTGTGTTGGAGGACCATGCCTACGACGAATGTGCGGCCATCCTAAGGACCAACCGAAAGACCGTCGAAACCCGGATCTACCGTGCACGGAAACAGCTCCGTGAAGCACTGGCCGGTTTTCTCCAGAATACCTGAGGGTTCAGGCGGATTCCTGCGTTTAACATATTGCAGGGACAACTCACCGAAGCGGTGGGTTGCCTCCGTCACGTTTAAACACCCCAACACAGGAATTCAAAATGAAGGAAATCAAGGCCTACATCCGAAAGTCACAGCTGGACCCGGTCATCCATGCGCTCGCAAAAGTTCAGGGCCTGAGCGGGGTGAGTGCGAACACCATTACGGGATTCGGGCGCAGTCGCGGTATCCTGCGGCTGGTTGACTTCGAAACCCATATCAAGGTGGAAGCCGTCTGCCGGGACGAACTGAAGGACGAGGTCGTGCGCACCATTCTAGATGCGGCGCAGACCGGCTATCGCGGTGACGGCAAAATCTTCGTCGCCGACATCGGCGAAGCTTGGCGTATCGAAACACGGGAGGCCATCGCCAACACCCCATGAATCAGAAATCCCACCATCTGGCCGAGAAGAGCTGCTGCCATCATAACGAAGAGGGACATGCACACCATCACGGTGAGACGCACGCACATCACCACAGCGAGGCGCACGCACATCATCACGACGAGACGGTCAAGCCCTCCGCCACAGCCAAATACTACTGCCCGATGTGCCCGGGTGTCGAATCGGACAAGCCGGGCGACTGCCCCAAGTGCGGCATGCGCCTGGAGCGCAATCCGGCCTACAAGGAAACGGCACCTAAACTTTGGACCTGCCCGATGCACCCGGAAGTGCAACAGGACCACCCCGGACAGTGCCCGAAATGCGGGATGGACCTGGAGCCAATGGCCCCCTCCGCAGAAGACGATTCGGAGGAAGAACGCGAGATCCTGAGCCTGAAGCGCAAGATGCTCGTAGCCGGCGCGTTGACGCTTCCGATCCTGTTGCTGGCTTTCGATAGCATGATTCCCGGGCTTTCCTTCGACCGTTTTCTCTCGCCGAGGGTGCAGGCTTGGCTGGAGCTGCTGTTGGCCACTCCGGTCGTATTCTGGGCCGGCGGCATGTTTTTCACACGTGGCTGGCGCTCGATCCTCAACCGCAGCCTGAACATGTTTACGCTCATCATGCTCGGAGTCGGCGCGGCCTACGGCTACAGCCTCACCGCCGTCCTGTTTCCGGGGATCTTCCCCGAGTCCTTCCGCATGCACGGCGAAGTCGCGCTCTACTTCGAGGCCGCCTCCGTCATCACCACCCTCATTCTCTTCGGGCAGTGGCTCGAGGCGCGCGCCCGCCGCCAGACCGGTGAGGCCATTCAAAGCCTGCTCGATCTCGCTGCCAAAACCGCGCATCGTCTGAAGGACGACGGCGAGGAGGAAGAGGTCGACATCGACGCGATTGAAAAAGGTGACCGCCTGCGGGTTCGCCCCGGCGAGAAGATCCCGCTGGATGGCGTCATTCTCGAAGGGAAAAGCAGCATCGACGAATCCATGATCACCGGCGAGCCCCTGCCCGTGGAAAAGGGCACAGGCGAAAAGGTAATCGGGGCGACCGTCAACCAAACGGGCAGTTTCGTCATGGAGGCCGAAGCCGTCGGGGAGGAAACCATGCTCGCGCAGATCGTCCACATGGTCGCCGAAGCCCAACGCAGCCGCGCGCCGATCCAGAAACTGGCCGACTCGGTGGCAGGTTGGTTCGTACCGGCCGTCGTGCTCGTCGCGCTCATCGCCTTTGTCCTGTGGGCCCTCCTCGGCCCCGCTCCGGCCCTGGCCTACGCCATGGTCGTGGCGGTCTCCGTCCTCATCATCGCCTGCCCCTGTGCACTGGGCCTGGCCACCCCCATGTCGATCATGGTGGGCGTCGGCAAGGGCGCGCAGAACGGGATTCTGGTCAAGAATGCCGAGGCCATCGAACGCGCGGAGAAGATCACCCACTTAATCACCGACAAGACCGGCACCCTGACCGAAGGCAAGCCGTCGGTGGTCGAGCTCACCCCCGCCGAAGGGATCGAAGCCGACAGCCTGCTCCGCCTCGCGGCGGCCGTCGAATCGCAGTCCGAACACCCGCTGGCCCGTGCCGTGGTCGAAAAAGCCAAAGCGGATCAACTCGATCTGCCCGCCGTATCGGACTTCGAAAGCACGACCGGCGGCGGCGTGCAGGCGAAGCTGGAGCAAGAACTCATTCGTGTCGGCAAGCGCGCCTTTATCGAATCGGCGGGCATACAAGTCCCGGCTCGCTTGAGCGATGCCGCCGAACAGCTGCAATCGGAAGCCAAAACCGTCATCTGGGCCGCCCGTGACGAGCAGCTGCTCGGACTCATGGCCATCGCCGATCCGATCAAAGCAACCACGAAAGAAGCGGTCGAGGCACTGCACGCACTCGGCATCACCGTGGTCATGTGCACCGGCGACAATCCCCGCACCGCCCAGGCGGTGGCCAGAGAGCTCGAGATCGACGAAGTGCACGCCGAAGTCTCCCCAGAGGACAAGCAGCGTATCGTCAACGAGCTGAAGCAACAGGGCCATCGTGTCGCCATGGCAGGCGACGGGATCAACGACGCCCCCGCCCTTGCGGCCGCCGATGTCGGCATCGCCATGGGCACCGGCACCGATGTCGCCATCGAAAGCGCCGGACTCACCCTGGTGAAAGGCGACCTGCGGGGCATCGTCGGCGGCTTGCGCCTGAGCCGCAATGTCATGGGTAACATCCGGCAAAACCTCTTCTTCGCCTTCATCTACAACGCGGTCGGCGTGCCCGTTGCGGCCGGCATCCTCTACCCGCTCTTCGGCATCCTGCTCAGCCCGATGATCGCCGGCGCCGCCATGGCCTTCAGCTCCGTCTCCGTCGTGAGCAATGCCCTGCGGCTCAAACGGCTGGCCCTCGATTAAAGGCTAAACAATCTGAAGCATTTTTAAGGGTTTCCCCCGGACTCTGCGTTTATGATGGAACACATGCACCGAAGTTTACGAAAAGACCTTTTCTCGCTATGGGCCGGCACCCTGTTTGCCGGCCTGTTTATCGGCGCGAGCCTGTCAGCAGCCCAACCGTCAGGCGACCGGGCGGAACCGGCGCTGAACAGTCTGGAGAGCTATCTGACTCGGGCTCTGTCGGCCAATCCGCAGATGGATGCCTTTGAACAGCGCTACGAAGCCGCCATGCAGCGGATTCCACAAGCCGCCAGCCTGCCGGACCCGATGCTCCAGATCACGCATTTCGTCGAGTCGGTGCAGACCCGGACCGGTCCCCAGGAAAATGTGATCATGCTCAGCCAGAAGCTGCCCTGGTTCGGCAAACTGAGCAGCCGCAAGCAGGCGGCCTCATCCGAGGCGGAAGCGCTCTGGTATGCCTACCAGAATCAGCAGTTGATGCTGGCGCGCAGGGTATCGCTGGCCTTTTACGAGTATGGCTACACCGGGGAAGCACTGCGCTTGACCAAAGAAAACCGGGACCTGCTGCGCAAGCTCGAACCCATCGTCGAGGAAAAGGTGCGGGGCGGCGCGGATCTGAATGCACTCCTGCGCCTGAAAGTGGAAATCGGCAAAATCGACGACCGCCTGCAGAGCTTG
The DNA here is from genome assembly GCF_027257905.1 of Coraliomargarita parva. Lineage (NCBI taxonomy): Bacteria > Pseudomonadati > Verrucomicrobiota > Opitutia > Puniceicoccales > Coraliomargaritaceae > Coraliomargarita > Coraliomargarita parva. Next base: position 546,556 of record NZ_JAPZEI010000001.1, read on the forward strand.
CAGCAAAAACAGGTCGCCCAGTCAGCCAAGCTCGGTGAACTGCTGGCCCTGCCCGGATCCGACACCCTGCCCCTGCCCGAATGGGACGCACCGGAGCAATTCATACCCGATGGTCCATCCTTGGCTGCCGCCCTGCGCGCCACCAACCCCGAGCTGCAAATGCTCGAACGTAAGGTCGCCAGCGCCGAAGCCCGCCGGGAAATCGCCCGCTTGGAAAGCTTTCCCGACATCACCCTCGGCTTGAACTACATCCAGATCGGCGATCCGGAAGTCAACCCGATGACACCTGACGCCGGCCAAGACCCCTGGGGCTTTACGGTCGCCGTGAACCTTCCCATCTGGTTTCCCAAATACAATGCGGCCAAGGCGGAAGCCCTCGCCAGCAAGCGCGCCTTCGAAAGCGAATACGACAACCGGCTGAACGCACTGCGTGCGGAGCTCACCGCCAGCCTCGCCAACCTGAAGGATGCTAATCGCCGCCTCACCCTCTACGGCGACGAACTGCTCGGTCTCGCCGAGCAAGCCGTCGAGAACAGCCGCTCGAGCTACGAAAACGGAAAGACCGGCATTCTTGAGATGATCGACAGCGAGCGTTCGCTACTCGACCTTCAATCGCTCTACTGGCGCGCGGCCTCCGATGCCTGGCAGCAACGCGTCGTCGTGCAGACCCTGGCCAACCAACCCATCCTCGGAACCTTTCAAGTGACTCAAGAAAATGAATAAGAAGACAGTCATCCCCCTCGCCGGCGTCGCAATCGCGGCCCTGCTCATCGGACTTGCGGTCGGCCGGGTGGCATCCTCCGGGAACCATGCCCACGAGTCGTCCACCGCGGCTCCCGAAGCCATGGCGGATCCGGCCAAGCCAACAATTTGGACCTGCTCGATGCACCCGCAGATCCGGCAACCCGAACCGGGCAAGTGCCCGATCTGCGGAATGGACCTGATCCCGCTGGTCGAGGATTCGGGCAGCGACAGTGGTCCCCGCGAACTGAGCATGAGCGAGGCCTCGCGTGCGCTCGCGGAAATCCAGACATCTGCCGTCAAACAGGAATATCCTGCAGTCGACATCCGCCTCGTCGGCAAACTCGGCTACGACGAAACCCGCGAGAAATCGCTGACCGCGCGCTTTCCCGCCCGCATCGACGAACTGTTCGTCAATTACAACGGTATCCGCGTGCAGCAGGGCGAGCACCTCGCCCAGGTTTACAGCCCGGAGTTGTTGACCGCGCAGCGTGAACTGATCACCGCCTACCGCGCCGATCCAAACAGTTCGATCACCCGGGCCGCGCGCGACAAGCTGCGCCTCTGGGACTTGCTGCCCGAACAGATCGACGCGATTCTGGAAAGCGGTGAAGCCAAAGACCACTTCGAACTCAAGGCCCCGATCGGCGGGGTCGTCGTCGCTAAAAACGTCAAGGAGGGCGACTACGTTAAAACAGGGGAACCGCTCTTCCGGATCGTCGACCTGAGTGTCCTTTGGGCCGACCTCGACGCCTACGAGTCCGATCTGCCCTGGCTTCGTTTCGGACAGAAAGTGACCTTCACGGTCGAGTCGTTTCCCGGCGAAAGCTTTCACGGGCAAATCACTTTCATCGAGCCCGAGGTCAACCGCAAGACTCGCACGATCCCGGTGCGGGTCAACGTCCCCAACGCCGACGGTCGCTTGAAGCCGGGTATGTTCGTTCGCGGGGTGGTCCAGTCACGCCTGGCGGAGAACGGCAAGGTCTATGCGCCGGAGTTGGCGGGTAAATGGATTAGCCCGATGCACCCGGAGATCATCAAGGACGGACCGGGCCAATGCGACATTTGCGGCATGGATCTCGTCCCGGCCGAACAGCTCGGCTATGTGGACAACGCGGAAGCTCCCGCCCCCATCACGGTTCCGGCTTCCGCAGTGCTGCGCACCGGCAAGCGTGCCGTCGTCTATGTCGAAAAGCCCGATGCCGAACGACCCACCTATGAAGGCCGTGAAATCGTGCTCGGTCCACGTGCCGGCGACAGCTTTATCGTGGTCGCGGGTCTCGACGCCGGCGAACGGGTCGTCACCAACGGTGCGTTCAAGATCGACAGCGCCCTGCAGATTCAAGCCAAGCCGAGCATGATGAACCCGGAAGGCGGTGGCCCGATGCCGGGACACAATCACGGCGCGGCCACAGCCACGTCCGGGGCGGATCCTGCACAGCATCCGGAGATGTCCATGCTGGAGATACCGGCCGAGACGGCAGCCCAATTGATGGATGCTTATTTCAAGATGCAAGCGGCACTGGCCGCGGACAATCTGGAAGCCGCCAAAGAACAGGCTAAAGCGATGATGTCGGTGACCGGGCATAGCGGACCGCTTCCGGAACTGCTGCACAAGATGCTGGCCGCAGACAGTCTCGATGCGCTGCGCAAGCCGCACTTTGACGAACTATCGGCCGCACTCATTGCCGCCGCCATGCAATCCCCATCCGCATTCCCGGAAGGCCTTTTGATCATGCACTGCCCGATGGTCTACGGCGATCACGGCGCCGACTGGCTGCAAGCCAAAGAGCCGCTACAGAATCCCTACTTCGGTGCCATGATGCTCTCCTGTGGCGAAGTGAAAGAAGTCATCGGCGAGTAGTCTGGGCTACGAAAAGACACGGATAAAAATGATCAACAAACTCATACGCTTCTGTCTCGAGAACAAGCTCGTCGTTCTCCTCTTCACGGTCGTCCTGATCGTGTGGGGCATCGCCGTCGCGCCCTTTGACTGGGAGTCGGATATTTTGCCGCGCGACCCGGTGCCGGTCGATGCGATTCCGGACATCGGCGAGAACCAGCAGATCGTCTTCACGCAATGGATGGGCCGCTCGCCGCAGGACATCGAAGACCAGATCACCTACCCGCTGACCACTGCGCTGCTTGGCCTGCCCGAGGTGAAGACCATCCGGAGCTACTCGATGTTCGGCTTCTCCTCGATCTACATCATCTTCAAGGACGACGCCGAGTTCTACTGGACCCGCAGCCGTATCCTCGAAAAGTTGAACAGCCTCCCTCCCGGAACGCTGCCACAGGGCGTCTCGCCTCAGCTCGGTCCGGATGCCACGGCGCTGGGGCAAGTCTTCTGGTATACCCTCGAAGGCATGGACCCGGACGGTAAACCGACCGGCGGTTGGGACCTGGACGAACTACGCAGCGCACAAGACTGGTATGTTCGCTATGCCTTGCAAGGTGTCGATGGCGTTGCCGAGGTCGCGTCCATCGGAGGCTACGTGAAGGAATACCAGGTGGACGTCGATCCCGACGCACTCCGCACTTACGGGATCGCTCTGCACGAGGTGTTTGACGCGGTGCGGGGCAGCAACCTCGATGTCGGTGTACGCACGATCGAAATCAATTCAGCCGAATATGTCATTCGAGGCCTCGGCTTCATCAAGAATCTCGATGACCTGCGCAAGACCGTCATCACCCAGCGCGACAATGTGCCAATCACCTTAGATCAGGTCGCGAATATCCAGTTTGGCCCGGCACTTCGACGCGGCGCCCTCGACAAGGCCGGAGCGGAAGCGGTCGGCGGCGTGGTGGTGACGCGCTATGGCGAAAACCCCTTGGCCGTGATCAAACGGGTTAAAGAGAAGATAAAGGAAATCTCGCCCGGACTGCCGAAAAAGACCTTGGAGGACGGCACAGTCAGCCAGGTCGAAATCGTTCCCTTCTACGACCGCACCGGCTTGATCTACGAAACCCTGGGCACACTCGAAGATGCCGTGCGCCAGCAGATCCTGGTGACGATCATCGTGGTCGTGCTCATGGTCCTGCACCTGCGTAGCGCGTCACTCATCTCTGGCGTATTGCCGCTCGCCGTGCTGTTCGCCTTCATCGGCATGAAACTCTTCAAGGTGGATGCCAACGTTGTCGCGCTCTCGGGGATCGCCATCGCCATCGGCACCATCGTCGACATGGGCGTGGTGTTGATTGAGAATATATTGAAACACTTGGATGATGCCCCGCCGGATGAGAGCCGTCTCGAAGTGGTCTACCGCGCCTGCGCCGAAGTGGGCAGCGCGGTGGTCACGGCAGTGCTGACGACGGTGATCAGCTTCCTCCCGGTCTTCACCATGGAGGCCGCCGAAGGGAAGCTCTTCCGTCCGCTGGCCTACACCAAAACCTTCGCGCTGATCGGTTCCATCGTGGTCGCATTGACGGTCATCCCGCCGCTGGCACACTGGTTTATCGCAGGACGCCATAAGTCGCACCTCGTCAAAATCGGGTTGTGGACAGGCATCGGTGTGGTCGGTTTGTTCGGCGCCATCTTTATTGCATGGTTCCCGTGGTGGCTGGGTGCCTTGATGATCGCTGCGGCGGCCTTCCACAGCGCCAGCCCGAGAATCCCTGAAAAGGTGCAGCGCGGCGTGCTCTATGCCTTCAACTTCATTGTCGCCGTCCTGGTCGCACTCTCACTGGCGGCCGACTGGAAGCCGCTCGGCCCGGAGGCGCATGTTTCCAACATCCTCTTCGTTTTCCTCGCCGTCGGGGGCCTGCTGGGCTTCTTCCTGCTCTTCATCAAATTCTATGCACGTATCCTGGCCTTGTTCCTGCGGATGAAGACAGTATTTCTTGCATTCAGCTGTGTGATCATCGTCTTCGGGTTTACCGTCTGGCTCGGATGGAGCAGTCTCTTTGGCTGGCTCCCCGAATCGGTCCGAAAGAGCGATGCCTACATCACAATGGCGCATGCCATTCCGGGACTCGGCAAGGAATTCATGCCCGATCTGGATGAGGGCTCCTACCTGCTCATGCCGACCACTATGCCGCATGCCTCCATCGGCGAAGTCATGGACGTTCTCGAAAAACAGGACATGGCGATCAATGCGATTCCGGAAGTCGAGAGCGCGGTCGGCAAATTGGGCCGCGTAGAAAGCCCGCTGGACCCGGCGCCGATCTCGATGATCGAAACCATCATCTCCTACAAATCGGAATACATCACCGACGAAAACGGGCGCATCCTCACATTCGCTTATGACAAAGCAAACGAAGAGTTCAGGCGGGACGTATCCGTAAACCTGATACCCGACGAAAATGGACGCCCCTTCCGGCAATGGCGCGACGAAATTAAGAGCCCCGACGACATCTGGGATGCGATTGTCAAGGCCGCCACCATCCCGGGAACGACTTCCGCACCGAAGCTCCAGCCGATTGCCGCACGGATTGTCATGTTGCAAAGCGGCATGCGCGCGCCCATGGGGCTCAAGGTCTACGGACCGGACCTGGAAACGCTGGAAAAGGTCGCACTTGAAGTCGAAGGCCTCCTCAAGCAGGTGCCCTCGATCAAATCCGAAGCGGTGCTGGCCGACCGCATCGTGGGCAAGCCCTACCTCGAGATCAAGATCGACCGCGACGCCATCGCCCGCTACGGGGTGAAAATCAAGATGGTGCAGGACGTGATCGAAGTCGCCATCGGCGGCAAGCCGATCACCCAGACCGTCGAAGGCCGCGAGCGTTATCCGGTGCGCGTGCGCTACATGCGCGAACTCCGGGATACCATCGAGTCGATCGAGAACATTCTGGTCGCCGCGCCCGACGGCACACAGATCCCGCTGAAAGAACTCGCGTCGATTCAATACGTGCGCGGACCGCAAGTCATCAAGAGCGAGGACACCTTCCTCGTCGGCTATGTCATCTTCGACAAGCGTGAAGGCCATGCGGAAGTCGAGGTCGTCGAACAGGCACAGAAGTTCCTGCAGAGCAAGATCGACAGCGGCGAGCTCGTGATTCCTTCCGGTGTCAGCTACAAATTCACCGGCAGCTACGAGAACCAGGTGCGGGCCGAAAAGAAGCTCCGCATCGTGCTCCCGATCGCGCTCTTTGCCATCTGGCTGATCCTCTACTTCCAGTTCAAGCGTATCTCCACCACCTTGATCGTGTTCTCCGGTATCGCGTTCGCCTGGTCGGGCGGCTTCATTCTCCTCTGGCTCTATGGTCAGCCTTGGTTCATGGATTTCAGCCTGTTCGGGCATAATCTGAGAGAGCTGTTCCAGATGGGCACCATCAACCTCAGCGTCGCCGTCTGGGTGGGATTCCTCGCCCTCTTTGGCATCGCGACGGATAACGGGGTGATCGTCTGCACCTACCTCCAACAGATCTTCGGGGAAAAGAATCCGAAAACGCTGGAGGAAATCCGTGCGGCCACCGTCGAAGCCGGCGACCGGCGGGTGCGTCCGGCTATGATGACGAGTGCGACGACGATTCTCGCCTTGCTGCCCGTGCTCACATCGGTGGGCCGCGGCTCGGACATCATGGTGCCCATGGCGATCCCGTCCTTCGGCGGCATGTTGCTCGCCATTATCACAATCTTTGTCGTTCCGGTCCTCTACTGTGGACTGGCCGAAATCGCACATAAGTTCAACCCCGCAAAGAAATAGTCCTATGAAAAAAAAACTACTACCAATGGCCCTTGGCCTTCTCCTCAGCGCCTCTGCTGCCTTCGCACACAGTGACGCTTTCAAGCCGGAATTCGTCGACACCTTGGTCGCCCCTTACCTTGCCATTCAAAAAGCACTTGCAAGCGACGATTTGGATGCGGCCAAGACCGGCGCCAACAGCTTCCTCGACGCGATGAAGCACGCGCCTCATGAAGGTGAAGCACACGAACAAGCCGCCGACCTCTCCACGCCCGCCAAAACGATCGCGGATACCGGTGACATCAAAGCCGCCCGCAGCTCCTTTCTCGCTCTCTCGCACGAGATGATCTCGCTGGTCAAGCATGTGGGAACATCGAAAGACACCGACCTCTTCGTCGCCCACTGCCCGATGGCATTCGGTGGCAAGGGTGGCGACTGGATGCAATCCGATAAAGAGGTCACCAATCCCTACTACGGTGCCATGATGCTGCATTGCGGCAGTATTCAAAAGCAAGTCAGTGGCGAGCACCATGATGCCATGGAACACCACGATGGCGCCATGGAGCATCACGAAGACGGTGAGACAGACGAAGACCAGGAGCATCAACACATGATGATGATGCAAAAGCAGTCATCCACCATGAGCCAAGCCAAGCTGGATGCGATCCATGCAGGCGTTGAGGGATACAAGAAAACAGAAACGGCCTCGACCTCTCAAAGCATGGGCTGCTGCGCACAATAATACGCTTGTTTTCCAAACCGATTCTCGACCTTCCATTCCAGAGCCTGCGCCTGCGAGTGGAAGGTCTTTTTCGTGAACGAAAGACCAAAGATGAAACGCATCCTACCACTCTTGTTCCTCTTACTGGGTTCCGTCTCTGCCCAAACGATCAATACGATGTGCCCGGTGACTCCGGACGAAGCGGCCGAGTCGTGGATCACCACGACGTATCAAGGACAAACGATCGGCTTCTGTTGTAAATCCTGCCTCCGAAAGTTCAACGCCGACCCCGAAGCCTATCTCTCCAATCTCGGCCTCGGCAGCCCGGCTGACACAACGGCAAATACCACATCCGATTCCGAAACTGAGGGAATCGATGCGAACGCAACGCGTCCCTCAGCCACGACCAATCCCGACAACACAGTCGACACCGCCGGCACCGAGCCAACCAGGCCACCCATTCTGGTCTTCCTAGGCAAACTGCACGTCTTAAGCGTGCACCTGCCAATCGCACTCCTACCATTGGCCGGAATGCTGGAAATCCTCGCCATCCTCTTTAAGTCGAGGCCGCTCCAGTTCGCAGCCCGGCTTAATTTCCTCCTGGGTGCATGCTTCGCGGTAGTCGCCGCAGGCCTGGGCTGGATCGCCGCCTCTCAAAGCAACTATCCGGGCGAATTGGCCGACGTACTTACCTGGCATCGATGGCTTGGTATGACCGTCGCCTCCCTCGGACTGATCGGAGCGGTGGGAATGGCCGTTTCCCGAACATCAAAAGCATGGGGCATTTACATCTACCGAACCGTCGCTCTGATACTTCTGATTTTAGTCCCGGTCACCGCTCATTTTGGCGGCTCACTCATCTATGGGATCCACTACCTTTTCTAACAATTGATCCGTTTCTCTTGAGGGTTCCAAGCCGGGGCGTTTTTGTTGATACGTAACGAGACTGTCCCGGAGCAACGGAGACCACAATTGCAGACTTACACTTGTCAGCCTCCCGAAACTCTTATCCCATGAGGCATCATGTCTCTTTTCGACTCCGTTTATCTCGGCATCACAGCAGCGCCCACAGCGACCACCGGCACCGCCACACAGATGGATGTGATCATCCTCATCGGTTCCATCCTGCTCGCATTGGGTTGTTCCTTTCTCTGTTCGATTGCCGAAGCGGTGCTGCTCAGCATCACGCCCTCCTTCATCGAGAGCCTACGCGACAAGCGTCCGCGCCGGGCCGCACGCCTGAGCAAGCTCAAGCTCGACAATGTTGACCGTTCACTAGCAGCCATCCTGACACTCAACACGATCGCACACACGGTCGGCGCCATTCTCTCCGGTGCCAAAGCCACGCTGGTCTTCGGCAGTGCCTGGTTCGGTCTCTTTTCGGCGATCATGACACTAATGATCCTCTTCCTGTCAGAGATCGTTCCGAAAACACTGGGCGCCGTTTACTGGAAACAGCTTGTCGGCCCCACCGCCCTCTTTGTTCACGGACTGATTCTTTTCCTCTATCCGATGGTCTGGCTCTCAGAGAAACTGACCAAACTGGTCGCCCGGGGTAAGAAAGCGCATGTCTTCAGTCGCGACGAATTGATCTCCATGGCACGCGTCGGTGAAGCCTCCGGTCACATCCCCGGCAGCGAATCCCGCATCCTGAGAAACTTGTTCCGCCTAGGTTCCTTGACCGCCAACGACATCATGACCCCACGCACCGTCATGACCTCTCTGCCCGAAGAAATGAGCCTTGAGGCGGCCCTTCCCACAGTCTCGAAGAAGCCTTTTTCACGCATCCCGGTGTTCCGGGACGACCATGACCATGTCACCGGCTTTGTGCTGCGCGACGACGTCCTCATGGCCAATGCCCGCGGCAAGGGTGCCGATACCCTACAAAGCATTCGAAGGGACCTTCTCACGGTACTCGATTCCGTCTCCCTAACCGAACTCCTGGAACAGCTGCTGGAGAACCGCCAACACCTCGCCATCGTGCTCGACGAATATGGTGGCAGCAAGGGCCTGGTCACCCTGGAAGACCTGGTAGAGACCTTGATCGGCATAGAGATCGTGGACGAAACAGACAACGTCGTCGACATGCGCGCTCTCGCCCGCAAGCAATGGGAAAAGCGCGTCAAAGCCATGGGCGTCGAGACACCGGAGATGAAGTCGACCACCCCGCCCTCTTTGGGCTAGACAGTATTTACACCCACGAATCAACCACCCCAAAGACCCAACAGCGTAGTAAGAAGCAAAATTCCCCTCCTTGGTTAAGGAGGGGTGGCGCGCGTCAGCGTGACGGGGTGGTTCGTCCAGCCAAACCAAGCTCTGGTCTAAAAACACCAGCCAAACGGTTCGCATTGGACACATCCATAATGACAATTCATTTTTATGGATCAAGACGGCCCCATCCATAACCGCTCCGAAATGAAACAAAAGCGGCGCGACTTACGGCACAAGATGACTGCCGCTGAAACCCGACTTTGGAAGTATCTGAAATCCAGCCAACTGGAGAATCGAAAATTTCGGAGACAACACAGTGTAGGTCCCTACATCCTGGATTTCTACTGTCCCACAGAGAAGCTCTCGATTGAATTGGATGGCGAATCACATGAGGGACCCATCGCAGCACAGCATGATGCGAAACGAACTGCCTACCTCAACGCTCATGGAATACGTGTGCTGCGATTTGAGAATCAAGCGGTTTTTGATATGCCGGAAGGCGTGCTGAATCGGATACGTGAGGTATTCCGAGATAGGAAATAAGCTTGCAGTGCCGTAGTCGACCACCCCGTCTCCGGCGAGCGGAGACACCCCTCCTAATCTAGGAGGGGAACTTATTGCACTAACCAACACCGTAAGAAAAAATCCCCCGCCTTGGCTAAGAACGAGGGGCCTGTCACGGTGTATCAACGAGAAGCCGGATGGCGCGCGAAGCGTGACCGGCATGTCCGCCGTAGCTTTAGCGAGGGAGGAGGTGGTTTGTCCGAACGACTCAATCAAACTGCTGCCGGAACTGTTCGAAAGCGGCTTTCAGTTCGTCCAGCTCCCCTTCCAACTCGGCAACCTTGTTTTCCAAGGTTTCGATCCGCTGGTTACGGGCCTGCACACTCGCCACTGCCGGCTCACTGGCCAGACCGGCGGAAATGGGTGCTTCCGGCTCCACGTCACCGCAGAGCAAATGCTTATAGCGGGCTTCCTTCTGTCCCGGTGCCGGAGGCATGCGACGCCAGAGGGCCGGATCCATATCTTCGGCGAGGAAATCCAGCTCCTTTTCCACCGCTTCGGGATCAGGAAAAATATGCATGCGCTCGGTCCGGGTGCGCAGCTCGCCGGGCGTCTGAGCGCCACGCAGCAGTAAAACGGTCAAGAGGGCCTTCCCCGCCTTGGCCAAACCCAGCGTCTCGTCCACATGATGCCGGTATTTCGGCACACGCGAGCCGGCCACATCCATCCGGAACGCCAGCTTTTTGGCCCGCAAACCTTCAATCGCCTCCGCCACCGTTTCCTCATCGTAGTCCACCACAGGGAAGCGGTTGGTCTTCTGGTTGCAGGCCGTAATCAGGCTGTTCAAGGTCAGCGGATACACATCGGGCGTAGTGGCCTCTTTTTCCAACAGGCAGCCCAAGACGCGGGCTTCCTCTGCGGTCAGTTGGACGAGTTCATCGGGGGATTCGGACATGGAAATAAGGTCCGTCGGAACCGAAGGACTTTCAAGCGGGAAACTCGATTGTCCGGGAAATCATACAGGACGTAGTCGACCGCCCCGTCTCCGACAAGCGGAGACATCCGGCTTCTCGTTAATACGCCGGGACAGGCCCCTCCTAATCCAGGAGGGGAACTTCGTATCGCCACCACACCCAAATTCCCCGCCTTGGCTAAGGAGGGGTGGCACGCGTAGCGTGACGGGGTGGTTCGTCCCTACTCCGTCTCGCGCAGCGACTGCATATCGATCACGAAGCGGTACTTCACGTCCGACTTCACGACCCGGTCGTACGCTTCATTAATGTCCTGCATGCGGATCATCTCGACATCACAGACGATGTCATGCTCGGCACAGAAATCCAACATCTCCTGCGTCTCCGGAATCCCGCCGATCAAGGAACCGGCGATCCGCTTGCGGCCGAAGATCAGGCCGGCACCGTTCAAAGGTTCGAGCGGCTCGACCGCGCCGACCAGGACCATCGTGGCATCACGCTTCAACAAGGCCACATACGGGTCCATGTTGTGACCGACAGGAATGGTATTCAGAAGGAAATCAAAACTGTTGGCCTGCGCCTGCATCGCGGCGGCGTCTTTCGAAATCAGGACCTCGTCGGCGCCGAGCTTCTTGGCGTCCTCTCCCTTCGAAGGCGAGGTCGTGATCATCACCACATGTGCCCCCATGGCGTGGGCAAATTTCACGCCCATGTGACCGAGCCCGCCGAGGCCGATGATACCGACCTTGTCACCCGCCTTCACCTTCCATTGACGGAGCGGCGAATAGGTCGTAATCCCCGCGCACAGCAAGGGTGCCACCGCTTTGGTATCGAGCTTCTCCGAAACATGGAGCACGAATTTCTCGTTCACCACGATACGGGTCGAGTAGCCACCGTAGGTCACCCCGCCGGAAATCTTATCGGGACTGTTGTAGGTAAAAGTGCCGCCCTTCTCGCAGTACTGCTCCAAGCCTTCCGCACAGGAGTCACAATCCTGACAAGAGTCAACCATACAACCGACCCCGACCAGCTCGCCGACTTTAAATGCGGTGACATGTTCACCCAATTCCTTGACCCGGCCAATGATCTCATGCCCCGGCACCACCGGATACTGCGTACCACCCCATTCATTCCGGGCGGTGTGAATGTCGCTGTGGCAGACCCCGCAATATTCAATCTCGATTCGGACATCGTGCGGCCCGACTTCGCGGCGTTCGATGTTAAGTGGAGCCAGCGGCTCGGTGGTGGAAAAGGCGGCAAATGCGGCGGTTGGCGTCATGATGGTTCGATCTTTCGGTTATTCTTGTTCGATCGAAATAGAATAACATGCATCGACGGGGATTCAACCAGAGGGAAACGAAATACATGAACTCACCGACCAAACCTGAATGGCGGCTGAGGACAGCCGCCGCTACCACAGAGGTGACCCCACGCGCCCCCATACATGATAGCACTCCGCAGTCGACCACCCCCCGCCCTTCGACAAGCTCAGGGCACCCCTCTAAACTAGGAGGGGAACTACTTTACAGACACATCCATAAATTCCCCTCCTTGGCTAAGAACGAGGGGCCTGTCACGGCGTATCAACGAGAAGCCGGATGGCGCGCGAAGCGTGACCGGCATGTCCGCCGTAGCTTCAGCGAAGGAGGAGGTGGTTGGGCCCGTTTATCTAACGAGCAATTGTAATCTTCTGCAGATTCGCCCAGGTCGTATCGGAATACCAAACCTCCACAAACTTTTCGATGGATGCCGGCTCCCGCTCCCGTATCCGCTCGGCAATGGGTTGACGCAAGAGTTCCTTGATCCCGGCAAAGGCGGCAGCCCCCTTGCCGCCCAGCTCCTTGGCCTTCCCCACTGCGGCATTCGTCAAATCTTCCGGAACGCAAATTTGATCAACCAGTCCCAGCAGCTGCGCTTCGTCCGGTGAATACATGGCCCCACCGTAAAGAATCGTCTGGGCATTTCTCCAGCCAATCCCGAAGCCCAACATCTCAACCGCACCCGCCAGTACGGAAGCGCCGAAACTGATCTCATTCAAAGCGATCTTGGCCCGATCCGATACCATGACCCGCCAGTCACATGCCGACGCCAGCATGCAGCCTCCTGCCATGGTGTGACCGTTCAGCGCGGCAACCACCGGCTTTGAAAAGCAGAAGACCTGCCGGTACAAGCCCGTGAATTTTTTCAGATAGCGTGTAAAATCGGCCTTCGGATACGTCAGGAACTCGGGGATATCAAAACCAAAGGAGAAGAACTTGCCCTGCCCGGTCAGTATCACAGCCCGCACCTCCGGGTCCTGCTCCAACTCCTCAAAGCAAGTGGCCAATTCCTCAACCATCGCCTCATTCAAGGCATTCACCTTTCCCCGGCTGAGTGTGACCGTTGCCACCGCCTCCGACTTTGTAACTGATAGTGTGTTCATACTGCAGAATTCTTTACATCCCACAGTGCGTATCCGCGTCCTTGACTCAAGATCCCGCCTCAATCAGTAGAACGGCATAAAACCCCGATAACGACAGGAAATAACCCGTCCAACCGAACTCCGTAAGCACCTCGCTAAACGCGACGACGGCGCAGCAGCACGAATCCGAGTCCGGCCCCCCCCAGCAGGATACCATAAGTCGAAGGCTCAGGTACCGTCGACGCGAGGACGTGAGCGTCCAGCTGCTCCTTTGTCAGGATGCTGTCATAGAGCGCCAGCTCATCAAACATTCCGTCCATATAAAAGCTCGCGGAACTGTTTACATTGATCACCCCTACGGTGAAATTAATGGAGAAGTCTTCAGCGATGCCTGAAGTGGGATCGCTGAGAATTGTGGAGGACAATAAAGTCGTTGCGGTATCGCCCGCATTTGCCGTGTAGACATTCATTATACTGTCACCACCGGCATTCACCGTAAGGGTCGCGGCAAAATAATTCCAGGTACCATCCGTGATATCCGTATCCGCAGCCACGCCACCGTAGGTGGCCGGCGCACCATTGCCGCTCAACTGCCCGTAAACACGGATATTGTCATCGGTTACAGGAGAACCGGAGGGATGTTCATCCAAATTAATAAAAAAGCCCGGGGAGTTGCTCTGAAACAACCCCATCCCCCCCTGAGTGGTTTTGGAGGAATTGACCCAGAACTCGATCGTAACACCCGTATCGAGGCTGCTGCCAAAACCAGGCAAAGTACCAAGTCTCGCATAATTCTGGTCCGCGGAGCTGACGGTAAAGGCCGTATTCCCCGCACCGAAACCGGCGAGCGAATTATTCGCGGTCAGAGTCGCATCCCTAAAATAGAGCCCGTCATTGCTCCCCACTTCATCCGTCACCGTATCGTCGCTCGCACTGCTTGTATCGTTGAAGCGATAGTAGGCGAAGGGATTGTCATTATTGACGGCTGTGACATAAGCCTGACCGAGAAGTGTATTCGAAGCACTAAGCGCAAGCGCGGCGGTCGCACATACGAGGGTAATTTTTTTCATAACTGTAGACGGGGTTAAGATTTGCTAACGCATATATTGTTAGATTTCCTTTTAGGGTGCATTAAAGCTACTTAACCCAAGACGCGCGGGCAAGAACAAGAGAACCCGAATATGTTCAACGGTTGAATCTTTAAATCATACCTCTTCTCATAATTATTGCGTATATAGTGCAGCTGAAAAGAGGTATAAAGGGCCGCTAAGGCACTTCTTCCCCGTTTAAACAAGCAAGCGCCAAACTCCAGCGACCAAGGCACAGAGCACCACTCCCAAAGCAGTGGGAATCACAGCCGCCCAAGTCGCCCATTTGAGACTATTGGTCTCCTTGTAGATCGTATAGAGCGTGGTCGAACAAGGATTATGGCAGAGACTGAAGAGCATGAGACAGACCGCGGTCAAAGTCGTCCACCCACCGGCGCTCAGCAAGGAAAAGAGGATGCCTTCGTCGCTGGTTTCGAACATGACTCCGGCTCCCGCTGCGGCGTCAATGTGCATGCCGGTCGTCATGACGGTCAGCATGAGCACGGTCGGAATGACGATTTCGTTGGCCGGAATGGCCACCACATAGGCCAAGAGGATGACTCCGGTTAGCCCAAGCGGCCAGGCAATCGGATCGAGCCCACGGATCGCCCACTCCGCAATGGAAAGGCCCGAAACATCAATATTACAGATGCTCCAGATGACCACGCCAGCGGGCACGGCAAAGACAATGGCCCGCCACAGCACGAAGATCGTACGGTCAATGATGGAAACATACAGGGTCCTCAAGATATTCGGCGGGCGGTAGGGAGGCAGCTCCAGACTGAAGGCAGAGGCTTCCCCTTTGAGCAGGGACTTCGACAAGACGAAGGACACGCCAAAGGTCAGTAGTATCCCCAGAGATGCCACGGCGAAGACAGAACCGGCAGCCACAAAACTGGCCAAGCCGGCCGGCGCGAGTGCACCGATGAAGATTGTGCCAATCAGAATTTGCGTCGGCCAGCGTCCGTTACAGAGCGCGAAATTATTCGTCAGGATCGCGATCAGACGTTCCCGCGGAGAATCAATCACCCGCGTCGCAATCACCCCGGCCGCATTACAACCAAAGCCCATCGCCATACTCAGCGACTGTTTGCCATGCGCACCGGAACGACGGAAGAGCCCGTCGAGATTGTATGCCACCCGAGGCAGGTAACCGAAATCCTCCAGTAGCGTAAACAAGGGAAAGAAGATCGCCATCGGGGGCAGCATCACACTGATGACCCAGGCCATCGTCAGATACATGCCGTCGACCATCACGCCACTGAGCCACGCCGGTAGCTGTGCCCATGCTGCGAGTTCCTGCATGAGCGGATGCCCTTTATCGATAAGCAGCTCCGCCAACATCCCCGAAGGCACATTGGCCCCACTGATGGTCAGCCAGAGGACCACCAGCAGCATGAAGGCCATCACCGGCAAACCGGTCCAGCGTCCTGTCAACAAGCGGTCGAGCTTGGTACGCCAGCCATATGTATCGGCATCCCCTTCACGTTTCACGTAAGCACCGGCAAGATGCCCGGCTTCGGCATAGATCGATTCGACGATCGCGTCGTAGCTGTTGCGCCCCACCGTCCACCGGGCCGCTCGAATCGCTTCAAGAACAGCATCTACCTGCGCTGTATCCGGGCGCAGAATCCCCTCGTCCCCCGTATTCCCCAAGGTACTGCCGGCGTGGTCGTCACTCAATTGTCCCAGCGTGCCTTCCCTCAGGGAGGCTTCAACCGCCGGGTCGCTTTCAAGCAGGCGCAGCGCCACCCAGTCGTCTTGGACCGTGGCAATGCCGGCCCCGGCCATCGCCGCCTTCACGGTATTCAGAGCGCGGGCCAAGGAACGGTCTTGAATGTGTGCGGGGCGCGGCTTGGGCGGACGTGTTTCGGTCGCCATTCGATGGATCTCCGCCAGTAATTCCGGAAGGCCTTCGCGACTGCGGGCGGACATAGGTACCACAGGCACCCCCAGTTCGCGGGCGAGATTGCGTACGTCAATCTCGATATTCTGCGCGCGGGCCTCATCCATAAGGTTCAGGGCCACCACCACGCGTCCGGTAATCTGCCGAACCTGAAGCAGCAGGTTCAAATTGCGCTCAAGGGAGGTGGCGTCACAAACAACCACGGCCACATCCGGACGTCCGAAAAGAATGAACTCACGGGCGACCTGTTCGTCCGTCGAAGTCGAACGCAGCGAATAGGTCCCGGGAAGGTCGACTATCTTGTATCGGTTTTCCGAATACGAAAATCCGCCCTCGGCACGCGAGATCGTTTTACCCGGCCAGTTCCCGGTATGCTGGCGCAGACCGGTCAGGGCGTTGAAAACGGTACTTTTACCCGTATTCGGATTCCCGGCGAGCGCGACGACAAAGTCCCAGGAGTCCATATTGACTCCGAGCTTCTTCAGTGCGCCGGGGCGCCAGACAGGACAGCGCTCGCAATCGTGACCTGCGGTCGGTTCTAATACTAGCTCTGACATCAGTGACTCTCTTCTTTCCCTTTCGTGTAAATCATTGCAGCAAGTTCCGGGCGCAAGGCCTGCATGGTTCCGCGGACCCGGAAACGCATGGGCCCCTTGAAAGCCGCCACACCTTCCTTGCCCACCCGGCTGCCCGGCACAAAACCGAGATCGAGCAAACGACGGCGCTGCAATCCGCGAACCGCGGGCGAAATCGAATGCAAGGAAGCCCACTCACCAACTGGGAGACTGGCCAGATTACCGGTCGGCAAATTACTCGTGTCCGCTTCGCAGACCTGCACCAGGCAAGCGGCAGCCTGGGCACTGTCCAGCACTTCCTCCTGACCGGCCCACCCGACCCGATAGCGCCCGCCATTCAAAACCTCGACCCGTAAAACAAGATCCGGGGCCAGGCCGGCCGCCACCGTCCGTTTGAATGGATCCGCCGGTTCATCTTCCAGATGGACCAAGCGGTAATACCCGTTCTCACTGACCTGGGAAAGCAGCAAACCCTGTGGCTCTTCCATTTCCAAACGGCGGGTGGGTATCGCATCACCGTGCGGATCAAAACGTGGACGGTTCAGCTCGATCGCCATGCGGTTCACTTCTTCGGAATCCAAACGGTGCTCCTGTTGATCCGCCTCCGCATGCCATTCCGAAGGGTGCATGCCCGTCGATTCCGCCAGATAGCTCTCATAGATGCGGTGCGCCCGGATCAATTCCCGCCCACGCGTCCAACCAGACTGTGTCAATTGCCACCCACCGTCCGAATCTTGGATCAAGCCCTCATCTTTCAGTTGCCCCAACAGCGAGACCTCCTCACCTGCTGGCAGCTCGAGCATGTCAACAATTCTGGAGACAGGTAGATCTTCCCCGGCAGATGTGTTGGCGGCGGCATGCTTGAGAAAATCCTCTCCCAAATCACTTTCATTCCGGTTTCGGTCGAACATGTGCAGTCAATGTGTGCACATTTTTGAAAAATGCAACCACCTAATTTTGAGTAGTCAAAATTAGGATTACGAATACCTGCATTTGTAGTATATAAGCCGGAGCTCTGCTCAAAGACGACGCTCGACCCCGAGCAGCTTCCCCATCAAAAATGCAAGCGGGGCCGCAGAAAAGCTGAGTAAGGCCCCCAGCTTCAATTGCCCGGCGATATGATGAACCTCCGGATTCGTCCCCGTCCCCACGTACACCGTGGTCACGAACAGGGCCACGGTGAAACCGATACCGGCAATCATTCCGAGGGCGAGCATCTGCCGTAAACGCAAACCTTCGGGCAGCTCAAGCCCAAGGCCCCGGCCCACTGCCGCAAAGCCAAAGATCCCGAGCGTCTTCCCGATCAGCAGCGACAGCAGAATGATCCAAGTCGCCTTTCCCGAAAAAGCTTCCCCGTTGAGCAACACACCGGCATTGGTTAAGCCGAAGCCAAAGAGACCCAAATCAACGATGGGCTTAAAGAAATGCTCGAATCGCGTCATGGTATCGCGCGGATCCCCTCCATTGCCCCGTATTTCCTCGAACAAGCCGGCGTCGCGTTCCCCATGAGGCAGGAAAGGAATCACCGGCACAAGGGAAAGCGCCGCATGCACTCCGGTGAAATGCAGCCCGAACCAGCTCAAGGGCCCGCCCAGAAGGATATAAGGCCAGAACGAGGTCACCCCCTTCTGCCGCATCCACTCACAGAGCACCACTGCAAGCACAACCAACCCCAGCCAAGCAAGGTGGACGTCCGGCGTGTATACGGTTGCGATAATAATCATACCCACCAAATCATCGAGTACCGCCAGTACCAACAGGAAGGTCACAGCGGGATGACGGCGCCCGAAAATCATCCCGGCCGCCAACCAGGAATAGGCAATATCGGTCGCGGTGGGAATTGCCCAGCCGCCTGAAAAAGAAGGTTCGGGCCGGAGCAATGAATGCAAGACAAAGAAGATAAGGATGGGGCCCAACACACCGCCAGCCGTAGCTAAGGCCGGCATGGCTAACTTGCGCACACTGGAGAGAGCCCCCCCCGGTAGGAAGCTTTCCGAGACCTCTTTCATCGCGACCCCGAAAAATAGGACCATAAAGACGTCGTTAAAGAGGAAATGCAGGCTGACACCTCCGTCCCCTTCGTGGATTAGCCAACCGGCATGAAACAAGGACGACTCGATAAAGTGTTCGTAGCCTGCAAAGTCCAAATTGGCCCAGGCCAAGGCGACAAACGTGCCAAGCAGCAGGAAAACCGCGAACTCGCGAAGGATGGAGATGACTTTAACGGCAAGATGAACCGGATTGCTAGTGGCCATGACAGTGGTAGGATCGACAAACAACCCAAACCATACACAGGGGCCTCAGGTTCTTCAACACCGGAACCAACAATGACCCCGGGCGCTGATGATGAAGAGCTGCAGGCACCTCTCCAACAACTGTGAGAGGTGCCTGTTTCGACAAACGGCCTAGACCTCGGTTTGCTCCGCCTCCGGATGACGGATCATATCACGATTGGCCCCCCCCGGTGGCACCATGGGAAGTACCTGCTCATCGACACAAACCGGTGCGTGAATCAGGACCGGTCCCGTAATGGCAAAGGCGCGGGCAAGCGCATCCTCAAGGTCGGGCTCCTTCGCCAGATCGATCGCCTCCATCCCCATGGACCGCGCCATCATCGCGAAGTCGGGCCCTTGCTGGAATTTCGAGGCGATGAGACGCTTGCCGAAGAAGAGGGTCTGTTGCTGGTGCACCAAGCCAAGCGACTGGTTGTTCATCAGAATAACCTTCAGGTCGGCGCCGGCTTCCGCGGCGGTGATCATCTCCTGATTGTTCATCAAGAAACTGCCGTCACCGCTGAAACAGACGACCGGATGCTCCGGCTCGGTCAAGGCTGCGCCCAGCGCGGCCGGAAGCCCGAAGCCCATCGTGCCCAACCCACCGCTGGTCAACCACTGACGCGGACGCCGGAATGGAAAGGCCTGCGCGGTCCACATCTGATGCTGACCGACATCCGTTGCCACAATCGCATCGCGCCCGGCGTAACGAGCCACCGCGCGAATCAAGCCATAAGGTGTGGCCGGATCTTCCTTTCCGGGCATATGCATCGGGTGCATCGCCTTGAGCGCCGCAATCTCCATATTCCAGTCCGCGCGCTGACGCTCCGGCAGGACCGCAAGCAATTGGTCCAGGAAGCTGCCGACATCCGCACGGATCGACAAGGTCGGCTGGCGTATCTTCCCCAACTCGCTTGCATCGATATCCACATGGATCACCTTGGCCTGCGGACAGAATTCGGCGACCTTGCCGGTGGCACGGTCGTCAAACCGGGCCCCGAGCGCGATCAAGAGGTCGCATTCCTCCAATGCCATATTGGTATAGGGCGCGGCATGCATGCCCAACATGCCCAAGGACTGGGGATGGTCGGTCGGCATCGCCCCCATGGCCATCAGCGTGTTGACGGTCGGCAAGTGGGAGCGCTCCGCCAAGGCGCAAGCCTGCGAACTGGCCTCGCTATGAATAATGCCGCCGCCCAGGTAGAGAATGGGGCGCTCGGCCGCCTCGATCATCTCAACGGCACGGGCAATCGCGTTCGCGTCGACGAATTCGAAGGGCTCGGCGGCTCCCGCCTCCGGCCATTCGTCAAACTCGATATTCGCGTTTTGGACATCCTTGGGGATGTCGATCCAGACCGGTCCGGGACGACCACTGGCGGCAATGCGGAAAGCCTCTGGAATAATCTCGAGCAATTCCTCAACCGATTTGACCAGATAGTTATGCTTGGTGATCGGCAGGCTCATGCCAAAGACGTCCACCTCCTGAAAGGCATCCGTCCCGATCAGATGCTGTGCGACCTGCCCCGAGATGCAGACAACCGGGATCGAGTCGAGATTGGCATCCGCAATCGCGGTAACGATGTTGGTCGCCCCCGGCCCGCTGGTGGCAAAACAAACCGCAGGTTGTCCAGTCACGCGGGCCATACCCTGGGCAATAAAGCCTCCGCCCTGCTCGTGACGGGCAAGGATATGGCGAATTACAGGCCGCCGTGCCAAAGCATCATAGAGAGGCAGGTTGGCCCCTCCGGGGATGCCCGCAATGGTGCGGATCCCCTGACGTTCAAGCAGGCGAATAACGAGGTCGGCTCCGGTCATTTTCATCATCTGTATTGTGGTGGCTGGTTGGCCGCCGGAACGGGTTCGACGTGGATCAGAAAAAACCCCCGTCGAACGAATCCGGCGGGGGTTTTTAGAAAGTGATGTGAGAAGTTTTCTAAGTCCGCGCGAATTCGTTCGAGGCCACTACGACCACGACTACCTTTACGAGCACGACTACGAGATTGAACTTCATGTTTCCTTTGTGAATGCCTACGGAGCGCAGAATGTCAAGGCTGGGGTTCAGTTGTATGGGCGGCGGCGACCGCACAACAGCACCAGCTTACTGAAAACACCGCAGTCAACCACCCCGCCCTTCAGGCCCCCCTCCTCATCTAGGAGGGAAAAGATTCACACGCTCTGCAAAATTCCTCCTCTGGATTCGGGGAGGTGTCTGCGCTTGTCGCAGACGGAGGGGTACCGAGTGTTAAGGATAACGAGCCCCTTTCGGACAAAAGCCACCAACTTACTCCCCCGCATTATACCGATCGATCCAAGCCGCGCTCCAGCTAGCGTAGTCGCCGGCCTCGATGTGGGCACGAGCCTGGGCCATGAGGTCGAGGAAGAAGTGGACGTTGTGGATGGAGAGCAAGGTATGCGCGAGGAGTTCCTTGGCCATGACCAGATGCCTCAGATAGGCACGACTGAAATTGCGGCAGGTATAGTTGTCGGCCTCCATGATCGGACGTGGGTCCTTCCGGAAGCGCTCGTTCTTCAGGTTGAGCGTGCCGTGCGGCGTGAATACGGTGGCATGCCGGGCCAGACGCGTGGGCATGACGCAGTCGAACATGTCCATGCCCTGTGCAATCATCTTCAGCAACTGTGGCGGTGTGCCCACGCCCATGACATAGCGGGGCTTGTTTTTCGGCAACACCGGTGCGCAGGCCCCGGTCTGCTTGAGCATCTCCTCCTCCGGCTCCCCAACGCTGACACCACCGACCGCATAGCCCGGAAAATCCATTTCAGCCAAGGCCTCCGTACAGCGAACCCGCAGGTCGTCGTAGGTCGAGCCCTGGACGATCCCGAACACATGGTGCCCTGTTTCCAGAAAGCCGTCGTCACGGGCATAATCGATAAACTCCTTAGCCCAGCGGATCGTGCGGGCCACCGCATCCTCGCAGGCATCCCGTTCACAGGGGAAAGGCGGACACTCGTCCAGCACCATGGCGATATCGGTATCGAGCGATTTCTGGATATGGTAACAGCCCTTCGGATCCAGAAAGAGCTTCCGTCCGTCCAGATGCGAGCGGAACTCGATCCCCTTGTCTGTGATCTTGCGCAGCTTCGCCAGGCTGAAGACTTGGAAGCCGCCACTATCCGTCAAGATCGGCTTGTCCCAGTTCATGAAGGTGTGCAAGCCACCCATTTCCTCTACCAGTTCGGGTCCGGGCCGGATGTTCAAGTGGTAGGTATTGCCCAGAATGATTTGCGCCCCGACCTCATGGATCTGGGCCGGGGTCAAGCCCTTGACCGTGGCCTGGGTCCCGACGGGCATGAAAATCGGAGTCTGAATCTTCCCGTGACGTGTGGTCAGCTCGCCGCGGCGGGCCTCCCCGCACTGTGTGATCAACTTGAACATGGCAGGCAGTTTTGAACATCCGGCTCCGAACATTCAACGCCGAACATCGGGGTTCCGCGCAGAAGACGCCTGGAACCGGCACATTGTGGACAGGTGCGATTCGAAGTTCGACATTGAATGTTCGACGTTCGGCGTTCTTATTGGTGCGCTTCATGAGTCTCGACGCACCCAGTTCACAAGAAATCGACGGCCGCGGCCTGCGCATCGGCATCGCGGCGGCACGCTTCAACCAGAGCTACGTCGATGCCCTCCTCCAACACGCCCAGAGCACCCTCCTCCAGGCCGGTGCGGCCGTACCGGTCATCGAGCGTGTCCCCGGTTCCGCCGAGCTGCCCTATGCCGCAGCCCTGCTGGCACAGGGCGAACCGTTTGATGCCATCATCGTGCTCGGCGTGGTCATCGCCGGCAGCACCGACCACCACAAAGTCATCGGCGACAGCACCGCGATCGCCCTACAGCAACTGAGTATCGAATCCGGCATCCCCGTCATTAATGGGATCCTGGTCGTCGAGAACGAAGCGCAGGCTGAAGCCCGCGCCGGAACCGAAATCAACCGAGGCAAGGAATTTGCCGATTCCGCGCTGGAAATGGCGCTCTTGAAACAAAAATGGACGACGAACAAAAACTAAGCCCCCGCTCGCAACGGCGGGAAAACCGCAAATGCGCGATCCAATTCCTCTACCAATGGGAGCTCAACAAGCCCGATGAGCTGAACGACGACGTCTGCCAATTTTTCTCGAACCAGGAAGAAGACCGCAGCTACTACGCTTTTGCCGAAGAGCTTGTCCACGGCGTGATCTCTGAAATCGAACTAGTCGACACCGAGATCAAGGCCCATACCCAGAACTGGAAATTCGAGCGGATCGCCAAGGTGGACCTCGCGATCCTGCGGCTCGCGATCTACGAATTGCTCTTCCGCAAGGACATCCCCCCAATTGTCAGCATCAACGAAGCGATCGATCTGGGCAAAGTCTTCTCCAATCCGGATTCGAAACGCTTCATCAACGGCATTCTGGACCAGATGAAGAACAAGATCGACCGTCCCCTGCGCCGGGCAGCCGACTGATTGAGCGATGCGTGGTTTATTCAGGAAGTTCAAGGAGGGCCTGAAAAAGCAGACCCCCACCTTTCAGAAAGCATTCGATAGCGTCTTTTCCGGTGCCAAGCTTGATCAGGACGCACTGGAGCAGTTGGAGGAAGCACTCTACACCGCCGACTTCGGGGTCGAAACCGTCGAGGAGATCATCGACGAGATCAAGGCCGCCTATAAAGCGGACAAGGACATGCGCGGACAGGACGCCGCCCGAATCGGAGCCACCGTTCTGGCCCGGGTACTGGAAGGTGCGGAAGGCAAGGTCGAGCTGGGCAACCACAATCCGGAAGTCATTGCCCTGATTGGGGTCAACGGCTCCGGCAAGACCACCACCTCGGCAAAACTCGGCTACCTCTACCAGAACGACGGGCGCAGCGTATTACTGGGCGCCTGCGACACCTTTCGCGCCGCCGCCAACGAGCAGATCAAGTCCTGGTCCGAACGCCTGGGCATCGAACTCGTGGCCAGCCAACATGGCGCGGACTCGGCGGCTGTCGCCTTCGATAGTTATGCTGCGGCCAAAAGCCGGGGGCGCGACCTGGTCATCCTGGATACCGCCGGTCGTCTGCACACGAAAACGAACCTGATGAAGGAGCTCGAGAAACTGGACCGTGTGATCAAGAAGCAGGACCCCAGCGCCCCGCACCACAGCTGGCTGGTGGTCGATGGCAGCCTCGGGTCTAACTCGATCGAGCAGGCCCGGGTCTTTCATAAGAGCTTCCCGCTGACCGGGCTGATCATCACAAAGCTGGACGGCACCAGCCGGGGCGGAGCCCTGGTCGGGATCTACCGCGAGCTAAAGCTGCCGATCTACTTCGTCGGTCTGGGTGAGCAACCGGACGACCTGCAGCCTTTCTCAGCAACGAATTACGCCAACGCGATTTTTGGAATCAGCGATGATTTGTAGCCGAAAACATCAGTTTTTGGATTTCTTGCGAGAAGGCTCCAAAGTCTTACGACTTCGGCTACATAAAGGACTGAAATAACCCACGATGAAAACTGAAGCACTTACCGTCGAGCTGGCGGATCGCAGCTACCCGATCCATTTCAGCGAAAGCCTGGTCAGCCTAAAGCAATGTGTACGCTCCCTGCGGGAAGCGGGCCGGGCCGTACGTGTAATCAGCGACGCCCGCGTGCTCGACGCGCAACCGGACTACCTGAGCCAGGCGGGATTCAAGCGGGAGGAGATCCTCAGCCTGCCGGCCGGTGAACCGACCAAATCCATTCAATATTTCGACGAGTGCCTTCGCTTTCTCGCCTCCCAGGCCGTCAACCGTGACGGCGCGCTCTTTGCCTTCGGCGGTGGCGTGATCGGTGACCTTACAGGATTCGTAGCCGCCAGCTATCTGCGCGGCATTGATTTCTATCAGATCCCCAGCACCCTGCTTTCCATGGTCGACAGCTCTGTCGGCGGAAAGACCGGAATCAACCTGCCGGAAGGGAAAAACCTGGTCGGTGCCTTCTGGCAGCCCAAAGGTGTCTTTATCGACGTCAATCTACTTAAGAGCCTCCCGAAGCGCGAGTTCGCGGCCGGAATGGCCGAAGTGATCAAGACGGGGATGCTGGCCGACGCATCACTCTTCGAAAAATTGGAATCCCTCGACGGACTCCAGCCGGAATCCGCCGAACTGCCGGACATCATCCGGCGCTGCTGCGCGATCAAGGCCTCCGTCGTGGCTGCCGACGAAAAGGAAACCGCCGGCAGCGGGGGGCGCGCCCTATTGAACCTTGGCCATACCTTCGCACATGCCATTGAGAATGTTGCCGGTTACGGGGACTACCTTCACGGTGAAGCGGTTGGCATCGGACTGCACCTGGCGACCCGGCTCTCCACCGCGCTCGGCTGCATTGCAGACAAAGACGTGGAACGCGTCGTGCGCGTGTGCAAAACCTACCGCCTGCCGACCGTCCTCGAAAGCGAACTTCCGATTGGGCAACTGATGGCAGCCATGCAGAGGGACAAGAAGAACCGAGCCGGCAAACTTCGATTCGTCACAATGGATGCGATCGGCACCGCAGTCACTCGCGAGGATGTGGACAGTGAACTGGTTCGGGCGATCTGGAAGGAAGCCGGCGCACTTTAAGCCGCACCCGCTCGCCCCGGAAACATGCTTACTCGCGGTCCTGCACCCGGAGGATGATAAAGCGAGCCACTTCGCCATACCAGACATAGAGGCGGTTGGCCTCGCCTGTCACGATACGTGCTTCGATGTCTTCCGGCGTCTTTACCTTCTTGTCGTTGACTTCAAGAATCACCATGCCTCGGGCAAGGTTGTCGACATAAGGCGAATCGGACGCAACCGAACTTACGAGCACTCCATCGACAGAATCAGGAATTGAGAAGGCGGAACGGGCCTCATCATCCAAGGATTCGAACCCGACGCCCTCCAAAAATTCGTCGGTCAGGTCTTGGACCGCGGCCGTCCCGCTGAGGCTCCCCAATGTGACGGTCAGCTTCTGTTCCTTGCCTTTGCGGATCAAAGTCACCTTCACCTGGCTGCCCGGTAACATCTGGGAAACGACCAAACGCAACTGCGGCGCCGATTCGATCTCAATCGCGTCGACACGAATGATGACATCCCCGTGCTTGATCCCGGCTTTTTCTGCCGGTGAATCGTCCTGTACCTGATTGACCAAGGCACCGCGCGTCGAATCCAAACCGAAGGCATCGGCCATGTCTGGAGTCAGGTTTTCCGGATACAAGCCCAAAAGTCCGCGCGGAACTTCCCCATTCTGAATCAAATTCGTCATGACATGGAGCACCATGTTCGCGGGGATGGCAAAGCCGATGCCGATACTGCCGCCCGAGCGCGAGACGATTGCCGTATTGATCCCGACAAGGCGGCCACGGGCGTCAATTAACGCTCCGCCGGAGTTCCCCAGATTGATGGCGGCATCCGTTTGGATGAAATCTTCGTAACCGCCACCACCAAGGATACCCAGCGAGTTGCGACCGGTCGCGGACACGATTCCTTGCGTCGCGGTTAACCCGACTTCAAGCGGATTGCCGATAGCGAAGACCACGTCGCCGACACGCAGCTTTTCACTGTCTGCAATCGTCACGACCGGGAGCTCCGTTTCAGGCTCGATCTTCAACACCGCAACATCCGTCTTTTCATCCGAGCCAACCAGCTTTGCGACATATTCCGTGTTGTCCGTCAAACGGACACGAATCTCATCCACATCCCCTCCACGTGTGTCATGCACAACGTGATGGTTGGTCACAATATACCCGTCCGTGGAGACGATCACGCCGGAGCCCACACCGAGACGCTCCATCCGCTGGCGGGGCTCGGCATCGTTCGGAGTGCTCGGCTGCTGCGGCACGGGGTAACCAAACTGTCGTAATATCTCCGGTATGCCCGGCTGGCTGCTGCCCCGGTTTACCGTCACGTACTTCGACGTGTAAACCGCAGCCACAGACGGGGTCGCCCGCTCCAGCGTGTCCGCATAGGAGACGACCGGACCATGCGCTTCGGCTTCAACCGGACTGGTATCCACCTCCACCTTGAACTGCGGCGTATCGTCAGCTGCGCGGAGCAATGAACATGCGAAGAAAGAGACAAAGAGAAGAGAATACGATAGCTTCATATTGTATCAGTGCCTCTACATCGACAGCGGACCCGTCCGGGAGTTCCGGAACCGCTACGATTTAGAAACCTTTTACCGCAAACAAACCGGTCACACTCTCGTTCATGTGAATCCGCTTGATCCCTTCGCCCAACAGCTCGGAGACGCCGAGGACCGTGATTGGCACGCCGCTACGCTTCTCCACCGGAGTCGTATTGGTGGTGATCAATTCATCCAGCACGCCCTTTGAAAGACGATCATAGCCCAAGTCGTTCAAGACACCGTGGCTGACGGCGGCCATCACGCGATTCGCGCCGTGCTTCTTCAACAGGGCCGCCGCGGCACAGAGAGTTCCTGCGGTTTCGGTCATGTCGTCGATCAAGAGGATGTCGCGTCCTTCGGTCTCCCCCACCAGGGAAACCGCTTCCACCGTCTCGGCATCCGTACGGCGCTTGGCAATGAAGCCGAGCGGCACCTTCAGGAGATCGGCATAGGCCGACGCCATCTTCATCCCGCCAACGTCCGGGGAGAAAAGCGTGAGTTTTTCGCGGTCGATATTCTTCAGGTATTCAAACATGACCGGCGAAGCATATAGATGATCCACCGGAATATCAAAGAAGCCCTGGATCTGCTGGGCGTGCAAATCAACCGTGAGAACACGGTTCGCGCCGGCAGAAACGAGCAAATTGGCCACCAACTTGGAAGTGATCGGGACACGGGGCTGATCCTTGCGATCCTGACGGGCATAACCGTAAAAGGGGATCACTGCGGTGATCCGGCTGGCCGAAGCGCGGCGGGCCGCGTCGATCATTATGAAAAGCTCCATCAGGTGCTGATTCGCCGGATTGCAGGTCGACTGCACAATGAAAACATCCGCGCCGCGGATATTCTCATCAATACGTACAAAGCTCTCACCGTCAGGGAAGCTCTTTACGGTCGCTTTCCCGAGAGGAACGTTGAGGTAATTGCAAATCTGTTCAGCCAGTTGCGGGTTCGAGTTGCCGCAGAAAATCTTCATTATACTACCGTTCATTTGAGTGGGTCGCTGCTAGTCTGGGCGAGAGCCTTTACGGTTTTCTCTAGCTGGGCAAACTTTTTGAAAAGATCAGGCAACTTCTTTTGCAGCACATAAATCCGGTTAATCAACATGAAGGACTCCGCGGGAAAACCGCCCACTTTATCCCCGGCCCCGACGTTGCGAGTCACTCCTGAGCCGCCGGCAATAATGGCACCGTCCGAAACATGCAGATGTCCGGAGATCCCCGCCTGCCCCCCAATAATGACAAGATCGCCGAGGCTGGCACTGCCGCTGATGCCGACTTGAGCGACCACCAGACAGTGTTTGCCGATGCGCACATTGTGACCGATCTGTACCTGGTTATCGATTTTCGTCCCCTGCCCGATTCGGGTCGAACCGAAGCGGGCGCGGTCCACCGTGGTGTTGGCACCGATATCCACGTCGGCTTCGGTCTCCACGATTCCAATTTGAGGAACGCGCTGGTGAGCACCTTGAATATAGGCATAACCATATCCGTCCGCACCGATCACACAGCCCGGAAGCAGACGGTTGCGCGCGCCGATCTGACAGTAGTCGGCCACCACCACCCGCGGGAAGAGGTAGCTGCCCTCCGAAATCTGGGCAAACCGGCCCACGCAGACATGGGCCTCCAGCACGACGCCGTCTTCCACGACCGACCCTTCGCCGACCGTACACAACGGCCCGACCACAGCCGAATCCGCGATTTGCGCGGAGGGGTGAACCACCGCAGACGGATGCACCCCGGGTTCGGGCTTGGCCAGGAGCGACATCTCGATATCGCGGCAAACCAGAGCGAGGGCAAAGGAGGGATTCTCCAGACGCACGAAAAGCTGCCCTTCTTTCGGCTCACCTTCGTAATCCTTCGGAAGGAGAAGGACGGATGCATTCGACTGGGGAACGTCCTGCACATATTTTGGATTGCCAAGGAAAGACAGCTCTCCGGAACCGGCTTCCAGCAAGGAAGCAATCCCGCTCACCGGGGCCGCCGTTTCCCCCTGCAGGTCGGCGGAACCGACAATCTCGAGTAGACGCTCTATCGTGTAAGTGTATGCCATATAAGCTGTAAAAGAAAAAACCCTGCTCTATGCGAGAACAGGGTTTGAAAAAAATGAGATTTGCCTGGGCTTATTCCGCGTTGAGCACGGCGATCACAGAATCGGTGATCTCAAGCGAGTCGTCCGCATAAATCAGGTTGTTGGTGGCAATGACCAGATCGATCCCCTTGTCGGAGGCAACCGTGCGGACCGCCTCGATCGCTTTCTCCTGAAGCGGGGCAAGCTCTTCCTTCTGGCCTTGCTGAGCCAGTTGCTGGGCTTGCTGGCGGAACTGCTGCAGCTTGACTTGCTCGGATTGCAGTTGCTTTTGCAACTCCATCACCTCGGCACGTGCTTCTTCCTTGGCCTCATCGCCAAGAGCCGGGTTTTGTACCTTGGCTTCAGCTTCGCGGCCCTTGGTCACGATGTCCTGAATGGTTTGCTGCATCTTCTTCATCTCGTCCTCAACCGGAGCGACCGAGCCCTTCACCTTTTCCATCGCGGCTTGGAATGCGGTGTAGTCATTCATCAGGCGCTGCACGTTAACCGTGGCGACAACCGGTGTTTTTTGAGCAAAGAGGCCGACCACGACAAAAGCGCAGCCAAGGAATACGGTAGTGAGTTTCTTCATAATTATAAGTTCGATGGGTGGGTTATCAGAGATTTATACGTGGATCTTGGACGGCTTAGAAGCGGGTGCCAAAGGAAAAGTTGAATTGGGCACCGTCATCAGCTCCATCCGGGGTGGTGATGGGAATACCAAAATCGAGCTTAAGCGGCGACCCCATAAGCAGAATACGCGCACCAATACCCCAGTTGTCACCATAGTCGGAAGGACTGAAATCATAGTCATCGGAATTAACAAAACCCCAATCATAGAAAACAACCAGGCCAAGAGGTTCCGCAATCCGGAAAAGATATTCAAACGAGACCAATCCGTAGGTGTTGCCCCCGATTGCCTCATCGCTGCGGGTATCGCTGTCACGAGGACCGATGTCACGGTATTCAAAGCCGCGCAGGGATTCTGGACCGCCCAGGTAATAGCGGTCATAAAACGGGACCTCCTTACTCTGGCCATACGGGGAAATGGTCCCGGTCCGGGCCACAATCGAGAAGCTTTGTTCCAAGGTATCGAAGGTCGGGATGAAGTGAGCCATACGGCCTTCGAGACGGTAGTAGTTAACGTCCCCGCCAAGGCCAGCCACCTCGGAAAGGATGCTGCTGCGATTGCCCTTCCGGGTGAAAAGCAGGTTGTCTCGGGTGTCGCGGAGGAACGTCAGGCCGACCTTGGACACCACTTCCTCACCTTCTGCGGCTTCGAATGTATCCGGCACACCGTCATTCGGATCGATGGTATCGGAGTCACCCGCCACATCGAAAATATCTACCAGCTCAAGGCGGTAGGACAGGCGGGCTTCCACCAGTTCGAACAAACGGCGGCGCAGGTAGATTTCAAAACCGGTGCGCAACTCGTTATACTCCGTACTGTTGTAGTCGGACTCCGAACGGAACAATTCGACACCGAACGCCAGACGTTGCTCGAACAACCAGGGCTCCTCGAATGAGATGACGATCTGGTTACTGGAGGTACCGATCGATGCACGGAAACGGAACTTTTGCCCGTCCCCCTGAAAACCCGAACGCCAGTTGAACAAATCAAAATTTGCCTGGGATAGCTCGACGAAGAACACGGCGCTTTCAACCGAACCGAAACCGGCGCCAAAGCTGAAGTTACCTGTGCGTCCTTCACGCACCGCAACGCCCAAGTCCTTGCGCCCCGGCACATTGGTCGTCTCCGGGCTGAGGATGACGTCTTCAAAGTAGTTCGTATTCTTCAACCGGTTCTCACTGGTCTCCATCCGCTTCAAGTCAAAGACATCTCCAGGCCGCAGGGCCAGTTCCCGTACAATCACGCGGCTCTTACTCTTGGTATTCCCCTCCACCTTGATCGACTCAACGTAGTACTTCTCGCTTTCACGTACACGGAAGACGATATCGATCCGGCGGCTGTCCATATTCGGGACACGCTCGGCACGCACCCGTGTCTCAAGGTAGCCCTGGGAGGTATAATGCTCGCGAATCGCGGTTGCGGCTTCATCCACCGACTCAGGAGAAAAGGCGTCATCCGGCGCGATTTGCACCTGACGCAGCAGTTCATCTTCCGTGTAAATGGTCGCATCCAGCACCGACATGTCGCCCAGATAGTAGCGCTGTCCCTCATCCACGGTAATCGTGATACGTACCTTCTTCTCGGTCTTGAAATCGAATTCCACCAGGTTTTCGTCCACCACCACATCCAGGAAGCCTTCGTTGCGGTAGAACTGGCGTAAGAGTTCGAGGTCTTCCTTGAACTTCACTTCCGAAAACTTCCCGGTCCCGGTCAGCCAGGAGATCCAGCTGGCTTTCTTGGTTTCAAGGACCTTGCGAAGGCGCTTGTCCTTGAAGGACGCGTTGCCCTTGAAACTGATGCGGTTGATCTTCACCTTGCCGCCTTCATCGATGTCGAAGTTGACAGTCGCATATCCGGTCTCGTCATCCCGGATCAGACGATAATCCACTTCGATATCCGGATATCCTTTGTCCACATAGTACTCTTTGATGGCATCGGCCGCCAGACTCACCTGGTATTCATCCAGAGCCTGGTTCGTTTCCAACTCGGTTTTGGCGGCAAGACGGGAGTCGGAATACTCCTCATTGCCATTGAAGCGAATCTGCTGGATCAGGTATTTGCAGACCAGTTCGAAGACGACAACCACTTCGTCCTTCGGGTCCCCTTCCACCTTGACCTCAACAAACTCGAAATAGTTGGTCTTGTAGAGCGCCCGAAGCGACTGGTCGACCAGCGTCTGGCTGTAATCCATGCCCTCGCGCAACTGGATATTACCGAGCACATACTGGTCACTCACCGCTTGGAAGCCCTTAAAATCAAGGCGGACCGCTTTGACTCGCGGATACTGGGTCTCTGTTTCCTGAGCTTGCGTGGTGTTGACCACGGCCACCGCAAAGAGGCTGCAGGTCAGGAAGAGCATCGTGTTGAATAGGCGCATGTTATATAATACGAAGACAGTGGCTAACGATGGAAATTCTCGTAACGCGTGTAACGGCGGACGAAGGTCAAGTCGATATCCCCTACTGGCCCGTTACGTTGCTTGGCAATGATTAATTTGATATGCTCGACATCCCCGGGCAGTCCACCTTCCTGCACACCCTCGTCATCATCGCGTTTTTTGGGACGGTGCAGCATGAACACCATGTCCGCATCCTGCTCGATCGATCCGGACTCACGCAGGTCGGAAAGACGGGGATCGCGGTTCTCCTTTTCGGATTCACGATTCAGCTGACTGAGCACTACAACCGGCACATTCAACTCCTTGGCCAAGCCCTTCACCCCGCGCGAGATATCGGCGATCTGCTGCTCACGCTGGACCCTCGAGTCCGTACCACGAATCAACTGCAGGTAGTCGATGACGACAAGGCCCAGCGGGCTTTTGCTGTGCAAGCGACGCGCCTTGGCGCGAATATCCAGAATCGTGGAGTTCGAACCGTCGTCGATCCAAAGCGGAGCCGTCTTCAGCTCTTTCACCGACTGGGCGATGTCGGCGGAATCCTGCTTCGAGATGACCCGGTCACGGATGCGTTTCATGTCCACGCGCGCACGGCTGCAAATCAAACGCATGGCCAGCTGTGCCGCCGTCATTTCCAAACTGAAGACCAGAACACCGGCCGGGGTACGGCCGCCATCGGGCAGGATCGCATGTTCGGCGAAATTCATCGCCAAACTGGTCTTCCCCACGGAAGGACGTGCCGCCAGGACGATCATCTGGCCAGGGTGGAAGCCATAGGTCATGCCGTCCAGATCACGGAAACCGGACATCACACCGCCGGCTTCTTCGCGCCCGTTGAGCAGCGCATGAATGTCAGTGACAGCCTCATCCAGCGATTCACGAAGCGGTTTGGCCGCATCCGTCACACGGTCGCGGCTGATCTCGAAGATCTCCTGCTCGATCTTCTCGATGAAAGTGGAAATATCCTCCTGCTGGTCATAGCAGGCCTCGATCGCCTCCCGCGAAGTGCGGATCATCCGCCGAAGCAGGTATTTCTCATGGACGATCTTGGCAAAGTACCGGGCATGGACCGTGGTCTCAATCCGGTCCTGGATCGCGTAGATCGTGCTGATCCCCCCGATCTCCTCATCCTGCCCGTTCTTGCGCAGGTGCTCGAAGAGTAGGATTTCATCCACCGGGTCGCCGGTCTCGTACAAGTCGAGCAGCGCCTTGTAGATGATCTTGTGGGTATCCTTGTAGAAATAATCCGGAGCAATCTTGGCCTCGATACACTCCGTCAGGACCTCGCGCCCGCCATCAATCAAGCAGGCCGCGATGAGGCCTTCTTCGGCCTCGATACTGTGAGGCTGTACGCGGACATCCTCGTCTGCCGACCTGGATTTGCGCCCCCGGCGAAAGGAAGTACCTTTCCCGCGATCTTCATCCGAAGGCGAAAAATCAGGCGGCAT
The DNA here is from genome assembly GCF_027257905.1 of Coraliomargarita parva. Taxonomy (NCBI): domain Bacteria; kingdom Pseudomonadati; phylum Verrucomicrobiota; class Opitutia; order Puniceicoccales; family Coraliomargaritaceae; genus Coraliomargarita; species Coraliomargarita parva. Next base: position 580,214 of record NZ_JAPZEI010000001.1, read on the forward strand.
ACGACGAGCTTGAGTCTAATGTCCGCGCGCGTGAGGCTTATTCCTTGTCGTCGGAAGCGTCTTCAGCCACTTCCTCGATCGGATTCTCGGAAACGACTTCGAACTTCAGTTCGGCTTCAACGTCCGCGTGCAGCTTGACGTTCGCCACATGCGAACCCAGCTCCTTGATCGGCGCTCCGATGCCCAGTTGCTTCTTGTCGAGCTCGAGGCCTTCTTCCTTCAGGCGTGTCAGCACGTCGGCTGCCGTGACGGCACCGAACATCTTGCCACCCTCACCGGTCTTGACTGCGATCGCGATGCTGGTCTTGGCGATCTTGTCGGCAAGCTCGCGGGCGACTTCGAGTTCCTTTTGCTCACGTGCTTCGCGTGCCTTGAGGAGCGCATCCACATGCTTTTTGTTTGCCTGGGTGATGGGCAGGGCGAGCTTGCGCGGAAGCAGGAAATTACGCGCATAACCAGCGCGGACGCTCACGGTGTCGCCTTCGGCACCGAGACCTTTGATGGGTTGGAGGAGAAGAACCTGACTGTTGGCCATAATAGTGTTTTCGATTAAATTGATTTTGGTCTGTAGAGGAAGCAGATGGATTACTTAGAACGGGACGTCTTCGTCGAGCGTATCCTCCGGCTCGTTGCTGGAGCGGGACGAAGAGGAACCGGAACGCTGAGGAGGCGAGCTGTCCTCGTATCCCCCACCGCCGGAACTGTTGTCGTCACGGCCGCCGAGGAACTGGAAGTTCTCAAGAACCACACCCAGCTTGCTGCGTTTTTGCCCGTCATTGGACTCCCACTGGTCAAGCTTGAGGCGTCCTTCAACCATGATCGGACGTCCCTTGCGCATGTACTTGCTGATCACTTCAGCCTGCTTGCCAAAGGCATCAATGTCCACGAAGGTCGTTTCTTCACGACGCTCGCCGTCACGGGTCGAATACGCACGGGAAACCGCCAGCCCCAACTTGCAGATCGTGTGGCCGCTCGGGGTGACCCGCATTTCAGGGTCACGGGTCAGATTTCCCATCAGGATGACTTTATTGAAGGAGGCCATGAGCGATAAATGGAGTCGGCGGCGATGAGCAAAAGCTTAGAGCGCTTCGACAAAGATACGGTTCACGCGCTTGTCCAGGCGAAGCTTTTCCTTGAGCTGGGAAGGAACCGAGCTCGGACCGGCAAAACGGACTTCAAGATAGTGGCCTTGAGTGTAGCGCTTGTCCGCAGCACGGGCAAATGCCTTCATGCCGAGGTCTTCGCTTTGCGTGGCTTGGCCGCCGATGCTGCCAAGAGTTTCAGTGATATCAGCCAGTACCTTCTGCGAATCGTCTTCGGATTCACGGAGGTCCAGAATGAATGTTGCTTTATAGTTATTGGTGGTTGTTGCGCTCATGCTCTGTTGCTGTGCGTTGATTGATGATGTTCATGGCGGGCTCGATACCCTTGTCAACCACCAGCTGGACCGAGTCCAGGTAGCGGGGAAGTTGACCTGCCAAAGTTTCTTGTTCGTCCTTTGAGAAGCGGCTTAAGACATAATCCGCCAAGTCCATTGATTTTTCCGGTTTAGCGCCGATACCGATACGGAAACGGGCAAAACCGGGACCGACCTGCTGAAGCAGATCGGCAATCCCGTTGTGACCGCCCGCGCTGCCGTTGAGACTCAACTTAACACGGCCGAAGTCGAGCGTCAGGTCGTCATAACAGACGAGAAGCGACTCGGCTCCAAGCTTACGGTAGCGGAGAATGGCTCCCAAGGCACGACCGCTGGCATTCATATAGGTCTGTGGTTTGACCAGCAGCAGTTTGCGGCCGTCGGCTTGGGTCCCCAGCGCGGTCAGCGCCTCGAACTTGGCTTCTGCCTTCCAGCCGAGCTTGTACCGCTCCGCCAAGGCATCGACGAGTTCGAAACCGACGTTGTGCCGGGTATTGCGGTATTTGAGCCCCGGATTTCCGAGACCGGCGATCACCGCGATGGACATTGTGAAAGAACGAGTGGATCGGAGCCCCGAGAGGCTCCGGCAAAAGGAAAATTACTCCTCGGAAGCAGCCTCTTCCTTGACCTTGGAGGCAGGGACCTCGTCGGCGGCGACTTCTGCGGCTTCTTCGGAAGCAGCCACAGCCACTGTAGGCGGCTGACAGGAAACGACCACAAGAACCGAGTCGCCAAGATATTCGACTCCGTCGAGGGCCGGAAGGTCGCCGATGTGGATCGCTCCGCCCACAGCCAGCTTGCTGACATCGACTTCGATGTGATCGGGCAGCTTGGAGGGACGGCAGCGAATTTCGACTTCGTGCGCCTTGTGGTCGATCACGCCGCCTTCGTTCTTCACGCCGATCGCATCGCTCTCACCGACCAGATGAACCGGTACGTGGGCCACAAAGCTTTCGCCGCGGGCAACCTCATGAAAATCAATGTGCTCGACCGTATCCTTGATCGGATCGCGCTGGACGGCCTGTACGTGAGTCAGGGCAGTGGCCCCTTTCTCATCAGTCAGCTCGATCAGAGCAGCTCCGCCACCCATTTCGCGGCTGAGGTCGCGGAATGCTTCGGCAGAGAGAGAGATCGAACGAGCTTCGCCCTTGCTGTAGATGCTGGCCGGAATCTGACCGGAGGCGCGCAGGCGACGAGCGACACCGCGACCGGTTTTTTCACGACTGGAGACGTTAAGTTTATACTGCTGCATGATATTAAATACTGGGTAGAAAATGACCGATTGTACGACCTGAGAACTTGAGAAAACGGCGCACAATAAAACAGAGCATCCGAAAATCAACCCTAAGTTTGCCCTATTTTCCGCTTCCACCCATTGCACAAATCCTACCCGGAAGCACTGCGAAAGAGGCTCGCCAACGCCCCAAATGGACACAGGTTTACAGGCTGCTTATGGCTCAAGACCCAACGCCACCACTGACACCCGAACGCGCCGCCGCGCTGGAAGCAATTCCATTCGAAGCCGCCCCCAGCCCCGCCTATGTCGTCCACATGGGCCGGTTGGAGGACAATTGCCGATTATTGCAGGCAATCTCGGAACAATCCGGCGCCAGGATCCTGCTGGCACTGAAAGGCTTCGCATGCCACAGCACCTTCCCCCGGATTCGCCCCTTTCTGGCCGGCACCACCTCAAGCGGGCTCCACGAAGGCCTCCTTGCTCATGAGTACTTCGGAAAAGAGGTACATGTCTATTCCGCCGCCTACAAGCCCCACGAACTGGTGCAACTCAACCGCTTCGCCCACAGCCTGGTCTTCAACTCCTACAAGCAGCTCAACCGCGGCATCGAGATTCTGGGGGACAACCGGAAGGCGGAACTGGGACTAAGGGTGAATCCGGAGTATTCGGAGGTCGAAACCGAACTCTACGACCCCTGTTCCCCGTCCTCCAGACTCGGCACGACCCGCGAGGCACTCGACAAAGCTCTCCGGGAACTGGGCGATGCCGCACTGCATCAGCTGGATGGCCTTCATTTCCACGCCCTCTGCGAACAGGACTCTGATGCACTCGAACACACAGCCGAGGCCTTCGAGACCAAATTCGGCGACCTCATCCCCGGACGCAAATGGCTCAATTTCGGCGGCGGCCACCACATCACCCGCCCTGGCTATGACATCGAACGACTGATCCGCGTGGTTCGTCATTTCCGTGAAAAATACCAGGTCGAGGTCAACCTCGAGCCCGGCGAAGCCGTCGCGCTACACACCGGCGTATTGATCGTCACGGTGCTCGACATTGTCGAAGCGGGCGGGAAGCAGATCGCAATCACAGACTCGTCAGCGACCTGCCACATGCCGGACGTGCTCGAAATGCCCTATCGCCCGGCGATCCTGGGTGCGGACCTGCCCGGAGTCCACCCCCACACCTACCGGATCGGCGGCATGTCCTGCCTCGCCGGCGATGTCGTCGGCGACTACTCCTTCCCCGAACCCCTGAAAACAGGGCAGCGTCTGGTATTCCTCGACATGAGCCATTACACGATGGTCAAGAACACCACTTTCAACGGCGTCCCCCTGCCGGCAATCTGCCAGTTTGATCCGGCCCAAGGCCTGCAGGTCATCCGCAAGTTTGCTTACAGCGACTACAGCATGCGCTTGTCCTGAAGACATTTCAACGAATCCCAATATAGAGGATTGTATCTAGTCCAAAGCCCCCTCATAAGTACCAATTCTTATGAACAAGTGCTCGCCGAAAGGTATCTGGCTCGGATTGCTGCTCCTACTGCTGGCAATCGGGTCCACCATCCTTGTCTTCTCCGTTAGACAAGCGCGGTCGGGCGAAGCACCACCATCCGAGGCCGCCCCCAGCCCATGAAACTCACCGAACATCCATTTATCCTTAGCATCACCACAGCGCGCCGCGAAGCGATTCTGCATGAGGTTGAGTTGTTGCACATGGATGCCGGAGACCTCATTTTTGACGAAGGTAGCGCACCGGACGCCCTCTTTCTCACGCTCGAAGGGTCCGTCAATTTCTTTAAGTGGCGCCCCGACGGCTCGAAACACATCATCAGCGAGTCGGCGGAAGGTGGCTTCTTCGGCGAGGTCGGAGTCTTCACCGGGGAACACCGCGCGCTGGCAGCCGAAGCCGGCAGCAAGGCCCTGATCGGCAAAGTACCCGAAACCACCGTCAAGAAGATCATCGAAGATGCCGAACCGGTCCGCAAGATCCTGGAAAGCGTCATCGAGCACCTCAACAATACGACGCGCCACTACGTGGAAGACGTGATGAAGACCCAGAAGCTCAGCCTGGTCGGCACCATGGTCTCCTCCATCCTCCACGACTTTAAAAACCCCTTCTCCATCATCAGCCTCGGCGCCCATGTCATTCGCCAGCGCCACAAGGACGACCCGCGCACCGAAAAGATCTGCGAAAATATCGAAGCCCAGATCCGCCGCATGGTCGACATGGCCAACGATCTGGCCGCATTTTCCCGGGGCGACGACGAAATCGAGATCGCCTACGTCTCGATCGAACTCCTCTTCAAAATGTTCCGGGAGCTCAACACCCCCTTCTTCAAAGAGGAAGATATCACGATCGAACTGATCGACAACGGGCTCTCACTCATGGGAGATACCACCAAGTTGCTCCGGGTACTTCAGAATCTCGTCAGCAATGCGATGGAAGCCATCCATAACTCGGGCAAGACCGGCAAACTCACAGTCGAGGCATATGAGGCCGGCGAGCACATCCGTCTGACCGTGAGCGATAACGGCCCGGGCATCCCCGAGGAAATCCGCGACACCCTCTTCGAGCCCTTCGTCACCCACGGCAAAAACGAAGGCACCGGCCTCGGCACCGCGATCGTCAAATCCATCGTCGACGCCCACAAAGGTAAAATCAGCTTCGATACCGGCCCGGAAGGTACCACCTTTACCATACTTCTGCCCAAGGAACGGTAATCTAAAGGCACGGCTCAGCCCGCCAAACCTGCACCCGCACTAAAGAGAACGGCCAGACCCACTCACCGTCCCCGGCGCAGACTGGGCCCGTCCACCCAGGAAACCTCCGACATGACGGCTGTCGCGGCGCTGGGGATACCGGTTTCCCCCGCTTTCAACATGGAGATCACCAAGTCAACGGCCAGTTCACCGATTCGTTCCGCATTCTGATCGACACCGGCAATATGGGCGTCTTCCGGATTCCAATCCAAAGTCGCGTAATCGAGGCCCTCCGCAACCAGTCCGCTCGCGTGCAAGACCTCGCGCACCTCGGGCATGATTTCCAGCACCACTTCGATCCGTTTCGCTCGACACCAATCCACCACCAGCGAGAGCTCGTCCCCCAGACTGATGAACTCGACCTCAATTTCGGGATACTGCTGCAGAAAGTAGAGCAGCCCGGCATGCCAGAGCCCCTCCGTCCATTCCACACTCTCCTTCTTCATGCAAAAGCCGATACGCTTGTAGCCCTTGGCCCGAAGCTCGCCCAACGCCAGAATGATGGAGTGGAAATGATGGGCGATCGCGCGGTGCAACTTGGGCACCGTTAAGGAATGACAGAGACTAATCGCGGAAAAGCGCTCCCAATCAAAGTGACAGTCAGGTTCGCGTGCCATCTCAGGCCCAAAGCATAGCGCCTGGATCCCACGATGATAAAGTACATCATTTAACCGGCGGGCACTCATACCGGCCTCCCGAAGGCCGAAATTCTCGACCGCATAGCCAAGCTGCTCGGCCCGGCGATGCATGCCCACATGGCAACGACGAAAGAACGGGATCTGCCCCCAGTCGAACCCGGAAGGTACGCTTGTAATGAAGGCAATCGTCGTGATCGCGGATGGCCGGCCGCTACGACGCTGGGAAGCATAGGCTGAAATCAAAGGAGACGGGCGATAGCCCATTTCGTCCGCCAGGGCCTTCAACTCCTCGCGCTTCGATTCAGACACCTGCTTGCTATTGCGCAAGGCACGCGAAACCGTAGACGGGGCAACATTGGCCCGCTTTGCAATATCGTGAATCGTGACTCGGCGTTGCATGGTACGATAAGAGGAGAATCAAAACCAGAACCCATGCATACAATCAGTGCCACGGTCAAGCAAGCGGGCTTTAAGCTTTCGAAACGAAGCACGCAATAACAGCAAGCGTCAAGCCGAGTGAACGACTGCAAGAACCTGAACATACCAGACAAGCAAACACCTAAGCCGCCCCATCAAGACATACGGGATCTACCCCTTCTTTGTCGCGCAAAACCTGCCAGCCGGAATTTCCGTCCACGCCGTCGTCGTGTACCTGAAGAACAACGCCCCGATCAGTTTCTGGCTCTACGGACCCATCGGCAGCACCGTCACCTTCGTCACCGGATATCTCACTAGCTTCCTCCTGCCCGGAAAACCAAAACCCCTCGAAGGCTTAACCGTCGACTCCCTCCCCAAGGGGGACGAATAAGGTGCAGGGAACTCCGAAAATCTAGAGTCGTGTTTAGGATCAGTCGTCTTGCGGCTTGTGGGTGCGTGCTTCAAATGCCTTTTTATCGACTAACGAAACGTGCCCCTCGACCATACCGTTGTCGAGCGGATCATCGATGCGAGCGGCCAGGTCACGGAAGAGTTTACGGATGTCGATAATCCCTCCAATCAGGAACCAGAAGGTGGATATAATGCCGAGGATGGCGGTCACAACAAGACTCGTGATAAAGAAGTAGTTGCTCCACCACTCCACCGACCACGGTGAAATCGCATTCCAGATGAGCACGCCGACAAAGCAGAACCCGAATTTATACACGATTGCATAACCGAAGACCGACCATGCGATAATACGATCCCCAATCGTGTATTCCGGCGTGATGCCAATCAGTTTTTTATAGAAACTACGCAGGCTCCATTGAAACGGCTCCTTGTATTCATTCGAAACGTCATACTCACCACGGTGGAGCAAGCGGTCGAGGTTGTAAGGCTTGCGTTGGGTCAATGCCGAACCGATTACATAAGCCGCAATCCCAGATATCATCGCCATGAAATAAAGCTCGTAGGAGTTGATGGGAAACTTCACTGCATCCATTTCCCAAACGACATAGGGATGGAAGGGAGAAGAAACGGTCTCAAGGAAATGCCCCACTGAAGCATCCCAGCCATTGGATACGAGCCAAGGATAGACTGTCTCGGCCCAGTTACGCTGCAAATAAAGCCCCACCGCCGAAAACCCCGATCCGAAAATCAACGCTCCAAACGCACCCACCGAATTTCCGAAGCGGCTGTAAAGCCCGAAAATCATGATCGGTCCTGCACCGCCCAACCAAAGCGCGGTCATGATCACGGTGAACATGATGATGTAATCGATCTGAACGAAGAAGATCGAAACCACGAAGAAAAAGAGGCACACGCCAGTCGAAGTCAGACGAAGCAACAGGAGGTGTTGTTTGGGTGCGAGCGGTTTCTTGAAAAACGGGATGATGATATCCTGCACGATCGTCGAGGATGCGTTGAAGACCCGCGAGTCGTCCGTAGAGATCAGAAGCATGATCATCAGCAGACAGAAAAGCCCCATCAGGCCCACCGGCAGGATGTTCTTAAGTGCAACCGGCAACATCATTTGATGATAAAGCGTGCGAAACTTCTGATACTGCTGGTTCCCTTCCGGCGTGCCCCCCAGCGTCTCCAGTGCCGTATCCATGTATGGTGTGTCGATATTCACATCCTGCGAGAACGGGGCATCTACGCCGATTTCGTGGCTCTGAACCGGTATCGCCGACAGTTTGTCGTTGAGCTGTTCGCGCAGCGCATCATCCGGCACTGCCTCGAGCGAAACCTTCTGGATCAGCTCCTGCCGGATCTCATGGCTCTGGTCCGCAAATTTCTGGTGCGTCATCAGCGCGATGATCATCACCGCTACCATGAGCATCATGAGCGCGGCATAGAGGTTGCGCCAGGTCCCGAGAATGCCAGCCATCTTTTGCTCATGTGGAGTGCGGCCACTATTGGTCGTATCATTGCCGATCCAGCTCGCACGGTTCATAACTTTGCCCATAATCGTCACAAAGAGCGCAAAGATATTAAAATCACGCAGCTTCTCGATATCGAAAGGGTTGATAAAACTCTCCCCATTGGCCCGGTCCATCATTACCGGCCCGATCGTATCATGCCAACCGAAGTGCAGAAGGATATAACCCGCTAAAACCACAAAAATGGGATAACACATCAAGCCTTGGAAGGCATCCGAGATCAAAAGCGAGATTCGACCAGCTGGCCAAATCACAACCATGCAGAGGCAGAGCGACGCCCCCACAATCAGCCCGAAGGTCGGCAGGTTAGTTCCGAAGATCATCACTTTGTGCGGCAAGCCGAGGAAGTAGATGAAGAAATTGGCGGCTACTGCAGGGCCAATCGCATTGGTGATCATCTCCGAAAGGGTGCGGATCGTCGACGCCACAATCCGCAACGGCCTGTTATAACGCATCTCGAGAAACTGACCGATCGAAAGGGACCGCGTCTCCCGGAAGCGATACACACAATAGCCGGTCAATCCCATGATGATAACCACAGGCACCTCTAAATACTCCCAGAAAGTCAGGGCATAGCCCACCTGATACTTGGACTCCACCAACGCTACGAGCGTAATGACACTCAACCCTGAAGTCAGGTCGCCGGCGGAAATAACATAGCGTCCCGCCACACGCCCGGCCGCCAGGAAGTCGACCACGCCACGAACATATTTCTTACTATAGACGGCCAGAAACAGGATGATTGAAATGGGGACGATCGTGATGATCCAATCAATGAGATGCATGACGTATGATAAGGTTAGTGGCTGCTAGCTGGGGTTACAAAACCCCGAAATGTAACCAACCGCCACCCTCAGACAAATGGCACGCATTGGTTATCTATACTTACCAATACTAAAAGATTACAGAAGACTGCATGATGCGGCAAAGCTCAGATCTGCTGAGCACCGGAGCGGTTTCCGAAAGACGCCGGCATTCTTATTTAGCCCCTCAGTGTAGTCATGAAACTTGCAACACCCCCGACCTCTACAGACTGGATTCTCTCTGAAGACGACTTTCTGCCCAATCACATTGAAGCCAATGGAAACAAATTCCTGATCGGCAACGGCTACATGGGCCTACGTGGCACGCTCGAAGAATTCGGGAAGGAACACCTGGCAGCCTGCACCCTCTCCGGGCTGTATGATCAATCCGGGGATAAATGGCGCGAGCCTGTCAATGCGCCCCATGCCTACAACCTGACTCTGATCGTCGATGGCATCGAACTTTCCACCTTAAAAAGTGAGCTCGTTCAACATTCGCAGCAATTGGATCTGGCCAATGCCACGCATCGCCGCAGCACGACTTACCAGCTCCCCTCAGGCAAAACCATCAAGCTGGAGATCAACCGTTTCCTCAGCCTCGATCAAAAGCACCTGGGTGTCATGCAATGCCGGATAGAGGCATCGGAACCATGCTTGGTTTCTGTCAGCTCTCATATTTCGACCGACATATGGGACATCAATGGGCCACACCTGGAAGCATTCAAGAGTGACGCAATGGAAGGCACACTCTGCCTTGAATCCCACACAGTCGAAAAGCAAATCACAGTCGTCGTCGCCTCGACCATAGAGAGTTCCGAAGAACTCCCCTTCATGTGCGAATCCGCGACGAATATGCATCTCTGCGAATTCAAGGCAGAGGCAGGCATCGAATACAGCTTCTGCAAATACATCGCCACTCACACCGGCGTGGAGAGCCATGATCCGAAAGCAGCTGCCATCACGACCCTGGAAACCGCCCGTTCACTCGGACTCGACGCAATCAAAGAAAGTCACGACCAAGCATGGAAGAAGCGATGGACCAACAGCGATGTGCAAATCGAAGGCGACGAAGAAGCACAGAATGCGCTGCGCTATTCCATCTATCATCTGCTGATCGCTGCTCCGGAAAATGATCATGCCTCGATTCCTGCGCGCGGGCTTTCCGGCCAAGTCTACAAAGGTGCGATCTTCTGGGATACGGAGATTTTCATGCTCCCCTTCTTCGACCACACCCAGCCGGAGCTTGCACGCCATTTAATCCAGTATCGATACCATACCCTGGACGGTGCACGCCGGAAAGCCGCCGAGAATGGATTCCGGGGCGCCTTTTATGCATGGGAGAGTCAGGAAACCGGCGACGATGCCTGCACTTTCTTCAACGTCACCGACGTCATCACCGGTCGCCCCATGCGCACCTACTTCCGTGATAAGCAGATCCACATCAGCGCGGACGTGGCCCTTGCGATTTGGCGGCATTATCAAATGACCGGTGACCTCAGCCTGCTCACCGAGGGCGGCGCGGAAGTCATTCTGGAATGCGCCCGCTTCTTCTACAGCTACGCGTCATACAAACCGGAACGTCAGCGCTTCGAGCTGCATGACGTTGTCGGGCCCGACGAATATCACGAGCGCGTCCACAACAACGCCTTCACCAATGCCATGGTTCGCGCAAGCCTGCAGATCGCACTGCAGATTACCGAGCTCCTCAAGGCTGAAGAGCCGCAAGCCTACGACACGCTCATTGCGAAACTCTCCATCGCAGAAGAACTCGCGGGCTTTGAGCATATGGCGGCAAACCTTTACATTCCAGCTCCGGATAAAGACACAAAAATCATCGAACAATTTGACGGTTATTTTAAGCTCGAAGATAACCGTCCGGAAAGCCTCAAGGAACGCCTGATCCACCCGAACGAATATTGGGGTGGCGGCCACGGCATCGCCACGACGACGCAAGTCATCAAGCAGGCGGATGTGGTGCTCATGCTACATCTATTCTCCGAGCAATATGCTTCCGAGATTAAACAAGCCAACTGGGAATACTATGAACCGCGCACCGAGCACGGCTCCAGCCTCAGCCCTTGCGTCTACGCACTCCTTGCGGCGGAGCTCGGTAAGACCGAATGGGCCTATAAATACTTCCTGCGCACCGCCACCATCGACCTCACCGGTAAATCCAAACAGTTCATCGGCGACCTCTACATCGGCGGCACTCACCCCGCCGCAAACGGCGGTGCTTGGATGGCTGCCATCCTTGGCTTCGCCGGTCTTCGAACCGGCGGTGATACGGTGCAACTCAATCCACAGCTACCTGAAAGCTGGGAGCAGCTCAGCTTCCGTTTCGCAAAGCTTGGACAGTGGTTCTCGGTCAAGATCACCGCCGATCAAATCGAAGTCACTGCCGACGCAACGAACGCCAAAGCCATCGAGTTTGACCTCAGTGGTGACCTTCTGGCCTGCGAAGTCGGCGCCACTATCCAAACCAACCGATAACCTTTTTTAAGCATGCAAACCAGCACCTGCATTCCCTCTTTTCTCGAGAACATCAAAGGCGCCATCTTCGACCTCGACGGCGTCATTGTCGACACGGCGAAGTATCATTATCTTGCTTGGAGAAGACTGGCCGAAGAGCTTCGCTTCGAGTTCACCGAAGCCGACAACGAACGCCTCAAAGGTGTCAGTCGTGTTCGTTCACTGGAGATCCTGCTTGAAATAGGTCAGATGGACATTGGCGATGCGCTCAAGCAGGAAATGCTGCGTCTGAAGAACGAATGGTATCTCGAATACATCTACAAGATGCCGAAGGAAGAAATCCTTCCCGGAGCCCGCGAATACATTGAGATGCTCAAAGCCAATGGAGCCAAAGTCGCCCTCGGTTCCGCGAGCAAGAACGCCCCGCTCATCCTCGAACGCTTGGAAATCACCGATCTCTTCGATAGCGTCGTCGACGGCAACTCGGTGTCCGAAGCAAAACCCGCTCCCGACGTATTCCTCAAGGGCGCTCAATCCCTCAGCCTCGCTCCCGAAGACTGCGTCGTCTTCGAAGATGCAGAGGCTGGCATCGAAGCCGCCCACCGTGCGAAGATGAAAGCGGTCGGCATCGGCAGCAAGGCACTACTACCTGAAGCCGACTATAACATCAGCGGTCTGGATCAACTCATCGAAAAACCTTAGAGCGGTGTCAGCTAAATAAGCTACAGAAATACATTTTGCTCTGAAAAAGTTATAGAACCAACGGAGCTAGGGCGTCCCGCCCTAGTCCCCTTTCAACACTATTATATCAGGGCAGGATGCCCTGACTCCATTGGCACGGGATGCAACCTTTGTAAGGTAATGAACTTCGATGAAGCACACTAGGGCTTGTTTATAAAGCCTCGGCGTTCAGGATGTCTTAGCGATACCCCTGCTCGCCGGCTTTGTGCACGCTGGCACCTTTGGCCACGATCTTTTCGGGTGCTTGATCCACCGGCACATTCGGTGCTTTCAAGGCATTGGTCCACATTCCCTCCGGACGTGCCCATTCCACCGCATTCGCGAGGACCTGCCGAACCTGCGGGTTGTAATAGATGGGATAGGTTTCGTGGCCGGGACGGAAATAGAAAATTTTACCATTGCCGCGTCTCCAGGTGCATCCGGAACGGAAGACTTCCCCGCCCTCAAACCAGGAAATAAAGATCTGCTCGTCGGGAGTCGGAATACCGAAGGGCTCCCCATACATTTCCGTCTCGGGAAGTTCGATACACTCGCCCAAGCCGCGAACGATGGCGTGGCCCGGGGAACAAACCCAAAGCCGCTCGCGCTCGCCGGCTTCACGCCATTTTAGGGCACAGGATGTGCCCAGCAGTCGCTTGAAGATCTTGGAAAAGTGTCCGCTGTGCAGCACGATTAAGCCCATGCCTTGCAAGACCCGCTCCTGCACCCGGTCGACCACTTCGTCACTCACTTTACCGTGCGCACAGTGTCCCCACCAGAGCAGCACATCGGTCTCGGCCAGACTCGCTTCAGTCAAACCATGCTCCGGTTCTTCCAAAGTCGCCGTATTAACGATCACATTCTCGCCCAGGAGCTCTTTGAGGCCTTCGGCAATGACTGCGTGAATGCCATTGGGATAAATGCCCTTAACGACTTCATTCTTAACTTCGTGAACGAACTCATTCCAGACGGTCACTCGTATGGGTGATGTAGTTTGCATAATGATCTCCTTTTAAAATGTAATCTTGTGATCGACCTTGCTCGATTCGACCGAGGCCGAAAGTAGCTTTTGAATTTCCAACCCACGCTCGAAGTCAGGCTGTTGCTGAACGCCTGTCTTGATACTTTCAATGAATGATTCATAAACCGTAGGCGTTGGCGGACAATAGAGCGTCTGCCAGGGCTCGGTGTTTCCGTTTGCATCAATCCGGCAGAACTCAAGCACATCATAGGCGCGATCCAGATCAATCCGCACCGTGCCAAGCTCACCGTAGATCCGCATCGACAAAGAATTCCGGTGTCCGGTCGCATAGCGGGTTGTGGTTACCATGCCGACCGCCCCGTTCTTGAACTCGAGTGTGATCAAAGCGGTATCGTTGGCATCCAGATTATAATCACCGATCCGATTTTCCGGAGCTTTGTCGAAGTTCTTCAGCTGGCAATATAGGTTGGCGACGCCACCGACCGGATAGGTGGCAAAATCAAGCACATGAATACCGATATCGCCGAGGACACCATTGCTGCCATGTTCGGTCGAGAGACGCCACAACCACTTGGACTCCGTCTTCCAGTCGCCCCAGTATTTGGCGTTCAGCCAGCTTTGAAAATAGTTCGCTTCGACGTGGTAAATCCGCCCCAACTCGCCGTTCTGTATCCATTCAGCCGCACGCTGGAGGGCCGAACTCTTGCGGTAGGTAAAGTTCACCATATTGATGACTCCAGCCTTTTGAGCAGCTTGTGCCATGGCTTCGGCATCCGCGACATTTGTCGCCAGGGGTTTCTCACAGAGAACATGCTTCCCCGCCTCGATCGCTTGCAAGGTGAGTGCCGCATGCGTTCCGTCCGGAGTAACAATCGATACCGAATCGATCGGGCACTTTGCCAACATCTCGGCAACATCCGTATAGCACTCGGCAATGCCATGAACATCGGCAAATGCCTTCACACGGTCTTCGAACAGATCACAGCAGGCAACGAGCTGAACCCCTTCGATCTGAGCCATCTCCCGTGCATGACTGTTGGCCATTCCGCCAGTTCCTATAATCGCATGTTTTATCATGTAGATATTCCTGATTTAGTTTAAATTTGCTTCTCTACAGTTAACGGCGCCGCCAAAGGCGGAAATTCATTCGGAATTTCGAAACGCTCGCGAGCGACCTCATAACGCAGTTTCATTGCCTGCAAAATCTCCGCATAGGCAGGGTCGGAATGCACACTTTTCATCTCCGTTGGATCGTCTTCCAAATCGAAGAGATTGTATTCACCTGTCGTGTAGAAATGAATCAACTTATAGCGCTGAGTCCGCACCCCATCATGCGCGGGCACCCCATGTGGACGGTTCATGTAGTAGTGATAATAGAGGTCTTCGTGAATCTCTTGTCCTTCCACGACACGCAAGAGCGAGGTGCCGTGCATATCCGCCGGCGTCTCCAATCCAGCCGCCTCTAAGAAGGTCGGCGCGTAATCGATATTTTGGACCAGTTGCTCAAATTTCGAACCGGGCTCGATCGTATCCGGCCAACGCATCAACAAAGGCATGCGCATGGATTCTTCAAACATCCAACGCTTATCATACCAGCCATGTTCCCCCAGATAAAAGCCCTGGTCCGAGCAATAGACCACAATCGTATCCTCAGCCAAACCGGCCTCATCGAGATAATCCAGCAAGCGACCGACATTATCATCAATACTCGCCACACAGCCAAGGTAGTCGGCTAGATACTTCTGATAGACCCATTCCAAAAAGGCTTCGTCGTCCAAGGCTTCATTTTGCAGCTCGGATTCGCGTCGCTTGATAAACTCATCCCAGAGTGCACGTTCCTCCGGGGTCATCCGATGCAGCTCATCGTCGTTGACCACGCCATCCTTCATCTTGAAATCGAGCCGCGAGGCATTGGGTCCCGGATCACTGACTTTCAGATCGGTATCCCAGAACAAGTGACGCGCGATCATCATTTCATTCTTCTGAAGTAATTCAGACCGGCCCGCGTAATCATCCGCCAGATTATCGGGTGTTGGAAAAGTCGTCTTCGTATACTTCTCCATATGGCGCAGCGGGGGAAACCAGGCACGGTGCGGCGCCTTGAAATGGCAACAGGCCACAAAGGGCTTATCCTGGCTGCGTTTGTTTTGGATCCAATCCAAAATCGTATCGGTGGTGATATCCTCGGAGT
The DNA here is from genome assembly GCF_027257905.1 of Coraliomargarita parva. Taxonomy (NCBI): domain Bacteria; kingdom Pseudomonadati; phylum Verrucomicrobiota; class Opitutia; order Puniceicoccales; family Coraliomargaritaceae; genus Coraliomargarita; species Coraliomargarita parva. Next base: position 595,793 of record NZ_JAPZEI010000001.1, read on the forward strand.
AGCCCACCTCCTGCACACTTCCTTCTGCAGTTAGGTATTCCGGATTGTAATAATTCCCCTGTCCCGGAAGCACTTTCCAGAAATCGAAATCCTGAGGCTCACAATGGAGGTGCCACTTGCCGGCGATCGCCGTTTCATAGCCCGCATTCCGCATTTCCCGGATAAAGGTGGTGGGCACCGGGCTCAAGCTATGCCGAAGCGTGAGAACCCCATTTTGGAAACTGTGCTTTCCGGTCAAAATAGCCGCCCGGCTGGGCGTGCAGATCGAATTGCAGCAGAAGCTTTGATTAAATACGCCGCCCTCGTTCGCCAAGCGATCGAGATTCGGTGTCTGATTGATCTTCGAACCGCATGCCGAGATCGCGCCCACCGCGTGATCGTCCGACAACATGAAAAGGATATTGGGTCTTTTTTTCATCGAAAAAACTACTGTTGATACAAACTACGCGTCAAAGAGCAGACTGAATAATTTTAGGGGAGGGATATCATTTATACGGTAATAAATGGCAGGTTAAAGCAGGCACCTTTGATGACGATGCTTTAATCCACAAACCGAAGAAATTCGGTAAGTATGATTTGCCAAAATTCAAAAGCTAAACCTAGCACCTTTCAGTGCAAAAACGATTCGCTAACCGCAGCCTATTCCACAATAGGAGGCCAGGCTTCCGTCGTAAAGGGGACTGTAGGCAAACCTGCTTGATTATACAAGTTGGCGCTGGGCTCGGGCCATGCTGACCAAGCATAGCGCACGGCAAGCGGCTTGTCGACCTGCTCGGAGGTCAACTCGACTTTATTATTCTTTAGGATACGTGCTTGCGCCGGGTAGAATACGCCCTCCTCACCGGCCAGCTCAAAGCCCTGAACTTCCGTGCCCGAAGCGGCTGCTATAAAATGAGTCGCGTCCTCCGAAATCGTGCCGACCATCAAGCCCCCATCTGTATGATCAAAGGTGACGAGTGCACGCGGGCCTTTGACTTCCATCGACTCGAAGCTCGGCCCGGAATAGGTCAAGTCCTCGCCATAAGCCACTTGCCGGGCGGCAAGTGCCAAGCGCTCACCCACCACTAATTTATTCTTCGGGTGTATATCCGTTTCTTCACCAACATCCAAGGCCATGGCCATGGCCGTGTTTGGAACGGACAAGGTTCTGCGCTGCGCTTCACGCAGGACGGGCCAATCACCCTTTCCATTCTTAAATCCCGCCAACTGGACAAAGATGAAGGGAAAATCACCCTGCCCCCACTGCTGCCGCCAATCACGGATCAAGGCCGGAAACAAAGAAGCATATTCAACGGCATTTTGTTTGGCATTGGCTTCCCCCTGATACCAGATCGCCCCCTTCATCGCAAAACCTGTCAACGGATGGATCATCCCATTATATAAGGACGTCACGAAATGATGACTTCCGCCGGGAGACTTGGGTTTCTGTGGTTTTGGACCTTTGGGATCCTGCTCCGATTTCCATGCATCCAGCGCCTTCTGCCACTCTGGCAGCGTTTTGGCCTCGTAGACTTTCATCCGTTTGGATATCTGCGCCTTCTTTTCCAACAATCCATCGGTATAGGGCGATGTCTCCGGACTCGCCTGCAGCCCTTCCAAACTCGTCCAGGATTGCGATCGGGTGCCGCCCCAGTTACTACCAATGAGACCTACCGGCACGTTCTGCGTGCGCTGAATTTCACGACCAAAATAAAACCCAACTGCCGAGAAACCCGCCAAGGCTTTGACATCGTTTGCACTGACGGCCCAATGCCCTTCCACGTCATCCATCGGATCGATCGCGGGATGGCGCTTCACATAAAAGGAGCGGATCGAAGGATCGATCTCCTCTGACATTGCAGCCTTTCCGTGCAGTGATCTTCTCAATTCAAATACCATGTTCGACTGGCCGGAGCACAGCCAGACGTCGCCCACCAACACATCCTCAAAGGCAATCGTATTCTTCCCGGATATCTTGAATTCGACCGGATCAAAGCTGGCCACCAAGGGTTCGAAGCGAAGTTCCCACTGTCCATCGGAGTCCGCCTGGGTCTTGGCGCTCTGCCCAGCCAAGGCAACAGAGACCGCTTCACCCGGATCGGCCCAGCCCCAGACCTTCAATGGCAGCTCCCGCTGGAGCACCATATGGTCGCCGAACACTGCCGGCATTCGGACTTCTGCCGAAGTAATAAAAGGTGCAGCCAACAAGCATGCTGCTGCGAAAAATTTAGTGCAGTGATTCATAAAAATAGAAACGTTCAATCCGGCCAAGCCCAGCCTGACCGACATGAGTATGTAAAACAAAGGCACCTGAACCCAGATGCTGGACTCAGGTGCACAGGTTGATACCCCCAGGCCGATGACGGCCTTCCCTAAAAATAATCTCGTTTATCGACGCTTGCGACGCAGGCAGCAGAACCCGCCGATCACACCGATCAAGAGGATCGAAGTCGTGGCAGGCTCCGGAATCACTGCGACCAAGCTCAGGCCGCTGAGTGTCGCATCCGAATTAAACTCGGACAGGTCGAAAGCAAAATAGGAGGTTGTAGCCGCAAGGTCGGCATACTCCAAGCGGATGTCGTAGCCACCGAGATCCGAAGCGACCACAGTGAGACCATTATCTGCAAAGAACTGAATCAGGTCGCTTATTCCCAGGCCCGTTCCCGCGTCGGCAGCCAGATAGACATACAGATCGGATCCAACACTCAGGCTACTAATATCTGCGAATCCCTGCGTTGTGGCGGTAAATGCGATACTCTCGGTGCCACCGATGGCCAAAGATCCGACGCTCGCAGCACCGTCATAGCCAATCACCAATGCATCGCGGCCACCACCTTGATCTTCTACAGATGCCGCGCCCCAAAGCGCAGAGCTAAAGTTATTCGTGATGCCATTCGTAATATTGCCCGTATCCGCTTCAACTAGCACAAAGCTGGTTGAAGCCGTCAGTGCAGCACCCCCCTTAACGCCCATAACCAAGTCACCTTGAACATCAGCAACCCCAGTTCCGGACAGGTTCACTTTAGAAACACCACCATCATCGATGGTATACTTCAAGCGAGCGACACTATTACCTGAGAAATTATCGACATCCTTAGTTGATACATCACCGGAAACTAACATATTCCCACTGATATCTATCGTCGAGCTCGAGCCAATAACCGAGAATTCAACGGCGCGGCCATACACACTAGTCGTCCCGCCATTCGTTCCCAGATATAGATGTCTTCCTGAAAAGGAGCCTCCCTGAATCGTCCAGTAAACAAGGCCAGCCTTAGCTTGAGGGGCTGCAAAGATGTCCTGAGTGACACTGAAGTCGCCCCCGCTTTGGGTGAAATAGGATAGCCCACTTACGCCCAGACTCAACTGCTTGATAGATAACGTGCCTGCATTCAGATTGTAATAACCCTCACGGGAATTGGTACTTCCGCCACCAACCGTTAGAACACCGCCAACAATGAAACTCCCACCATTTTGGTTCACGACGCCTACATTTAGAGTATTCCCACCGCCAACCAAAACGTTGCCACTCACACTAAGGGAACCGGTGGATTCAATATTCAAGGTGGCAGATTGATCGCTAAAGCCACTCAATGACGTAGCGCCAACATTTAATGAGCCAATCTCCGGCAATATGGCAGAATCAACGGTAACCGTATAGTCAGCGCTACGGAAAATATCCACATCATCGCCGGCGGCAGGCTCCGATCCGGTCGACCAGTTTGTGCCAGTGGTCCAGTTGCCATCCGCATCGACGTTCCAGAGGACATCCGCCGCTTGGGATTGCAGGAGAAGGCCAGCGGCCATCAGGTTTGAGATAACAATCGTTTTGGTGCTTTGTTTCATAATGGGAGTATTTGTTTTGGGGGTTAATTTGAGTTAGAATTACGGGGAATCGGGTGTGAATATCCCGAAAAAGCAAGGGTCTGTCCAGCGGCAGTTAATGGTAAGTTCAAGTAACCAAAATTTCTGAATGATTAAAGCGTATGGATCCGAGAACGAAGTGAACCAGCGATGGGAATGAGCCATGCAGTCTGCTTAATGTTTCGACGGTAAGGCCACGGCCAGATCATCCATGAATTGCTGTAAGGCCTGCGGTGAATGACGATGGCGGAAGGCTTCCAAGGCGGGGTCCTCAGTCTCGACCATCCACTGCTCCAGCTGCACACGCAGTGAATCGATTTCGGACTGAAGTTCGGGCTCGTCGATCAAGTTGTTCCGGCAATCCGGATCGTTCTCCAGATCATAGAATTCTTCAGGCACACGATAGACAAAGAGCTGCACCCGTTCGGCAATCTGCGCATCCTGCTTCGCTGCCTCGCGCATCGCTTTCATGGTCCGACCACTCTGCGACTCGTTTTTAAACTTTCTTTCACCGTCCGACCATGGGTTAAAGATGTAGCCATAACGCTGGTTTTGCACACAGCGGATCGGGTAGTTCCTTCGAACAAATGTCTGGTGAAATTGCGTGAACAAGAGGTCCCGTCCACTTTGTGCCTCACCTTGCAGCAATGGCAGGAAGGATTCCCCATCCATATTTGCAGGCCCGTCAATGCCGACGGCATCGAGCAAGGTAGGCATCAGATCGATCCCGGAAATGAAATGTGTCCCTTCCCTCGTGCCTGGCTGAATTTTGCCCGGCCAGCGCACAATCCAAGGCGTCTTGGTACTGTTAAGGTAGCAGTTTGTCTTCGCAAAGGGAAAGGACATGCCGTTGTCGGAAAGAAAGACCACGATGGTATTCTCCGCCATTCCGGATTCTTCCAGAACCCGCAGGACCGCTCCGACGGTATCGTCACAGCGGCGCACCGAACTGTAATATTCCGCGACTTCACGGCGCACCTCAGGCAGGTCTTCAAGGAAGCCCGGGGTGATAATTTCCTCTGCGGTGAAGACTCGGGATGGAATCGCCGCGGCAGGCTTATCGCCTTCGACATACATCCGAGGATCATCATTCCCATAAAATGGACGGTGGGGGTCGTGCGAATTCAACATCAGGAAGAACGGCTGTTGCGACTCCGTCGCGGCCTTGATGAATTCCTGCGTATACTGCCCGTAGAGCTGCGGATTGCGGCCGTGCCCGAGCGCGCCGATATCATGACACAAGTCCCATCTGTATTCCGCATACGGCGACGAATGCTCCACCTTGCCCAGGATACCGGTGCGATAACCATTCCGACCGAGCACCTCCGGCAGAATCGGCACATTCGGCTTGCGTAGATGGTAAAAACCCTCACCGCCACTGCGATGCGGATACCGGCCTGTTAGGAGCGACGAACGACTTGGCTGGCAGACAGAGATCGTCACATTGGCCTCATCGAAGGCCATCCCATCCGCAGCCAGCCGATCAATGTTTGGCGTCGTGCCGGCAACACGACACCCGAATGCCCCCACAGCATCCCAATTCATATCATCTGCAGTGATCAGTAGGATATTCGGTCGTTCGGTCATTGTATTTGGGTCCTCCAATCGGGATGCATCCATATGTTCATTTCCAGCGGTGTTCACAGGGCTATTCGGCGACGGTTCCACCTGCATGAAGCCTACACAGGGCTGCAGGAATATCGCGAGAAAACAAGTAAACGGAATGAATCGCATCGTATGAATTGAAGCAGCGTGAGTCCCCGAAGTTTGGCTCACACTGCATGGATTAATTATTGATTTATCGGCGAACCACTGCAGGCAAAAGGCTTACGGCGACATTGCGTCCGAATGGTGGAGGGCTGCGCTCCGTCGCAGCCGCGCAAAGGCAATTGGCCTCGAAAGCGTGTCACCCCGCGTGATTCGAACCAGGACCCGAAGTGACCAGGCCTAACAGCGGCAATGACGGAGCATTGCCCTCCAAGCCTTTCACGATAATCGACCATGAACCTTATTGTTGCTTTTATTCGGCAGCGAGTGGCAGTTGAATATTCGCGTCCACCAAGCTGGACGTGCGCGAGGAATCGCCTGTTACAGAAATATCGCCATCCACCGTATTATTGGACACCACGAAGCTGGTTTTGCCTTCGGTGGTTGTGTTGGCTGCGGTGATGGAGTGTTTCCAACCTTCGATGATATTGCCCTGAACAATCGCATTAACCGGCGTGTAGGCATCGATCCCGATCGCCGTCGCTGGATTGGAGTTGGTCAGGTCACGATTGTCGAAGTCTTCCTCAGAATAGAGCATGTAGCGCGGTTTCTCTTGTTCAAGCGCCCTTTGTTCTTCGGTGAACTCAAGGAAGGTTGCTTCCTTGCGAAATACGTTGTCCTTAATAATCGCTGACGAAACCGACCCATTTACTAGAACCTGAGCTTTATCACCCGGCTGACGTGAGATAAACTCGTTCCCCATAATCGTGATGCGGCTCTTATCCGCGCCAACACGACGCTCGTAGACATATTGCTGCGCCCCGCTCGTGTCCCGACCATCCTGCGATGCGAATTCATCGGCATCCTTACCCACGTCCTTCACTTTGACCCGGGCAATTTCGTCTGACTTGCGAAGGAGCCCATTGACGACTTTATTGTTGGAGAACATCACATCACGACCGGCCTCAAGTGAGATACCAGAGGGACGGTTTTCCAGTTCGTTGACGAAGAGGTTCCCTTCGATCAGCATGCTGCCATTGCCGTATCGATCTTCCGGATTGTGCTGTCCATGGTGAACACGAATGAACTGCCCCAGAAACTTCGACTCCGGATGCTTGGTGTATTCCTGGATGAAAGGCTCGTGCGTCACGATAATCGTATTACCGGAGATCAACACCTTTTCACCGTAGTATAGACAGGTGATCCCCCCGACGGCACTGTTAATCGAAACGTTATTAGCGTAAATGACATTCTCATCCCCTTCGCTGCCGTAGGAGTAATCCCACATAAAGCGCGCAATGTTACCTTCAACCACGACCTGACGCGCCTTATTGCCCCAGCAAAGCGTAACGCCATATTCCGCATAGTTATTTTTCACCATCACATCGTAAATACCTGAGGTGTGCGGCACATAATCCGGATCGCTGGGCTTGCTACCACGATGCACAACACTAGCGGTGCCGAGAGGCACCTTCGGCGCCTTGCGGGATGGATCCGGACTGCCTCCACGCCAAGCACATTGATAGGTGACGCCACGCGACCAATTATCATGGTGCTTTAGGTTTTCGCCCCCCCAGGCAAAGGTGGTGATCGTTCCCCCTTTGATCATCGAATTGCCGCGCACCGTAACATTACGACACTGCGTAGCCCAAATCATATTACTAATGTTGTAGGCGCTGCTATCTTCCAACGTGATGTTGTGCGAATCAGCAGCCATAATGATGTTGATTCGATCCCGCGAGTCATCGAACCCCTGCAACTCAACATGGAAATCACTGACTCGCGTCGTGTCGCTATCCTGGCAGTAAACCAGCGCATTCACTAAGCTCTTACGCGGCGATTGCACCGCAGAATCGCCGTAATCAAAACGCAGCCCCTGGAAGACAACACGCTCGCTGTTGACCACAAACAACGGGCGTATCGGCTTGTCACGGTTACCAACGTCAACCGGAGGCAGTATCGCCTCCATTGCGTCGGCATTAATGGTAATTTTCGCCTTCGGATTAAAAGTCAGATTGGAGTCCGACGGAATCTTCACCGTGCCGAGCTTGTAGTTGCCTTCAGGAAAGTAGAGGTCGTTTTTCCCGGCATCCAGGGCGGCTTGGAGCGCGGCCGTGTCGTCCGCCTCACCATCACCGGTCAGACCAAGTTCTTTCACATTCAATTGCTGTCCATTCAGCAAACAGACGGACGACAAGAAGCAGAGAATGAAGGCGATTAGAGCGCCACTTCGATTGATTGTAGTTTTATAGGGCATACGGTTGTATTTGGTTTTAGAATTGAGTTTGAAACAAAGTCAGGTGGGAGCGGAAACCATTGTGGAACCGGTAACTGGAACACTAAGCTGAGTCATGCTCTGATCTGCCTAACACCGCGTTTCATCCAATCGTTGCGGGTCAGTGGATCATTGGGTTATTGAGGGGAATTACAGGGATGAAAATCAATTGCACCCACTCAATGAGAATCTCGGCTCTCTGTCGAAGTGCTTTTTATTGGTAATGAATTCTTACCAGGACAAGGGAGTTGTTCCACGACAATAAAATACCAGCATGTAGCCTAAACCATCGCGTTGGTAAAAGCGCGACTCGCCCCTGCTACCCCGAAGTCTCACCAGAGGCACTACCATTGTTTTAATAAGGTTATGAACAAAACAGACTACCCCAAAACAGGCGGATTTACGCTGATTGAACTATTACTCAGCCTGGCAGTCATTGGCATACTGTCTTCCGTTCTAGTTGTTGCGGTCGGCAGAGCGAAAGCCGCAGCCAACAGTGCAAAGTGCTCGGCCCACATGCGCTACTGGCAGGCGATGGTTCCGATGTTCGCAGCCGATCATAATGGTAAGTTGCCACGAACTACATTTAATGACCCGATCAATGACGGCCAAAATAAAGAAACGGTGATTAACCTGCTCCCCTACTGCGATATGCCGGACACGATGAGTGAACATGAAAGATGGGCATGGGCAATGGAAAACCAATGCACCGAAGAAGGCTGGCATTTTGGTGCCAACTCATACATCAGTCGCGCACCGATGGCGACGATTACAGACCCGGCACGTCAAATATTCTTCATCGACATGTATAGCGGTCGATGGCTAACCGGAACAGTATTGAACGGCGGTCAAGGCGGATTTCTACTCTATAGATCGCCAAAGCCTCACAATGGTATGGTAACTGTCGGCTTCCTTGACGGGCATGTGGAGCCGAGGATGCTGAGCTCGATCACTTACGGAATGATACTCACACCAGATTCCAAAGGGTATGATTCAAAAAAGGATAAACCGATCATATCGGTGGAGGAAGATTTACAATATCAGTAGTTTGCTACCGCGTATGCCTATCGCCTCATACTGGCTCGCATAAGGCTCCAGCGTGGTGAAGGGGTGACGCAATTCGTCGCAGCAGATGAACAGGATGTTGGGCCGGGGCATGAATCAGGCTTTCAGTTTCCAGGTATAGGAAACCGGATCGAAATCGAAGTTATCCTTGTGCGCCACGGGAGCTGCCGGGGTCGAAGGAATCCAGTGAGCCAACTCCTTTTGAATCTCAGCATATTCCGGCTTCCCAGCTAAGTTCTTGATTTCATCCGGATCATTGCGGTGATCGTAAAGCTCTTCGCTACCGTCCGCATAGCGGATGTAACGCCAGTGCTCACTGCGCACGGCATGATCGCCCTCCGAGTGGGAAGTAATTACTGGCGTCTCCCGGGTCGCCTGCGGGTCACTCAAAAATGGCAGCAAGCTCATCCCATCCAGTTCAGGTTTTGCCGGCAATCCGCAGAGATCGATCAAGGTTGGATATAGATCCAGGGAACTCACCGAACGTGTCGTCTCGACACCAGTCTGAGAGACTCCGGGGCCTGCAACGATCAACGGAATACGCGTCGACTCCTCCCAAAGCGTGGACTTATGCAGGTGTCCCTTCTCGCCCAAATGGAAACCATGATCCACCCAGAAGACCACATAGGTATTCTCGCTGTAGGCGCTCTTTGCCAGCGCATCCAACACGCGGCCGACCTGAGCATCCGCGTAACTTAACGAGGCCAGATAGTAGCGCACAAATTCGCGGTAGCGCCCATTTTCTTTTAACTGCTCATAGTTCGCTGAATTTCGGCTGGCTAGCTCTCGACCAGCCTCCGGAATATTTTCGAGTGCTTCCTCAAAACATTTCGGTTCAATGAGTTCGTCATCCGGATACAGATCCAAGTATTTCTTTGGGACATACATCGGCAAGTGTGGACGGAAACTGCCGACTGCCAAAAAGAAAGGTTTGTCATGGCTGCGCCCCAAGAATTCCTCCGCCCAGACAAATGCCTTCGCATCTGCGGTTTCCTCATCCGGAATATCCTGCACCCCCCAGTCGAATTCATGCGTTCCGTTCAGTGACTTGTCCCAGTTACGCACAGCTTCCAATTCGTTCTTCGGGAAACCATCTCGCCATTTCATAGGCATGCCACTCGGAGGCGCAGATGCATCCGCCCCAGTATGATAGCCCAAATCAAAAAACTGAGTCAGCAGTTCATCCCACATCTCAGGCGGATTAAAGCCCGGGGTATGGTGCATCACCTTACCCGCACAGGCTGTCTTGTAGCCGTTCGCCTTGAAGTGCTCGGGAATCATGGTCACTCCCGGCATGGTGGGTCGCCACCATCGAGCGTTGTCATAGACTCCACTTGATGTCGGGTGAAAGCCGCTGACAACCGCCGTGCGCGACGGATTACAAATTGGTGCCGGGCAATGCGCGTTGGCAAAGAGTCGACCGTGCTTCGCCAGACCATCAATATTCGGCGTATGCACTTTACCGGCGTAGCCACCGAGACAGCCGACCCAGTCGTTCATGTCATCGATGGTAATAAAAACTATGTTGGGGGAATTTTCCATAATAGGTATCAGCTGGAATCCTTAGTAACGCCCTCGCCGATCCACCCCGGGATCGGCTGCCAGCGCAAGTGTGTTAAAGCTTTTCTGCGTCAATTCGGCTTTGACTGATGCCACCGAAGGATCGCTCCACAGGTCTTCGAATTCATTGGGATCGTTTTCCAGATCATAGAGCTCTCCGACCCAGCAGCTGTGATAGTTGATGAGCTTCCAACGCCCATCGTAATACATGGTGGCAAAGAAGTTATCGTGACGGCCGTCTTCCATTCGTTCACCTTCCTGGAAGAACTCAGAACGCACAAATTCACGCGGCTCAGGTGCCTTGCCATCCAGCTCCAAATAACCGAGCAAGGAGCGGCCATGCTGACGTTTCATTTGGACTCCTGCGAGTTCAGCCAAGGTGGGAGCGACGTCAGTGAGTTCGACTAAATCGTCAACTTGAACGCCTTCACGGAATTGACCGGGCCAAGAGATGATCAACGGCACATGAGCAAGGCCTTCGTAAAAGCGGCAGCCCTTGGTCTCCAAGCTGTGATCTCCCAGCAAATCGCCGTGGTCGGACATGAAGATAATGACCGTGTTCTCGCGCTGGCCGGTATCTTCCAAAGCCTGAATCATGCGGCCGACCTGCGTATCGATCAATTCGATCATCGCGTAGTAGCTGGCTTTCATCTCGCGTGACGCGCGGTCCGGGCGCTTCAGAGGCGCTTTGTTATAAAAGGCGCCCGCATCGGCGAGCTGCTTTTGATGCTCCAAATCGGACTCCTGGAAGAGTGGATCCGGCAGCGTATCCGGATCGTAATTCTTCAAGTATGCATCCGGAGCATCGAAAGGCACATGAGGATCAAACATATTGACGCTCATCAACCAAGGACCGGATTCCTTTCGTTCTGTCAAAAAGTCGATCGCCTCTTCGGCGCACCAGGTCGTTTGACGCAGATCCGGATCGGTCGAAGCCTTGTAAGGCCCCCAGAGGCCGGCATCATTTAGTTCAAAGACGTCATCCAAATTGATGCCCTTGTTGCGCAACCAATCAATGTAATCATTGCCGCAAGGTTCGCCCACAGGAACAATCGGCGAACCCGGTTGATTCGTGCCGGCATGCTGGTGCGGCGCATGGCTGAACTTGAAGACTTCGTAACCATCATCAATCCGCTCTTCCAGACCATCCCAAGCAGAGGAAATATGTAGCTTCCCAGCCAGTCCACAAGTGTAGCCAGCATCCGCCATGTAACGGGTGATCAGAAGAGGCCCTTCGATCGGATAGTGCTCGTTTCCGTTGCGGGTGACGTGGTTCGCGCTCATGTATTGCCCGGATAAGAAACTCGCACGGCTGGGGCCGCAAAGTGGATTCTGGCAATAGGTTCGATTAAAGGCGACACCCTCCTTGCAAAGTTTGTCCAAATTCGGGGTGCGAATATGCGGATTCCCCAAGGCACCGATGGTATCGAAACGCTGCTGATCGGTGCAAATCCATAGGACATTCGGCTTCGAACCGGCGGCTTCTTTTTTCATGCTCACTTGAATCGTTCGTTCGGTTTAAACGTAAAATTCGTCTTCGCGGAGAGAACAGCCGCGAATGTGTGCCTGCGGGGCATCGTCCTTGATGTAATAAACGATGTAGATCTCGCCGTCGGGAAACTGAACCCAGCCCGAATACCCTAAGTCCGCGCGATCGCTGCGATCATAGGCGATCGGCATGATCCGTGCGTGCGCATCTTTGCGCGACTCAGCCAAACAGGACTCCTGATCCGTCAGTGCCGCAAAAAAGTTCTGAGTGCCCCATCCATGCGGTCCGGCGCCCCCCTGCAAGAAACGATAGGTGATCAATACATGACCACTCTGCAAGAGGCCGGAAACCGGGCGGTGGCAACCGCACAGCGGAAACTCCACAAGTTCGGACCAGGTGCTGCCACCATCACGACTCATTGTTTTAAAAGCACCGAAGCCCTGCCCTGAATTCTCACGCAGATAGCAAACCAACTCTCCAGTCGGCAAGGCCATGATACTGCCTTCGCACAATTGATACTCCGTAGAACTAGCTGCAATAAAAGGTCCCTCCCAGGTAGCTCCCGCATCGTCTGAATACCAGCAGCGCTGCTCCCAGAGTTTGCGATCCGGACCTTGCAAGCCCTTGTGCGTGGAGACAAGCCAACGCCCTTCATGCTGCCCAGATGGAATCTCGATCACCTGATCGGGCACCATGCCGTCAAATGGAGTTGCCATCGGCCCGGTCCAGGTCTCGCCATCATCATCACTGAAGAAGAACCAGTTACTTTGCTCACCGCCTTTATTTCCCTCTTCTTCGCCGGCGATGCGGTCGACGATCACGATCAGACGTCCATCGCTCAAGGCGGTGATGCGGGCGCAGTTCCAGTGCGGATCGTCTTCAACCTGCTTATGCAAGGGCTCAGAAATTGGGCGTTTTTCGGACCAAGTCACACCGCGGTCATCGGAAATCACACAAACAATACGTGTGAAGGTGCGCTTAAAATGATGCGTGCATTCACTGAACACACAGACCAGACGTCCACTCTGTGTGAGTGCTAAATCCGGCCACGCCTGGTAGATGGAGTCATCACGACTAACGATAAAATGCTGCATTTCGACTTAAGCTATTTCGTTACTAGAATCACAAGGTCACCTTCTCAGAATCTTCATCCGCCAAATCCTGTGGTGTCGGCTTTGGCTCCGGAAGTGGATCCGGAACACGATTGAGTATTTGAACCTTCATCGGAGACATTGTGCGCAGGTCCACATTTCCCTCGATGTATGCATAGTAGCCGGAGGCAAGCCCCTCCAAATACAAGCCGCCGTCGGTTCGATTATTGGAGACGAGAATCTTATCTTTAACATCCTCGGAACTCACCCGAACGGCGACCGCCTTGGGAAATCCCTCGATGACATTCTCTTCAATCATACGCGTCTTTGGAGCTTCATCGCGCCGCGCACTGGTCCCAGCGATCATCAGCCATTCGGTCGGCGATCTATTTTCCAAGGGGGCCTCGCTTTTGACGACATTATTGCGGAAGATAAATTCATCAACGCCTTCCGCAATGCGCAGCCATTGCTCCTCGTAAGGAATATTCATTCTGAAATCGTTCCCGAGAACCAGCACTCGCCCGGTTCCTCCCTTAGTGCGAATGCCACCATTGACAAATTTATTGTTGCTGATCGTGACATCGCGGCTTCCCGCGATGTTGATATTGCGGGGACGATCCTTGAGCTCGTTCACGAAAAGATTCCCCGTGATCAAGGTCTGGCCTGCGCCGCTCTTATAATTGGGCCCAGCGGAATGTAAGCGTATAAAATTCCCCTGATACGGCTCCGGCGTAGAATACGTGCTGTATTCCATCTCGATGGGCTCGTCTTTAACCATGACGATATTGTTACTGAATACGAGCTTGTCGGACCAATACATGCAAACGAATCCAGCGGTGTAACCATTCGTCACGACGTTCCCGTTGAAAATCACTTCCTCACCACCTTCCGATCCAATCGCATAGTCGGTCATGAAACGGGCAATATTCCCCTGAAAGATGATTTTCCGCCCCTTGGCACCCCACGACAGAGTCTGCCCATACTCGGCGTAGTTGTTGGCAACGATAATATCATACTCGCCCTGAGTGAAGTTATTGAACCCCTCATCGCCACGTTTAAGGTCACGCACCACTTCAGTCGCCGTGTCCCAGCCATCATCGCCCTCCTTGAGCTTTCGGTGGTCATTGGCGTTGCCACCAAACCAGCGGCATTGATGCGACACATTGCGACTCCAGTTTTGGGTGTGCATCAGGGATTTATTACCGCCCCGGGCAATGGTTATCGCATAGCTGTCAGTGGCCCGGTTTTGGTCCGCCCACACATTGCTGCATTCGACAACGCTCAGCATGGCTGACATGAAGGTCGCGCGACAATCACGCATAAGAATGTCCGAGCAACCCTCAAAATGCGCCAAGGAAAAAGGTCGCGTATTGGGTTCCTTGCTCTTGGGAAAACGTTGCTGGCCAACCCCGCGGGTCTTACGTTGATCAACGGGAATGGGGTCTCCGATTTGCGGGCGCTCTGCTTTCAAGCCGATGAGTTGAATGCCCGCAAATCCTTTACCGGTGATGATCATGCCCGGGAGTTGATCAGTCGTTAGGCCTTCCGCATCGGTCAGGGTGTAATCGAACTCCAAATCGCGCAAAGTGATGTGATCCCCTTTCAGGATGAAGAGCGCGTTTTTACGATTTTGCATCGCCCAAGTGAGTTCCTCGAACTTTTGGATCAAGTTCGTATTAATACGGATTTTGGCACCGGGTTCGCCCCGTAGAACCACACCACCAGGAACCTCCACCGTGCCGAGTAAATAGACGCCTTCCGGTAAGACGATTTCAACGTCGCCCCCCGCCATCGCCAGTTGAAGGGCAGCCGTATTGTCAGTAACTCCATCTCCGACCAAGCCCACATCCTGGGCATTGATAGAGGCCTGCAAAAAGCAGGGAAAAAGTAAAAGGACGAGACTAGCCAAACGAGTCAGTTTGAAATGTGTCATAGGGTATTGAGTAATGGGTTATGCGTGTGAGGCTAAATTGCCCGTATTCAGGGGCAGACACACGTCGATCGTTTTGGTAACATCGGCTGACCAAAAATTTTCTAGTAAATGCAAACTCGGCACACGGGAACGCTTCTTTAGGTGCAAGTTGATCCAACAAACTTCAAGTCATTGAGTCGCAATGGAGCATAAGCTATCCCCTCTGATTAAGTCGGGTATCGTTCGCTTCGTAATAATCTCGTTCGTAATGCCCTTGGCATGACTGATGATGATGCGGGCCACTTCCTTGGCAGAACTTTTCGGCGTATTACTATAGCATGCGATCGAAGGCACCAAGTGCTCATAAAAGGGAGCGTAATCACGGGCCAGCAGCGCATAATCCCGGCCGGCAATCCAACCGCGACATGCCAAATGCGTCATGATGGTCAAAACATGGTTTGAATTGGCCACCACAAATGCAGTGGGTCTGCGCGCCATGTTGAGGATGCCGTCCAGCGTTCGAACAATCACATCCACACTTCCATCGTGGTGCGCAAAAAGAGGCGTAAATTCATCCCCTTTGACTCGGGAGAATGCATCGAGAAAGCCCTCTTCACTACAAAGGTCGCCGGCATGCTTCTTACTCGAACCGATGTAGCAGATCCGGTGATGGTTCAAACGCATAAGCATCGTCGCGGCATGTCGACAGACGGCACGGTGGTCCATATCCACTGAACTCAGCTCAATACCCGGGTGTGTCGAGCCGACAACAACGACCTGGGAAGCTTTATCGTTTTTCAGAAACCATTTTTGCAAGGCCAGGTTCGAGCGGTATAAGATCCAGCAAGCAGTCACGGTGTCTTGCGAAATGACTTCCATGACCCGATTCGTTTGCTTTGTGAAAATACCGGGCCGAACCAATACACGGAGAACGTAATTCGAGTTCCCCAACAACATACGAAGCTCGTTCAACCAGATCAAATCGTGCTCCTGCATGCTGGAAATCTCAATCGGCGAGAGTAAGCATACTATATTCTGCTTTCTGGGCTTCGCCTTTGATGTCCGGGAGACCGTTCTCCGCCGGAGCCCCTGCTTGCTGAGAATCCCTTCCGCCTCAAGCTTCAGAAGCGCAGCCCGCAAGGTAGGTCGGCTGACATCCATCTCGGCACACAAATCACGCTCACTCGGAATCGCGTCCTTCCATCTGCCGGATTCAATCGCGTCATACAGCAAGGCATAGCACTCTTCCACAAGAGTCGTGCGCCGGGGATTGAGGGTAAAAGCAGAGGTATTTTTCATAGATCGGAGACGATTGGGTCCACGCGTTTCTGTCAGGGTTTACGTGGAAGTTAGCAGTTAGCCAATG
Organism: Coraliomargarita parva; assembly: GCF_027257905.1. NCBI lineage: Bacteria > Pseudomonadati > Verrucomicrobiota > Opitutia > Puniceicoccales > Coraliomargaritaceae > Coraliomargarita > Coraliomargarita parva. The sequence goes on from NZ_JAPZEI010000001.1 coordinate 612,101, forward strand.
GCAATCACCATCAGACCAATTGGTAATCTGAGATAACCAAGTTCACGCATTTGGCAAACTGGAATTTCATCGCGAAAATAACGCATTCCTTATGAAAACAACCGTCTCCAACCCAGAGATTCAATCTTCCACCAGCACTCAATCAAAGTTTGAGTTTTGGGCGGCCCCTTTCACCCCCTTCAGTTCCGACGGAATAGAAGTCTGCTACAAGACAATCGAGCGACAGGCCCAACACTTGATCGAAAATGGCGTTGAAGGCGCATTTATCTGTGGCACCACAGGCGAAGGCTTCTCCCTTTCGACGGATGAACGTAAAAAAATCGCCGAGACTTGGGTCAAAGGGTTCGGCTCACAAATTAAGGTGATCGTCCATGTTGGGCACAACTGTTTGGAAAAGAGCCAAGAGCTCTGCAAACATGCAGAAGAAATCGGTGCCTACGCCGTCGCTTCGATCGGCCCTTGCTTTTTCCCTCCAACGAGTCCTGAGGCCTTGGTGGAAATGCTACAGCAGATTGCCCAAAGCTGCGAGCTCCCCTTCTTCTATTATCACATGCCCTCCATGGCCCGCGTCCCTTACAAGGCATCGGAACTACTACCGAGCCTGATGGAGCGCATCCCCAACTTTGCCGGTATCAAATTTACACACGAGGATATTGAAGATTTCAGCACCTGTGTCGACATCGCAGGCGATGATTGCCGAATGTTCTTTGGTCGTGATGAAATCCTTCTGGAAGGGATCCGGAACGGTGCCCATGGCGCGGTAGGCAGCACCTACAACTATCATATTCATCTGTATCGTGCCGTTCTGGACGCATTCCTCATGGGAGATCTGGAAGAAGCCGAAGCCAACCAGAAAAAGGCTCAGGACTTCATAAACCTGTTCCTGAAATACGGTGGCTTAAATGCAGGCAAAGCCCTAATGAAAATGTGCGGGGTCGACTGTGGCGGTCCGCGCTTGCCACTTACAGAATTGGATCCGTCCGAATACCAGCAAATGCAAAAAGAGTTTTCCGAGGCAGGCTTCTTCCAATAATTCGAAGCTCCGGATTTAGTTGCAGTATGTCATGTTGCGACGCTCAGTCGTATCAAGAAAGTAAGGAATGAAATTGAACTACCTTTTCACGGCAGTGGCATGCGCCTTGCCGGTTCTCGCCCAAGCAACCGCCGAAGCCGATCAGGCCGAACACACAAGGCCGAACATCATCTGGATCTTCACGGATGACCATGCCACGCAAGCGATCAGCGCCTATGGAGGCCCCATCGCAGAGCTGGCCCCCACGCCAGGAATCGATCGCTTAGCCGACGAAGGGATCTGTTTTGATCGCAGCTACGTGGCCAACTCACTCTGCGGGCCATCACGCGCATGTATCATCAGCGGGCAGCATAGCCATAAAAACGGTGTGTTCACAAACAACCGGGGCGGTGGACGCCTTGACTACGACAAGGTCCTGACCTTCCCGCAAATCCTGCAAGAAAATGGATACACGACGGGAATCGTCGGGAAATGGCACCTCGAATCGGACCCACAGGGATTTGACGAATGGGCCGTGCTCGATGGCCAAGGCGAATATTACAACACTCGTTTTTTTGTCCCCAGCGACAACGGCCAAGGACATCAAACCGAGGAGCATCCCGGCCGACATTCGACCAAACTGATCATGGAAAAATCCTTGGCTTATTTGGACCGTGTGAAGGATGGAGAAAAACCATTCATGCTGATGTGTCAGTTCAAGGCCCCACACCGGACATGGCTGCCGCAACCGGACCTCGCCGACTTCTATGCCGATACGGTCTTTCCTGAACCGGAAACATTCTTCGATGATTATGCGACACGTGGAACTGCCGCACACAAGCAGGAGATGGAGATTGGCACAGTCATGAGGCTAAAAGAGGACCTTAAATTCCAATCCCACTACCCGATCGCATGCGACGGGTTTGTTCCAGAGGAAACCTATACAGACCCGGAACTGCGTGCACACATGCTCGCAGACAATGAACTATATCAAAAATTCTACAGTGCGCGCCAACGCGATTTCGAATCCAAGAACCCAACTGGAGCAGCACTGCCCCAATGGAAATACCAAGCCTACTTACAGGACTACCTGGCCTGCGTTAAAGGCGTCGACCTGCAGGTTGCGCGCTTACTGAAATACCTCGATGACAACGGACTCGCCGAGAACACGATCATTGCCTACAGCTCGGACCAAGGCTTCTATCTTGGGGAGCATGGATGGTTCGATAAGCGCTTCATGTATGAAGAATCCTTCCGCACGCCTTTGCTGGTGCGCTGGCCTGGCCACATCAAACCTGGAAGCAGGAATGAAGATCTGGTGCAAAATATCGATATCGCACCGACCCTACTCGAAATCGCCGGATTAGCCGCAACCCCAGAAATGGACGGCATCTCTATTTTGCCACTACTGGAAGGCAAGCACCCCGCGGACTGGCGCAAAAGCCTCTACTACCACTACTATGAATTTCCCGGAGCCCATAGCGTGCGCCGGCATGAGGGCGTTGGCACCGAGCGTTACAAACTCATCCGCTTCTACGGGGAGGACCTGCAGAACGGAGAGGAATGGGAGCTATACGACCTTCAAAATGACCCACAGGAGTTACATAATATCTATGCCAACCCGGAAATGTCTGAAGTGGTCAAGGAACTCAAAGACGAGTTGGCCAAGCTCAAGCGCCAATACGAGGTGCCGGATCACATCAATCCGTATCCGAATGCAGTGGCCCATAGCGAAGGGCATTAAGGCCGATTCTCTCCGAGGTAAGCTCGTATCCATATGAGGGGCGTCACTCGTGACGCCCGCAGATTCATCCACTCTGGGATCAAAAAAATGGTTCTTCGTCGATTAGCGGGGAAGGGATGCACCAACAGTGATCCTTGATGATTCAAAAGATACACGTGAAGTCTCCTACACTCTATTTTATTTTTCACAACCGTCCCGCGTCCGCGGGACGGTTGTAAAATTAGGATTCTCTTGATTCCAGTATTCGTCGATGCCTAACCCGGTAAATGGCGAAGAGCCAAAAAAATATGTAATACCGATTTGAAGAAGTATGTCCTGATGGATGACCTCTGTAGAGACCTTGTGCCAGCAAGGTCGATATTTCTATCAGGCAGACAATCGACGGTGCTGGCGTACCATCGCGACAATTAACCAATCGAGCCAGACCTTTATAGAGAAGGTATAAGTTACTTCGCGGGCACAAACAAGGGAGTGTCTAGCCGCCCTACTGTTTCTTACCTGAGATTCCCTTTTCGCACTGCTTCTCCCAGAGCGAAAACTCGCGAACCATGGCATCGACTTTCTCTGGCATTTCAGCAGCATGATCGTTCGTCTCCGTCCGATCCTTCGACATATCGTAAAGCTCCCATGGTTTATTACCTAAACGAACGAGCTTCCAAATCCCATCACGGATCCCCTGCCCCTTGCTAAAGTCATAGCCAATCAGGTATTTACGCGCAGCCAAGGGCTCTAGTGAAAATGACGGCACCAAACTCACCCCTTCCGTCGGCTTGACCACCTGGCCGTTGAAACTTTCCGGATACGTTTGCCCGGTCAGTTCCAACACCGTGCTCATCACATCAACCAAGTGTGCCGGTTCATTGAACCAAGTATTGCCTTCAGCAATTCCCTGCGGCCAATGCGCAATCATCGGCGAACAAACGCCACCCTCGTGGCTTGTTTTCTTAAACAGAGCCAGAGGCGTATTCACAACCCTGGCCCATTCTTGACCGATACACTCGTAACTCGACACACTACCTAGCTTCCCGTTGCTGCTTTCAGAGTTTTGTAAATTCTTCTTGGCATATCGTTCTGCGCTGGCGCCATTATCTGAGAAGAATAAGATGAGGGTATTATCGAGTTCGGATGCGTCTTTTAATTCTGCAATCAAGCGACCAATATTCTGATCCAGATGATCCACCATCGCGGCATGAATTTCCAGGCGCTCGGCCTCCAGCTTACGCGCTTTCTTGCTCAGCGAATTCCAATCTTTGATCTCCTGCGGATTCAGCGGTGCCGTCTCCGGATCGATCAAGCCCTTCTGAACCATACGGTCATACCGCTCCTGCCGTATCACCTGATAACCTGCGTCGTAGCGCCCCCGGTATTTGTCGATGTCCTGCTCTGGCGCATGAAGCGGCCAATGAGGTGCCGTATAAGCCATGTAGAGCAAAAACGGTTTATCTTCACCCTGATATTCCTCCAGCCAGTCAATAGCATGATCAGTGATTGCATCGGTCAGATAGAAATTAGGGTCTTCCGGGATGTATGGCTTGATCCACTGGTCGTCGACCATCCACTCTAGAAGCTTGATATTGGGAACCGGTAGACCATCCACGGTTTCCGGTCCAGGCCCCCAATAATTGGTCGCTCCGCCTTGAAAGCCAAAAAAGCGGTCGAAACCACGCTCAGGTGGACGAATGTTACTATGATTCTTTCCGCTCCAAAGCGTTCGATACCCAGCCGCCTGAGCGATCTCGCCAAAAGTCGGCCCCACATTATAATTTCCCTCCCAGGAATTCCGGCTTACATAGCGCCCAGTCAATAAGGCCGAACGCGAAGTCGTGCACTTGGAAGTATTATACATCTGTGAATAGCGAATCCCTTCAGTCGCCAGCCGGTCAAGATTGGGAGTGTCAATCTCACTTCCGTAGCAACCAAGATCCGAATAGCCCATGTCATCCACCATAATGATAATGATGTTCGGCCGGGGTGCGGCTGAAAGCGGCCAAGCGCTCAACATCGTGATGCTGCAAATTGAGAATAGAAATTTCATCTTAAACATAAACAACCTCCAGAACAAAATTTTTGGCCGTCTAAAAGAACTTTCACCGCAGCAGGCCGTCACCTATTTACTGAATCGTAAAGGTAAACGGCATCCGGATATAAAACGGTCTCAGTCGTCGTTTCACCGGTTTTCATTTCACGTTTGGCATACGAGAACAGAGTCAGAACCCGTTGTTCTTTCGAACGCAAAGGCAGTGTCTTCACCGGCGACTTGTAAAACTTCGGCTCGATCAAACCGAATGCAAAGCGGAAGCGGTCCTTTCCGGTTGAGCCAATTGAGCGGACCAGATCCACTCCGGGTGACAAAGCAACCCGCTCCTGGTCCAACAGGCAGACGATATCCAATTGCGTCAGGTTAATAATCCTCACACTCCCGCCGGGGTGCTCGATTGCGCTGTTCGACACAATTCTTGTCTTAAAACCACCCGACGCATCGCGAAAAAAGAAAATGATATACCTACCGAGCTGATCAGGCGCGCTTTCAGAGACAATAGGCTTCATGATTTCGTCACCATTCTCGTCCACTCCCTTGAGATAGAGAACGATCGAGCTCGACACTGCTAATTGATTCAGGTCGCCACGTCTCCGGTCTCCGACCACTAGAGGTTCATACTCACCAGTAATGCCTCGGAAGTAAAAACCAGGCAACGTCTCATGCGTCAGGTTGATCGCCTCGAGTCGAATTGCGACAAGCTCTTCTCCAGCTTCCTGAGCAGATATCTGCTCGGCACAAGCAAGGAAGCAAACAATCGCAAAGAGACCACCAAGCAGTAGCCTCTCACTAAAAATTCTATTCATCAATAAGTTCACGCTTTAGATCTCGTCTTCATTCAACCAACGCATCGACACAATCGTGAAACGCCGACCAAATGCATCATCTGGTTCATAGTCTTGATCGGCATCCAAGACAGGCTCTGGAACTCGCTGAACGATGGTTTCCAACCACACCTGCGAAACAATCTTCCCGTTGATAGGATCGACGACATCACCATAGCTTCGAATTTTAAAAGTATCCCCTCTTGCGGTCAACGCGGCACCAATCTCCGACAGTAAATCAGCCTGAGTAATGAATCCAGGCATGTGTGAAAGCAACTGACCGAATTCGCCGGCAGGTGCTCCGGCAATATGCTCCATATCGAGATAATTCTTTGCCGCCGGATCCACATTGAAGCGATAGGTATCCTCACTTCCGGTCGGGTTGTTATACTCACTGCGATCCACCTCGACCGGCCACACATTCATGGCACGATCAATATTCGCGTTTGTCAGCCCGGATGGATAGTTCACACCTCCGTTGATGCCGCTGACATTGATCGCCCGCTGCAGCGTGCCATTTAAGCCGCTGAGCCCTTCCAACGCATCATAAGCACTGTCGATATAGCCAAAGTAATATTGTTTATCGGCCTCACTCCGCGCATCCAACCAATAGTCGCCATTATAATCCGGCTCCACCAAGCGGCGATTCACGAAATCAGACAGCGAGAAAAACGGCCCACGCATCAGCACCTCATCTGAAATACGCTCAGCCAAAGAACGAATCATGTCGTCCGTCATATAGCGGAATCCAGCCGCAATTTTATAATAGTCGCGGGAATCCGTCACCGCCCCGTAATCGCTAATATCATTCATGCTCTCGTCGAAGGTAAAGTCGACCGGAGATCCCAATGGCTCTAACAAGCGAAAAACGGGCACAGTCTCAGCAGGATTTTGTTCGCTACCACCTTCAACCTTCAGGTCCCGGAACGATGTCAACAAAGCAACCCATGCTTCAACCGAGCTACTGTTTACATTGAGTGCTCCACGATTCATTAACCAGCGCGACGCCGTGTCGAAATCGAGCAGCTCATTGACATCCTCCAGGTCATTACGGATGACCATTCGGCTATTCGGCATATCTGAATCCCCCTTCTGGATCGACTCCAGCTCCGATTTCGAACGAGGGGCCCCGGAAAGAAAATACGAATCCCACAAGGCGTCATTCAACAGATACGACAAGTCGACCATCGTATTATCCCCATCATTCGGAACCTTGTGGAAATTACCGGCATACTTCATGCCGACTTCACGTGCATTGATCCCCGCCATTGCCTCTCGATCCACATAAGGGCTCGCTTCCGAGTTGCCGATAACAAAGGCTGGCTGCCAGGCATAATCGGCGACGTTGGCCGCCTGCAGTTGTCCCAGCGAAAGTAACTTGGAATCCGATCGCCGTATCGTGCGGAGCGGAAGGCTCGGAGCCCCCGCATACTCGCTATCATAGGCGAAAGGGAAAAAATAATTCATTAAGCTCGAACCACGGGCATAGCCTAAATCGTAATTCGCCAAATTCGCATCCCAAGGCAACCCTGGATTATCGGGCGGTAAATCAATATTAGCGTCGCCTCTCGAATAAGCAAATACGGCAAAACCATCTGCATTGGCGAAACCTCCCCCACGAACATCGTCCACGAGGGGGTGGGCATTCAAATGCTTTACGCTCAGGTTATGTGTGGCAAAGGCCCGGTAATACTGGCTTAGCGTATCCCGATGATTCGAACTTTCCGTGATGGCATCCCCCTCTTTCTTAGGCGTGCCTGGTGCGATGTAAGCCTGACCTAAGCAAAAAATCGGTGAGGTTTGAACATTCGTTCCATCGCCCGAATTGAAGCCTTGGATCTCCAGACAGAAGTCACCTCCAGTCGACATATTCGAGGCATACAGGCTACGCCACTTGCTGGGTGTATCTTCCCAGCCATTACTACTATCTTTCAGACCTCCCTCGCCATAACGCACATTGCTCATCACTAATTCGCGCTCAAAATCGCCATATTGATCCGCCTGAAAAAGCTCTTCTCCACTACTCAACCGCAAATCCATAGCGTAGAATCCACTATAGAGTCCCACGCGGGTATCCACTAGAACACGCACTTCTTCAGCCTCAGCAGGCGGAGGCGTATCTAAAGTATAGAGAGGCAAGGTCGCGGAGGCAGGTTGAAGCGCCAATAACTCGTTTTTCAGAGGAATTTCGATCCGATTCGGACTCCCCGACACGCGGGCCGCCTCAACAAATTCATCGACAGAGAATACTAGGTTCTCTCCGGGCTCGAAGCTGGCACTGAACTTAAAGACGAGTTCGGTGGTGCCTTTCCAAGGAGCGAATGCCTGAAAGGTCGAATCACTCGGTTTCTTTTCCTTATCCGACATCTTTGAATAGAGAATACCATCCGTCGACAAGTCGGCACTCGGAGTCATCGAATGAACAAAATAGGTAGCGCTGCCTTCATTCAAAATGACACCATTGGGATCCGTAAAACTTGACCCATCCGGCAGCTTGGATCCGACCCGGAAATACTCGAAGCCCATCGGATAAGTCACCCGCAGCTCATAGTCCGCACTTGAGAGCTTCGCATCAAATGGATTCCACAGAACCAGAGTAGGCAGCAAATGCAGCTTCACCTGATTGCCTTCGTAGGAAAAACCCGCAAACATCCTGAAATACCCAACGATTGGACTATGATCTTCCGACACCGCGATGCTGCTGTTTTCATCAACCAAATTACTGTCATACCAATCCCGGAGTTTACCCCAAGTCGGTATATTGTTATCCGAATGCGGGAAACCGACATTATCCGCCCCCATGCGAACATCTGTGTTGTAATTTGCCGGGTCCGGAATCGGATCGTCGTCATTCAATCCGCTGCCATTTTCGAAATAAGCGGTTAAATCCTTCTGTAAGCCGCCACGGGCCACATCCACGAGCAACCCCTGCGATGCAATCGTAAAATCATGAAAGCTCGCTCTGCTGGCATCACTGAAACGCTCATCCAGAAGAGAGAGCTGGCCTTCACTCGCAAGCACTTCCAGACGCGGATCACTCGGGCTCAAACTATCCGTGGAGCCATCATAGAACTCCTTAAACTTGGAGGTAAATTCCCATGCGGTATCCTGCGGCGCCAATAAGCGATTACGATATTCTTCACTCGTAATGCTTGTTTCCTCAGCAAAAGGATCCGTCTTCGAAATATTCGCTTTCAGTGATTCATCCCCGACCCAATAAGCGTAGTGACCGGACTCAGAATCCGTTGAAGTGATCGCCTCGCGACTCACCTTGACCCGGCCATCCAAGCCGTCCGTTGAAGCGCTGGCATTCGTTGCACTGCCTGCTCCAACGACCCACACGACATCGTCGTCAACATCCGGATCCGCCAAAACAGTATCCGGAGTGACCTCGCCGCTGACCAACCAAACCGGATCCTGATCCCGGTCCGGAAGTCCATCAGTCAGTGCGGATTCCCAAACCCCGATCCACCGTGGGTTCTTTCCATCCCACCAATCATTCAAATCACTGCGAAATTGCACGCGCCCACTGTCCGATAAGAGTGTCTTAAATCCATAGCGATCATCGGCATTGTCCTTGTAAAGCTGCTGTTTGACCTGAACATCCGGGTAAGCAGCAGTCGCCGACGCAGTGACCCGCTGATCCGGCCCCGCAGTGCGCTGTAATTCCCCGAGCGCGATATTCATGCCCAATAAGGCATTCGTCTTAGCCTTCTGGAGATTCATGCTGGATGTTGCGACCGAGGTTTCAACACTGACAACCGTCGACAAACTCAAGAGTATCAACAGGATCAAGGCCATCAGGCCAAGGGCAACAACCAAGGCAAAGCCCGCACAGTGGGAGCGTTCAGGTAAATGTTTTCGGGGAACTTGGGGCATGATTTGGCTAGAGTGGATAAACTCCCAAAATAGCGAGCGAATGTCTAGCGGCTTAAATTGGTATCTTCAAGTTACCAATTATAAAAAAAGCAACGGTCATTGCCAGCTCAGAGCTCAGGCTTCTGAAGCTCCATCAATAACCGATGGTAACGTCATGATCTTCACTCGTCTGGGCCGCTTCAGAAGCTGCATGTGAGATATCCAAGAAGGTCACTCGCCGACTGATCGCGGCCGCCAGGGGAACCAGCGTCACTTCAAACGCTTTGCCCTTGTCATCAATTAGTTTTCCACGAAGGCCGATCACTGGATTCGTCCAGGGATGCTGCAAGTCCCCGGGCAAGCGAACCACTTCAAATGTTTCACTGGGATCGATCCGACTGCCCCACTTGGAAGCGTCCGCCACATCAACGGCATATTCATATAAACCACTCGCCTCGCCGTTTCGCCAATTCGGGTTTTCAGAAACTTTGGATACCTGAGTCTCGAATGGCAGTCCAAAGGTCAGCGGCCCGCGACGTAAATAATAAGCCGACCCATCTTGAGTCTTTTCGAGCTTCACCGGAAATTTGATCGAGATCTCCACGACATCGCCGGACTGCCATACTTTCCGCAACCAGAGAAGCCCATCCTTCACTTCTGTCTCCATCCCCGGCAAATCAGCAACAACCAGTGCCCCATCTGAAGGAATGCGCACTGCGATTGGAATGTGCTTCGGTTCAGAAACCGTCACAGACAGACGCACGGAATCAGAAAATGGATAATCGGTCTGCTCCTCGATCTTCAGCTCGGTGCCATCCATCTCGGTTTCCAAAACGCATGGCATAAAGTTCATAAGCGCGAGTGCGTCGCCAGAAGGCTGCTTCATCCACCCGCTCGAAAGGTAGTAGTGCACGGGTCTGCCGGACGAAGCGGTGCAGCAGGTGGGTCGGACAATTGAGCTCAGTTGGAAATGCTTCGACAGCCCGATTTCCTTGATGGCGCCCGCTTGTGGCAGATCCGGAATCTCAAGCCGGTCATCGCAGGAGAGATACTGAAGTGCACCAAGGGGGTGAAGGCGCGCGCCTAGCGAGGCATTGAGGTAGAGGCGAGCCGCCAGCTCCGCTGCGTGCGTATCACTTTCATATTGAGCAATCCACGCCAGTGATTTGATCAGTTCAGCCTGCCCACAGTATTCGTAGAGCGCATGCCCATTGCCCAGGCGCTCCTCAATCATCTCATTGCTGACGAGTGCCCCACCCGGAGTCAGGTGCCACTGCAGCTTTTGCATCGCCGAAGCTGCCAAACGATTCGCGCCCGAAACACCCGCTACTTTCAAGGCGGAGGGCAAGTGAAATGACTCCGCAGTGTGCACGCCATGTGCCACAAAACGGGCAATGGGATCCTCGAGAATCTTGCGCCCCAAATCTAGATTACGCTGTGGATACTCGAGATAGCATTCATACATAACCGCAACGTAACGAAGATAGCATTCGTTTCCGGTCAGACGGTAGAGCTGCATCATTGCATCAATGAAAGTAATGCTATGACCATTGCCACAAGCGATCGACGCTTGCTCTCCCGTAATCCCGAACGGACCTTTCGGATAGTGTCGAATCGTCAATTGAGCCGCCTTCTCGACAGCAACTAAGACATCTTCCCGCTTCGTGTGCTCGTGGAAAGCAATCAAGGCAAGGAAGAGGTGGGCTTGCGTATGAAATTCTCCGCCTTTATCACCGTAACGAGGGTCCTCCCGAGAAAGAAACCGGCTGTCCGGGTCATAAATGCCGAGGTAGCCGTCCTCGCTCTGACTCAACAAAATCCTCTCCACATACTCCGTAATGCGCTTCACCGCAGAAGGATTACCGACCTGAAAAGCAGCATGAATAAATGACTCGTGCCAATAAGCTTCTTGTTCCCCCGGCCACCAAGTCGGCTTCTCACCGTCATGGACAATCGGACAGCACTGGGCGGCAAACAGCTCCTTAGTCACATCCTGATTAATCACATCCAGGCGTCCCGGTAGACCTTCTTCAAAGTCCTCTTTCCACATGGTTCGCAGCCAGCCCTCCGGCCGGACTTCACGCGCGGGCAGAATTTGCCACGAAAAACGCGGAGCCGCCTTAGCGCAGGATGATGGACGCTGTGCGGGTGCTATGGACTCCGGTGCGAGTGTGCTTAGGCAATCATTCATGAGTATTTGATGAGACAAATTATCCTCTACTGGTTCGCCATTAATGGCCGATGGATGCTTCGCGCCCGTCTTTTTGCTGGGCCGCTTCTTCGGGGGAGTGGCTGGTGTCGAGGAAGGTCACGCGGCGGCTGATGGCGGCGCCTTCCGGCACGAGGGTCACTGGAAACGGCTTGCCCTCGGCATCGATCAGCTTCCCTTTGAGTCCAATGACAGGCTCGTTCCAAGGATGATCAAAGTCACCTGGAAGCGAAACGGGCACAAACTTCTCGGCTGGATCAATCCGGCTGCCCCATGTCGACTGGTCTTCAACAGCAACCGCATATTCGAAAAGGCCGCCGGGCTCCCCGGTGCGCCAGTTGGGATTCTCCTCAACCTTGGTCAGGTCGGCGGCAAAACGCAGCGCGTAGGTGATCGGACCGCGGCGATAGTAGCTCGCCTTTCCATCCTTGGTTTTTTCAAGAACCACTGGCAAATCGAGCTCAAGGTCGACGACATCCCCAGTCTTCCATTCCTTGGTCAGCCAAAGGAATCCATCTTTTTCGGACTGCTCCATACCGTCTACCGGAACCACCTTCAAGCTGCCTTCCTCAGGCAAGCGGATTGCAATCGGGAAACGGGCAGGACTGGAGACGGTGAAGGCGAGCTTCACGCTATCCGAGAATGGATACTGCGTCTGCTCTTCGATCACGAGCTCCACGCCCGCGATCTCCGTGCGCAGCGTGCACGGCATGAAGTTCATCAGGGCCAGCGCATCGCCAGCCGGACGTTTCATCCACGCGCTGGACAGATAGTAGTGCACCGGGCGGCCGGCGGACGCCGGGCAGCAAGTCGGGCGGATGATCGAGCTGATTTGGAAATGCTTTGTTTTGCCCAGGTTCTTGACGCCTTCGCGTTCCTTGGCATCGGGGATTTCGATGCGGTCATCGCGCGACATGTATTGCAGTCCGCCCAGGGGATGAATCCGAGCTCCCATCGAGGCGTTGAGGAACATACGCTCGGCGCGTCCGGCAGCAACCGTGTCGCTTTGATATTGGGCGATCCAAGTGAGCGATTTGATGAGCTCGGCCTGCGTGCAGTATTCATAGAGTTCGTAGCCATTGCCGTAGAGGCCTTCCACAAACTCATTGCTCACCATGGCGCCCCCCGGTGTCAGGTGGCGGCCAAGCTTCTCCATCGCTGCCTCAGCCCGTGCTTCCGCACCGGGCAATCCGGCGACAACCAGCGCTGAAGCCCAGTGAAAGGATTCAGCCGTATGAGCACCATGACAGTGAAAACATGCTTCATGATCATCAAGAACCTTAGGAATCAAGTCGTGATCACGGGGAGGATGCTTGGTGTAGCTCGAATACATCAGCGCAACGAAAGTAAGATAGCGCTCATCACCGGTGTGGCGATAGAGCTGCATCATCCCGTCGATGAAAGAGCCGGAGTGGCTGTTTCCTCCCACGAGCGGAGTCTGTTCACCAGCAGTTCCGAACGGTCCGTCCGGATAACTGGCGATGGTTAATTGCGCGGCCTTCTCAACAGCTTCAAGGACCTCGGCGCGTCCGGTGTATTCGTAGAAAGCAATCAGCGCCAGGAAGAGGTGGACCTGCGCGTGCAACTCCCCGCCAAACTCACCGTATTGGACATCATCGGGCCGCAGAAGACGACTTGCCGGATTGTAAATCCCCATGTAACCGGAAGGCCCCTGACTGCGCAGAACGGCTTCGACATAGTTTGTGGCGCGCTGTATCGCGGCCTCATCCCCCAACTGGAAAGCCGCGTGGATATACGCTTCGTGCCAGTAGCCTTCCTGTTCGCCCGGCCACCAGGTCGGCTTCTCGCCATTGTGCACGATCGGTGAGTTCTGTGCGGCAAACAACTCCTGCGCCACATCGTGATTGATGACATCCAAGTGCCCCGGAAGGCCCTCCTCAAAGTCTTCTTTCCACATAGTGCGCAGCCAAGCTTCCGGACTGATTTCGCAAGCGGGCAGAATCTGCCAGGAGAAACGCGGGGCAGTATTGGCACTGGATGATGGAAATTGCATTGTCTTGGGCATCTTTTTGAGGGGTGAGTTCAACGAATCATTCATTCTAATTTTTCTATTTGGTCGAAGGCTAACTTCAAAGGTTGTTGTCTTAAAAGAAAAAGCTTCCTCGGAAAGTATAAGCAAGGCACGACGAACTTATTGGTCAGTCCATGTTACCAATATTTCAACTTTGCCTCCCTACCCTGCTCACATTCGACTCAGACATGCCCCTGCGTTTAACGAGGCAACATCGAGCTGCCGCAAGCGTTTCACTTTAAATCCCCCCCCCTAGACCGAAAGTCCAAGTTCAGATATGCCGTATTCAATTCAATTCCTACTCATGCTGGTCGCCTCAATAACTGCGATGGCAGTCCGTTGCGCCGCACAAGAAACCTTGAACCTCTGGCCGGGAGAGCAGCCACCAGGCTTCGTGGCGAACAACCAGGAAGAGACCATCAGCGAACGCGGCCGCATTGATAACGTCAAGACGCCGACCATCACCGTCTTCCCTCCGACCGACGGCGTCAATACCGGTCTGGCGCTCATTGTTTGTCCAGGAGGCAGTTACACTCATCTGGGCTGGAATACCGGAGTCGTTGACACAGCCCGTTATTTCAATCAGCTAGGCATCACCGTCATCGGCCTGAAGTATCGAGTCAGACCTCTATACAAGATAACGCCAACCGATCGCAGCCTGCCGCTCCAGGATGCGAAGCGGGCGGTTCAACTGGTCCGCTCCCACGCCGCCGAATGGGGCATCGATCCTCACAAGATTGGCGTGATGGGTATCTCTGCCGGTTCCAACCTGACTATGACCTTGGCGGATGAATACGACACCGGCGATGCCGCCTCGGCTGACCCGATTGCACGCTTCAGCAACCGGCCCGATTTTGTGGTGGCCGGTGCGCTCTGGCATTGGAAGCAAACTGAGTCACCGTTCAAGTTCGACGCCGACACGCCCCCAGCATTTCTGGTGCATGCAACCAATGACCCCGTAGCACCGGTTGAACTGGCCTATGCGGTCCGGGATCAGTTGAAGAGCGTCGGCGTTCCGGTCCATTTGGATCTCTACGACCATGGCCGGCACGGCGTCGCCCAATTGACGGCCCGACGCCTCCAACAAAAAGACCCGACCACCGAGTGGCCGGAGCACCTTCTGGCTTGGCTTGAAAAAAATGGGATCACAGATTGACCGAGTCCTAAATGGGTCCCTGAATGCTTCAAATGCCCCGCATGCCACAGGACTTATACGACCGATGGTCTCCACTTCGTGTTAGCATAGGTATAAAATGAAATATTACACAAACAGAACTTACGGTATTGTCGCCAGCTCACTGATAGCAGCATTTTTCGGTTTGCTTTTCGGAGTATCAACTTCGGCACATGAGCTTCCGAACGTAGTTGTCTTCCTCGTTGATGATCTTGGCTATATGGATATCGGCGCCAACAACCCGGACTCTTTCTACGAAACGCCAAACATCGACAATCTGGCTGAATCGGGAATGTGTTTCACCGATGGATACGCAGCCAACCCGGTCTGTTCTCCGACACGCTACAGCCTGATGACAGGCAAGTATCCAACACGGGTAAAAGCGACCAACTTTTTCTCAGGCAAACGCAAGGGGCGCTTCGCGCCAGCCCCACTCACCGATCGCATGGAGATTGAAGAAATCACGCTTGCAGAAGTTCTCAAAGGTAGCGGATACATGACATTCTTCGCCGGCAAATGGCACCTGGGGCCGACAAAGGAATTCTATCCGCAGAATCAGGGTTTTGATGTTAATATCGGAGGTAATCACAACGGCGGACCTAGAACAGGAAATGGGTATTTTGCACCGTTTGAGAACCCTGAGATAGAAGTGGAAAGCCCTGAAGGTGACCACCTGCCTGATCGACTTGCCCGCGAAACATGTGCCTTTATTCGGGAGAACAAAGACAAACCCTTTCTGGCTTACCTTTCGTTTTATTCGGTGCATACCCCTTTGATGGGGCGCCCGGATCTAGTCGAGAAGTATGAGAAGAAGGCAATGGAAGTCACGGCTGTAGAGTTTGCCGAAGAAGAGCAGGTATTCGGTGACACTCCCCGCATGGTGCGCATCGCCCAGAAGCACGCAGTCTATGCCGCCATGGTGGAGGCGATGGACCTTGCGGTGGGCAAAGTCCTTGATGAACTGGAGGCGCTGGGACTCGCCGACAATACGATCATTGTATTCACTTCGGATAATGGGGGGCTCTCCACTTCAGAAGGTCTGCCCACCAGCAATTTGCCCCTCCGTGGAGGCAAAGGCTGGCTCTACGAGGGTGGTATTCGTGAGCCGTGGATCGTGCGTTATCCGGGGACAACCAAGCCTGGTTCAAAAAGCTCGGAGCTCATCTGCTCGATAGACCTTTTACCCACAATCGCAGCGGCTGCAGATATCCCGATCGAACACCCAATCGATGGCGTCGATATCACTCCGGCCCTGAAAGGCGAGAAGCTGGATCGAGAGGCCTTATACTGGCATTACCCACACTATTCCAATCAGGGTGGCATCCCGGGAGGAGCCGTGCGCATTGGCGATTATAAACTCTTTGAACGCTATGAAGATGGACGTGTTCATCTTTACAATTTGAAAGAGGATATTGGCGAACAAAACGACCTCTCCGAATCAATGCCCGAAAAGACGGCAGCCATGCGAGCCAAGCTTCATGCATGGTATAAAGAAGTAAATGCGGAGTTCTTACAAGAAAACGGGGAATCCGGTTCCCCCTGGAGGCCCTGAGCATCGGATCAGCGAACCGGTAGAGGCCCTCGGCGCACAGGTCAAAACTAAGCTATTTCAGATTTACGATATTTGAGCGGCGTTTTACCGAAGCAACGTCGAAACGCCCGAATAAACGCATCCGAGTCCCGATAACCGCAGTGCTGGGCGACGTGCTCGACCCGTGCGAAACTCGAGGTCAACATCCGGCGCGCATTCTCCATCCGCTTGGACAAAAGCGCCTGCCCGGGACTCTGCCCGTAGCGCAGTTTGTAAGACCGGCTGAAATGCTCCCGGCTCAGACCGGCAACCCGTGCGACATCCTCCACTGCAATCGGCTGCTGGTAATGCGCATTCATGTATTCTTCGGCAAAACTAAGCGGATCCCTTTGCCAAGGTTGCGCCTCGGCCTGTCGGGCCAAGGCAATCAAGAGCGCATAGGCCAATGTCGTCTCGTGGTAGATATCATGAAAACTTCGTTTCTGACAACGAAGCAGACACTCGGAAAAAAGTCGGTCAGCCTCGGAACCTTCAGGAATCGAGATGACCGCCCCTGTCCGCGCCTTGATCGTCTCGTAAATCTGAATACAACTACCCCCATACATCACAATAAACTCGAGCGCATAGGCTTCGTTCCCGTCTTTCGGATACCCATATCGGGAATTGTCACCATGCCTGAACAACATTGCTTCAGACTGGCGAACTGCCTGTAAAACCCCGCCTTCTTCAATAAAGCCTGTTCCAGACAAGGTTCGCTGCACCACAATGAGGCTCGTATCCGACCGAATGGAATTATCCCAATGGTAATCGGGAGAATGTTCGATCTGACGGTCTGCCCAAAGTATGCGTGTGTAAGGGTTCAAAACAGCATTAAAATCACAAAAAGTCGATTTTTTGTCAAATCCAACATCTTGAAACAACCAAGAATGTTCGTTTCTATTAGCATCCTACAAAAGCCCCAGAAACTCAAATCACAAACCCACGATTATAATGTCTTGTAAAATCACTCTTATCGGCGCCGGATCCGTCGTTTTCGCAAAAACACTGATCGGCGATATCCTGCAATTTCCCGAGCTATCCGATGTCCAAATATCCTTAATGGACATCAACCCCGACCGATTGAAGGTCGCCGATATCATGATGAAGCGGATCGTCGAAAAACTGGGCGTCAAAGCCACAGTGGAATCCACGCTCGACCAGAAGAAAGCCGTTAAAGGAGCGAAGTATGTCATCTGCACACTGCAAGTCGGCGGCTACAAGCCGTCGACCCGACGCGATTTCGACATTCCCAATAAATATGGACTCCAACAAACCATCGCGGACACCCTCGGCGTGGGTGGTGTTTTCCGCGGGCTGCGAACCATTCCGGTCATCAACCAAATCGCACAGGACATTGCAGATCATGCGCATCCCGACTGCCTATTTCTGAACTACAGCAACCCCATGGCAATGAACTGCTGGGCAGTCGCGGAAGGCGTCGGCATTCCACACGTCGGACTATGCCACTCAGTGTTCGGCACGGCACGCATGCTTTCGAGCAATATCGGCCTGCCCTATGAAGACATGAGCTATCTGGTCGCAGGGATCAACCACATGGCCTTCTTCCTCAAGTTCCAATACAAGGGTCAGGATGCCTACCCCCTCCTTTACAAAGTATTGGAAGACCCGGAGCGCGACTTCGAAAAGGTCCGATACGAAATGATGCGCCGGACCGGATATTTTGCCACTGAATCGAGCGAGCACCAATCGGAATACGTCCCCTACTTCATCCACCACGGCAAGGAGATGATCGATAAATTCGACATTCCAATCGACGAATACATGCGCCGTTGTGAAGCCATTATGGCAACCTGGGAGAAAACGGAATCCGATCTGCTCGGGACTGGAAACTCAATTGATGTCGCACCTCAGTCGCAGGAATATGGATCTTACATTATTCATTCGCGCGAGACCAACACCCTGCGCACCGTTTACGGCAACGTGCCAAACACAGGCTTGATCGACAACCTCATGCTGGGCTGTTGCGTGGAAGTGCCCTGCCAAGTCGACGGAACCGGACTGAATCCTCTCCGTATCGGCAATTTACCCGATCAACTCGCTGCGCTCTGCATGACCAATGTGAATGTGCAACGCTTGACCGTGTCCGCTGCGCTCACGAAGAAACGCGAGCACATCTACCATGCGGTCATGATGGACCCACACACCTCCGCCACCTTACCCTTGGATAAGATTTGGGCGATGTGCGACGAGCTCATCGAGGCCCACCAAGCCGATGGTTACCTGGGAGAATTCGAGCCCGTCATCAAAAATACCGGACGAGGTTTTAAGGGCATCGGCGACCGAATCATTGCCAGAGCCCAAGCAGTCAACGCACGCCTCGACGAGGCAGGCAGCACCTTCGCATTGAATGTGACCTTTGAGAATCCGAGCAATGAAGACATCACAATGAGTGCTGAACTGATTAGTTCCGATCCGAATCTGAAACTGGAAACCAGCACTCTCGAAAACATCAAAGTTGCCGTAGGCGAAACCGTTTCGAAAACCATAGAAGTAACCATTATCGCGCCGATCGAGACGACCGTCGAAGTCGAATTGATTACCGATCAACCCAATACACTCGCTGTCGGCGCAAGCCTAATGCCACGGAAGCTCCTAAAAGCGGACAGCAGCGGTAAAGCACCCATCAAGATCGATCTCGCAGGATTTGAAGCAGTCACTGGTTCAGTTAGGCGGAATGGTGATATGCTCGATCTCGAGTTCCGTGTTCTCGACTCTAAAGTCAAACCGTTGCCGAATACCCCGCATAAAGGTTCCTGCATCGAACTTTTCTTTGCCAAAGACGCCAGCTCTCCGATTACACAGTTCTTCCTGGTTCCAGGCGAAAACGAAGGCGCAGTTCTAATGACTGTTGGAAGGCATGTCCTCGACACGATCCCAGTTCAATCGGAACGGACTCAGATCGACTACACGGCACGATTCAGCCTGCCCGCAGAAATCGCCAAAGTATCGGCAGCAGGCAGTTTCCTCTTCGACGCCATTGCCAACCTCGGTGCCCTCGGCGATGCCCACTCTGGCGGCCGGACCTGCCTGGGAGGCCAGTTCAACAGCAGTGTCAGCTCGGCACACTATCACGAAATCCGCAACTAGAGCATCTGCGCCCCGACTGGAAGCAAATGGAATTGCCGCCAACCCTTGATTAAGCTGTAACAGTCGTACTCGCAGTTGGACTCATTCTATTGTGAGTGCTCGACTCGAATGAAAATGGATACGATTAATTGGGGAATTATTGGCTGCGGGGATGTGACGGAGCGAAAAAGCGGGCCAGCCTTTAATAAGGTGCCGCATAGTCGACTGGCGGCTGTGATGCGGCGTAATGCGGCTGCGGCTGAGGATTATGCCCGTCGCCATAAGGTGCCCAAATGGTATGC
Source organism: Coraliomargarita parva (assembly GCF_027257905.1). Taxonomy (NCBI): domain Bacteria; kingdom Pseudomonadati; phylum Verrucomicrobiota; class Opitutia; order Puniceicoccales; family Coraliomargaritaceae; genus Coraliomargarita; species Coraliomargarita parva. Next base: position 631,951 of record NZ_JAPZEI010000001.1, read on the forward strand.
GGATGCCGATGCGTTGATCGCGGACCCTGACGTAAATGCGATTTATATCGCAACGCCTCCGGGCTCACACTACGAGCTGGCCTTGAAAGTGGCTGCCGCCGGGATGCCATGTTATGTGGAAAAACCGATGGCCCGCAATGCCGGGGAGTGTGCCCGGATGGTTGAGGCCTTCGAGCAAGCCAAGCTGCCGCTTTTTGTCGCCTATTACCGACGTTCGCATCCGCACTTCCAGCGGGTAAAAGCAATCATCGATTCGAAACAGCTCGGAGAGCTGCGTCAGTTGAATTATGATTTCGCCTGTGGCTCGATGTTGTCCGTGAATGCATTGGACCAGTGGCGTTATAATCCGGAACTGGCGGGAGGCGGCTTATTCTGGGACCTGGGGAGCCATGCGCTAGATCTCTTTGACTACTGGCTTGGCCCCTTACTCGATGTATCCGGGCATGTCATTAACCGGACAGGCAACACTGCAGTTGAAGAATTGGCTGGAATGACAGCGCATTCAGCGGCGGGTGTGGCAATACAGTGCACTTGGAATTTCATCAGCTCCGAGCACTTGGATACCGTGACACTGCGCTTCTCCGGCGGGGTACTCCGTTGTTCAATGTTCGGGCATGCGGACCTACACATCACCGACGCATCCGGCGAAGAACGGGTAGAATCATACGAGTTGCCGGAAAATGTGCAGCACTATCTCATTGCAAACATTGTCGCGGCATTGCGCTCCGACGAACCCGCACTCAGCACCGGGGCAAGCGGTCTACGAACGAACCGTGTCATCGATCTGGTCGCGGCGAATCGCTATTGAGCATCCCATACGGAGAACGATCGAACCGTTCCGGATGCCAAGCCATCACTGTCAATATTCTGCGACAAGAGTCCCAATCTATTGAGAGTTGAAGGTGTCGGGACTCGTTCCGAAGCGACAAGACCGGATGCAACGCAGACCGGACCAATGCCTGAGAATTGCTCTAATTTTGCCAATAATTGACGATAGTCATCCCTCTGACCAAAGGAAGGGAGGCTTCCAATATCGGGCGGATCGTTAAGTATATTCCCCTTTTCTCGACTCGCTGGATTTTATCAATCCGACTTCCCTCCAGCCTTTCGGCCCTCTCGACGTTGCTTCATGTCCGCAATGACATCCTCTTGTGTGAGGATTTGCTTCTTTGAGAACTTAGTTGGCTTCGGTGATGCCTTCGATTTGGACTTTGCGACTTTCATATCTTCGCTAACCAAGAGCAATTTGATGGATACGTTGAACTGCTTCGATGGAGGTCTTGGCGATTGCCTTGAAACTTTCAGACATTGAAGGGGAGCCGGCCACCCTCTGCCAGAAGATGACGGCATGTCGGCCCATTGATCCACAGGTAACTGAGCAGGTCTTGACTGGAATTGCTCACTGGCATGAAACGATTCCTGAAAGACGTATTCTACTGTATATAAGTAAATTACCTATATTTTAAAGGATAAAATGTAACGATACTGAAACGATATAAAAGTCACGATTTTACCGTTGAGACACGAAAAAGCCCCGACCTCTCGGGGCTTTTCAATTTACATGCGCGGTGATAGGACAGTTTTTGGACAAATTATACTGTCAAAACCGCCCCAAAGACATCCCGATGATGAATCACACCACCGTTGCTACTCCCCCTCTTCGCTGCGCCTTCTTTCGAAAAGCGTGCCACCTCTTTCCCCATTGCCCCACGAACCTTCACCGACCGGGCCACCGGCTCATAGATAACATACTCAGCCTTGCCCGGACAATGGGGATAAAGTCCTAAACAAGCCCAGATGTACCAAGCCGACATTTCACCGTTGTCCTCATCACCCGGCAAATCGTCCGGGCTGTAAAGTTCCTGACAAATACGCTTCACCCAATGTGCCGTCTTCTCAGGGCAACCCATAAGTGCATAATAAAACAAGAAGGCATGCACCGGCTGGTTGGAATGGGCATATTGGCCGAAGCCCGCCAGAGCCATTTCCGTCCCCTCGTGGATTTCATAGCCATAGTGCCCGGCTTCAAATGTCGACGGTTTCGCCAGCATCTCGTCCAGCTTCCGGCAAAGGCGGTCACGCCCTCCGAATAAGTCCGCGAGACCTTCCGGATCGTGCGGCACGTTAAAAACATGCTGCCAGGGACCGCCTTCAATGTAAGCACCGCCCCACTCGTATTCTCGAAACGGCCGCGCCCACTCCCCTGCGGATAGGCGCCCACGCATAAAGCCCACCCCGGAATCGAACACATTCCGGTAGTTTTGAGAGCGCTGCAGAGCCTCAGTCGCCTCCGCCTCCCTTCCTAAGTAAGCAGCGACCTGGGCCACACAGAAATCGTCGTAAGCGTAGTCCAAAGTGCTGGACACCGCATAGGGATATTTATCGCAAGGCACATACCCCAACCGGATGTAATCCTCTAGCCCCGGCCTGCCGTAACGACCATCCGAACTCTCACAGTTTGCATCCTGCCAGAGGTATTCAAATGCTTTCTCCACATCCCAGTCGGTTAGCCCCTTCGACACAACATCCGCCACAAACACATCGAAATGCGTGCCAATCATGCAATCGCGCAAACCGGGACTCGACCACTTGGGAGACCATCCGGACTGTCGGCAGGCAGACATCCAACCGTCGATCATCTTCTGCAGAACATCCGGATACACCAGTGCCAACAGGGGATATAAAGTCCGGTAGGTATCCCAAAATCCACTGTCGGCACACATGCGCCCGGCATACAGCTGTCCGTCGTAAGGACTGCAATGTATGATTTCCCCGTCTTTCCCAACCTCATCAAGGAATCTCGGAAAAAGCAGGCAGCGATAGAGGCAGGTATAAAACGTCCTTTCCTGCTCAGCCGAAACGGCGTCGATCTCCAGCCGCCCCAGCAATCCCTTCCAGATATCACCGCCCTCATCTTCGATTTCCTGGAAAGCCTTCCCCTGTAATTCGCGGTGCAGCGTCACCTGTGCGATCTCCGGACTGATAAAGGACCCGGCCAAGCGCAATTCGACCTCTTCTGTCCCTTCGGGAAACTCCAGATACCCCCCCCATTCCGTTTTAACCAGTTTGGAGACGTCAATGTTAAACTCACCGAGGAAATACAGTCCGTATCCATCGGGCACACCACCTTCATGATCTTGCGTCACCCCGGTCACATGATGTGCACCTTCCTGACGAAGAGCATGCGCTCCGTCAAAGTAGAAAGCCAACCGTGGCACGATTCCGGACGGGAAATGGAAGAGGAACGCGGCTCCACGTTCGGTAGGCGTCATTTCCATCGTCACACCATAACGCAATAGTTCCACACTAAGATAATTCGGACGAAGCACTGCAGCCTCCACGCGGTAGGCCGACGCCTGATGCTCCACACAACCCTGCACCGGACCGGTAAACGGCAAAAGTGTCAGGCTGCAATAATCACGCATCCACGGACTCGGCTGGTGCGTCAACCGGACCCCTTCCAGACGCTTCAGACGACGGTTGAAAACCCAAGGAGTCCGACCCGTCTGCAAAGTCCAATGGTGCGTCCCCCACGGACGCGCCACGATCGGCAAGGAGTTTCCCGTCGAGAACTCTCGAATCGAATCCGTGCCCTGCAGGAGGTTAAGTCTATCTAGAACATCAGTCATCGATTTCACATGTCTGCTTTCACAAGCATTTTAATCTATAGGTCCAAGGAGCCATCGCCGGGCACACTTGATTCCAGCCTGCGCTTCATATTTTGCCCTCCATCAATGGGGAAACCCTTTCCTCAAACTCAACCTCATTAAGCGGAGACAAATCTACGTTCGGTAAGACTTCCTCAGCCCCGATGGCTATTGCAGACGGATTACACTTCAAACCTGCAAATTCTCTTCGCCCACCGCGATGAATCGACCACATCCGTACATTCTCCCGCCATTCCACCTCTCCGCAAACCCGCCGAATGGTCGGCATGACCGGTGCGGTCAATACATCGGCATTTAAGCTGGCCTGACCTGCCAACCGGTCGATCAGAAAACGCCACAAGGCATTGGAATGCCCCACCACGGTAAAGAGCGGATCACTGCCCATCGAGATGGGAATCGCACCGTTGGCAAACGTGTACGCCGCTAATGTCTGTTCCAAAGCACCACACTTTTCATTTAGTTCCGCATCCGGATGCTTGCCCAAATACCGCTGCATGTGCCTCAACAGTTCGGGATACGAACTCAACGCATGTGGAAAGCGCTGCCATGCGACGACCTTGCTTTTATCTTTGGAATCCAAACTTGCACCCCAGGCCAAATGCAGCATTCCGTCGGAACCATAGTCCAAGGCGTCGAATAAATGCCTGACAATATTATCAGCAACCTCAACCAGACGCTCATCGCGAGTGTCCCGATATATAACGTCCAGCATATCGAGAATGATCTCATAGTAAGACGTACGCTCTGTGAAATTCTCGTTATCTCCCCGCTCGAACAACCCCAATGCGCGATAGTAGTAATCCTCCTGCAAATACGCATCCAGAACCGGAAGACCATAATTCTCGAACAAGGACGCATCCCCATAGACAGCAGCATATTTTGCAAGTGCGGCAACAGTTACCAGATCCTGGTTCGTCACTCCACAGTAACCGGGCTTGACCAAAGGTTCCTTCCACCCGTTACCACGCTTCCACCAAAACTTTCCAAACCATAGCCACCAACGATCGATCGCCGGCTTGATTTGAGCGACACGCATAGGATCTGCTCCGCCCCAAGAAGCATACTCCAACAGAGTCAAAACAGGCATGGACTGGTGTATCGGACAGCTGTTCTCCTGCGTATACATCGGCTCATGCTCACTGGACGCATGAAAGAAGCCCCCCGAAGGCACCTGAAGATACAAGATATTCGACACTATATCACCAGCAAGTAATCGCCAACGCACATCCCCCGAGTAACGCCATAATTCAATCACTCCGCCGAGGAAGCAACGATTCCTGGATATCGTCTGCCCCTGATAGCGTCGCATTAAGACGGAAGCCTGCGTCCAGCACGCATGAAGATGCAAGCGGCCAAACGCCCCCGGCGACTGACGCCAACTCGTGATATTGGATGTCACGACCTTAAGCAGGTCTGCATTAAACACACGTTCAGGAGCAATATGCTTATTGGGATATTGTATCTCTCTCGGATTTGTCATGCAAGAATACTGAATTTACATATAAATGGACGTGGATCGCGAAGGTTACCGATCAAATCCGGTTGCCTCGTTTTTATGCTCACTATAAACTGAATAAGGCACCATTCCGACAGACCCATCCCAATACAGGACAGTAGCAGAATCTCCAATAATCGGCTTCCCCGGAGTAAACCCGACCCCGCCAACTACATCCGCGGAGATGGCTATCCGTGAGTCCCAAAAATTACTTATCTTATATCGCCCGCTCAGCAGGTAGGTGTAATCGGACCAATTTCCGTATTTGGGGCCATTTTCATTCAAAGGATTAAAAAACACCTGAGACCGATTCGTCCCGCCCACATCAGACCCCTTGGGCATTTCGAGAAAGCCCTCGTATTGTAAAAAACCCAGTCCAACGGCTGGAGTGCGCCATTCATGGAGGGTACGATTCTCCATCGTTCCGCCCATCTCATTAAATGGTAGGGGGGGCATGTTAGAATTTTCAGTCAGGTACAAACCAAAAGCCACACCGATCTGTCTCATGTTGGAAACAGACTTTGCCTCGTTTGCGCGCCCGCTGACAGAGGACAATAATGGTATGAGGATGGAGCAAAGTATCGCAATCACTGCAATCACTGCCAGTAACTCGATAAGAGTAAAGGCCTTCGCCGCAACGACACGAAAGCGGCGAGCATGGATTGTCGGTTTGTTTATGTGCTTATCCATATCACTCCATTTCCTCTAAGAGGCCATCAATGCCTGAAGGGATAAACTCCAGGCTGACCAACCTAGGCTGCATCGGTTCTAAAACAAATGACGTAGGCTCCACGACTTCCTGATTCAGGAGATCATATACAGACCCCTCTGAGGGAACAGAAACCGTCACTACAGACTTCGTATGGTTGATCATGGACATCAACAGGCCGCCATCGTATTCAACGGATCGATACTCAACTCCACTGACACGATCGCCCGTATTTGCATCACGGAGAGGGAAAGTTCGAATGCCCATTTTCCCCAAGACGGACGATAATGCATCAGTCAAAGCGCCATCTTGATCCCGCGCCCCCGACCATTGTATTTCAACAAGCTCTATCGCTTTCAAATCTTCCGGCCGATGAGGCCTGCCGTATTGATCGAAGCTTAAATTATCCTGCCCCAAAGCCACAACACTCCCGCCACTCTCGACAAATTCCTCCAGAGCCAGAATGGTTTCCCTCTTCACATGTGTTGTCTGCGGAAGCGCGATAATTCCAATCGAATCATTGGCTGTCGACCTCTTCCCTTCGGACAATTGCTTTTCGCTGATAAACGTAACTGGATTGCCCCCAAGAGATAGAGTCCTGTAAAGGTCCATGAGTGCAGCCTCATAGTTTTTCTGCCAGAAAATCGACGTTACAGAATAAAGTATCGCCACGGGTGCTTTAGCCCGATTGATCGCCTGGATTTCAGGCTTGAGCCGATTGATATCCAATATCGCCTTTCCAGCCCCCCTCACGTTCCCGGGACGCATGTAAATACTGCCTTCCAGCGCGGAATTGACTGGGGGATTCCAAACCCAGATAGCACTCGCCTCCATGTTGTGCAACGCGCCCTGCCAAAGAACGGAATAGGTGTGTTCGGGAGGAATTGACGTCGCAGGCGCACCGTCCTTGATCAAATGATTCTCCGAGTTATAGACTGGCTGACCCCGAAAGGAATGAAGCAGATCATACCACATTTCCTCGAGCTCCCATCGGTAGGCAAAGCGATTGGATGATTGATAGTATGCCCAACAGTCGTTTCCGGCAAGATCGGTAATATCACATATCAACTCGGGATCCATTCCTTCATGCAGGTGGCTTCGCCTAAAAATCAGAGGCATGACCTTCGCATGCGTCGGAATACCAGGAGCTTGCTGCTTAACAATATCATTCAACCATTGATGCCACTCTGCAAAATTCTTCTGATTAAATATCACCCAATCATAATAAGCGCACATGCCCGCTCTCGTGCCAGGGAACCCCACATCAGGAGGGGAAACTTCATCAAAGCTTTTGTAATTCGTTCCATACAAGACATTCAATACATCAATCGAACCATGAGTGCCTTCCAAATACTTCGTCCATATTGAACGGCTATAAACATCACGGCCACTGTGTGAGTATAGAGGCTCATTCGACAAACCGACACTAAACAGGGACGGGGAATCCTTGACCAGAGGAAGCACACAATCCACCCAGTCCTGTATGAGCTTCCGAGATTCTGGATGATCAATGTTATATTTAATAAAACCTGCCGAAACAGCCCCATCCAATGCCATCGTAACATCTTTTTTTATCAGATCCGATGGAATGTAATGGGGAGACAGATGAAAATCGACCATGGTCTTGCATGATTCCGCACGGGCAAATGCGGCAGTGATCGTTTTAGACGCACGCTCCTTTTTGACAATAGATCCGAATTCCCGCTGCACCAGATCAACACCAATTTTGGACAGTTCAGGCATATCCTTGAAGGGTTGATCCCAATGACCAAAACCATAGATGAATGCAGGAGCACCAGCTTCATTGCTTTGCTTCCGCACAATTAACTCCGGTTCGCTAAGTTTCGAGATCCGCGCTTCCAAATAGGCCAGAATCTTTTGGAGTTCCTCAACTTGAAGCATTTTCCAATCGGAAGAGATCGCATCGGAACCTTCGAAGCGTTTAAGAAAGATTTCGACAATAGTCAGCCCTTGTATGACGTATGAGTCATCGCTGACAGGCAATGAATCTACCGATTCACGGATCTTCTCAGATTGAGCTTGTATGCTTCGGATCCCTTCACGTATGCGATTTTCGGCATCGATTCGATGAAAGGAGGCAAAGGCCAACGGATGCTCTTCATCTCCCTCCATGACCAAGCTGAACTGGTAATCCCCTTCCGGAAGTGGACTGTCCGGAACCAGTGAAAACGCCATGCGTTTGGTTTGGCCCGATAGATTTTGATTAAAACCTGTAGGCAACTCAAAGACTTGAATTTTTTCGCCATCAGCACGAGACAGCTGGAGGTGTAGCGGCGTGTCCGGCTGATCCTGATACGCATAGGTAACGGCCCACCCCTCAATGGGATCGTCCAAATCATTAAAAGAACGAGAAAGCTTTATGTCGCAAGCGTTTGTATCCGAATCCCGCGACAGCACGACATTCGCAAGTGCTTCCGGGTCTTTTCTCACGGCTGTAGCCGGGGTCCATTCGACAAAATTTCTTTTGTTATCTAAACCGGAGTCATTCACAACGATGTTGGCAGCGACTCGACTAGGAAGCTTGCCCGCCGGCACTGCGAATTCTCTCCACGGCAACGAAATGCCCAGAGAGTATCCCGAAGAGGATCGCCTGCCGATTTTTTTAATTTGCTCCAGGTCAATACTCGCGTCCCAGGTAAAAGCACTAACTTCGCCGTTTGCTTGCAGGGCAAAATTCAATTCTACCGGAACAGCATCATCCACCTGAACGTGAAGTTGTATACTATCGCCCCTCCACATCTCATCCCCAAGCAAGACATTCCCGGCTGAGGGGTCGATTACATCGACGTTGAAATGTATGTATTTTTCATCCCAGGTAATCCGGGAATCTGCTCCGAAAGAATTATCCTCGGAGCGAAAACTCAACACGGGAACAACCCCGGGAGAGCCCGTTCGATACGGTGAAGGGTAATAGTGCAGGTCTTGAGGAATTCCGTTGCATATTGTGGCCTCATAAAACCTGGAAATACTTTGGTTTTGAGAATCTTCCATCAAGGAAATATCATCGATCCAAATCCCATCGGTAGGTCCTTCTACGATGAACACCAAAGGAAAACTACCCGCCATGTCTTTCGGAGTCTCAAAAAGAAAAGTGACCGACCTCCAATCGTACGTTCCTTCCGGAAGCGATTTCCGGAGTTTCCAGCCCGGGCCGACAGCGATGGTGCAATTGCTGACACTGTCTCCCTTGATCCAGACTGTCAGTTCATATTTACATTCAGGTTTTAGACCGTCCAGTTTTTGAACAAGCGCCCCATAGACGTTGGGCTCAAAATTGGTACGACTGGAAAGGCGCATCGATGACATTCCGCCATGCTGTTGCGTCTCGTCGTAGTATCCGGTGGCATCTGCATTCCCTTGTGTGTAAAACCTCCATGCGCGAGGATCCCCGGATTTTTCAAACCCCGGATTCTTAATCCCTATTTCACTCTCCGAACCGGTCGTCGCCTGAGCGGGTTCTTCCCCTTCGCACGTATACAAAAATGCAGGAGCCCCTAATACAGTTAGAATAAAGAAGAGACAAAAATTTTTCATGACACTTAGTTTTGAGAATCTTCCATCAAGGAAATATCATCGATCCAAATTCCATCGGTAGGTCCTTCCACGATGAACACCAAAGGAAAACTACCCGCCAGGTCTTTCGGAGTCTCAAACTGAAAAGTGACCGACCTCCAATCATACGTCCCTTTCGGAAGCGACTTCCGAAGTTTCCAACCGGGGCCGACAGCGATGGTACAATGACTGACACTTTCTCCCTTGATCCAGACTGTCAGCTCATATTTGCATTCAGGTTTTAGACCGTCCAGTTTTTGAACAAGCGCCCCATAGACGTTGGGCTCGAAATTGCTACGGCTGGAAAGGCGCATCGATGACATCCCGCCATGCTGTTGCGTCTCGTCGTAGTATCCGGCGGCATCGGCATTCCCTTGTGTGTAAAACCTCCATGCACGAGAATCACCGGATTTTTCAAACCCCGAATTCTTAATCCCGATTTCATGCTCAGGGCCGTTCGCCGCCCGGGCGGGTTCCGCCCCGTTGCACATATACGAAGACATCGGGGACCCGACTACCGTTAGGATAATATAAAGACACAGATTTTTCATAATAGATTAGCCTAAACCACCTTTTGCCGGATATATTACTTCCCGGGTCGTAGGAGATTTCGCGGGGTTAATTTCAGAATTATAGCGATCAGCATGTACGGGAAGCATCCGTACTAGATTTGACTGTGAGACGAAAAACGGAAAGGCACATGCAGTGCAATCAGGACATAGGGGAAGAAATCGACAGGAACTTCACTTCCATGAAAAAGTCATTCTAAAAGGAACTTCATGCTCTCGGCTCCTGCACCATTGGGCCTTGTAGGTGTGCATGGCATTCTCCAGAATTTCCACTTTATAGTAGATATTCAAGATATCCGACGGGATTTCAACGGACTCGCTTTGTCCCTTCAATATGGCAACATTAACCGGCGGAACAGCTTCCTGATAGGTAGCTTTTTTCAACGGGAACCAAGTACGCCGATCAAAGCTATAGCTGGTTGTCATGCTCGTCCTCCTAGGAGATGGATCAAACAAAAACAAATTATCATCCACGACGAACCGGTTAGGACGGCGAGCCAGTTTCGAGAGATCAAAAGACAAAAGGCAAACTGCTGTACGAGCATCCGGATCGGCGGTGAAAAAGCGGGTTCCCGCCTGTTCATTGACCACGATAAAATTGTCAAAGACATCGAACGAGCCGATTACAGACGAGGCAGGAGATGACAAATCCTCATAGGAGATGACATAGCTAAACTCACCTCCGAAAATATCCGAATTTTTAATGAGAATGCTTGCACGGACTTCCCGGGAGACGAGAAGACCCAACATGACCCAAAATAAAGTTATATGGTATTTCATTTGCATTAACTACTGTGAATCCAAGCGACCACCTCTCCTCCGAAAGAGGAGGAGCCAACAATCCGATCCCAACAAAAGAAGCTGATTCTCCTTTAAAGGGATTTCGACCGGATACGACTGACAAGCGAATTACACTAAAAACCTACGACCGAGGCAAACAGCTCCAAGCGCGAAACCCAGCAGCAGGGCATAGCTCCCGGGTTCAGGAATTCCCATCACCATCATGGGATCGATCGTGGCCCCACCTATATCCGTTATCGTGAGCGACGTGATGGAAGCACCATCCGCAACACCAAATCCAGACAGGTCTAGAGCCCAACCTCCGGAATACGTCGAACTAATGTTACCGGCGGTATATAAAGCAGCATTCATGTCTGCGACGCTACTAAAGCCAGCCGAGGTAAAAATGGTCGTATCCAAAATATCCGAATTAGGAACATATAAAGAGCCGTAACTTCCAAATTCACTATTAGAAAGTGTTGCTCCGTTAATCGTGATCTCGAAAGTGTCCCCACCAAAGGCACCCCAATCAAGAATGAACAGATCAAGTCCCGCACCATTAACAATGGGCTCGTCAAAAGTGAAGGTAGCACTATTAATATTCAAAAGACCGGATGTTACCGACAGGTCGGACATCACACTGGAAGGCGTTGCCGGCGCAGAGGTGTCATTATAGAGCAAGCCACCATTGTTATCGGTAACGGCTGTCAGCGTCGAATTGATCAGACTGGCAGCATCATAGACCGTTCCGTTGAGTGTAATCGTAGCTAGGTCATCACCCGAACGGGTATAACCGCTAAATGTTTGAGCCGACAAAACCGGTGCAATAAGCAACAGGGTAGAACAGAGATATCCGTATTTGAGTTTCATGGTTTTACTATGTTTTTTTGGGGGTTAAGTTCAGGTAGACTCCCGTACGATCAACTCAACGGGAAGCACGACCTCTTCGGGATCCCGATGAGGATCCTCCAAACATTTTAACAGCAGGCTTGCGGCTGAGCGCCCCAAATCCCGCATAGGATTACATACGGTGGTTAAAGCAGGATTCGAAGTCGCAGCTTCCTTAATATTATCGAATCCAACCACGGAAATCTCTTCCGGCACACGAATATTGCGCTTAGTCAATTCCCGAATGCACATAATCGCGATAAAATCGTTAGCACAAACCAGGGCATCCGGTCGAGTATCTACATTTAGAATACGCTCCAGCTCAAGTACGAGAGCATCCTCAAACGACCCCGTCGGCAAATCCTGCTTAATATCACCGACTATTTCACGATCATAGAGGACCCCAGAATCACTCAACGCATCCCGATACCCCTCAAAGCGAGCTTCGACACTGTAAACACTTTTCCTGTTGCCGATCCAAGCAAGACGACGGCAACCCTTTTCCAAGAGATGAACCGTCGATTGGTAGCCTCCCGCATAATCATCCGAGGAAACAGAGTTAAACTTAATACCCGGCACCCATCCAATCAGCACAAGCGGGAAGCGATCTGCCTTCAACTGAACGAGCTTCTCCACCATGTCGCCGTAAGCAACCGGAAAAATAATAGCACCATCCAAGGACAGATCCTTAAGATGAGCAATACTATCAATTTCCTCCTGGGGATCTCGCCGGGAGTCAAATAACACAACGCGGACACTGGATTCGCCACGATCACCGGCTTCACCAAAATAATCCTGAATCCCGGCAACCAGCGCGTGGGTGAATTCGTCGTCAATGCTCGGCAATACAACTCCAATCGACTGCCGCTGGCACTTCTGCTCGGCCACATAGGTGCCACGCCCGGGGATCGAATACAGCAACCCATCCCGCATCAAGGCATTCACCGCCTGACGGATCGTCAGATGGTTAATCCCGCCGAGCAATTCACAAAACTCCTTACGAGGAGGCAGGGTATCGCCCGGAGATAGCGCACCGGAAGCGATCTGCATTCGTAACCACTGCTCCACCTGACGATGAAGCGGATGCGGCGAGCTGAGATCATGCTCAAAACCTTGAAGAACCTGATTCATGTATACTCCAGTATATACAGGTATGTTTTTAATGGTTGCAAGATCTTTTTTTCATCCTGAGTATGGCCGCAATGAAGAGAAACGAAAGAGCCTCCCAGACGGCAGCCAGCCCGCAATGGATATGGGCAACCGGAGAATCGAAGAGTGGGAGAAATGCAAAATTCTGTTTTAAGCGGACGTTCTACTTGAAAGAAAATTTCGATTGGGTGGTTCAAATCTCCGCGGATGCGCGTTATCGACTCTGGATTAACGATACATGGGTCGCCGATGGTCCGGCCCGCAGCTATTCGGACGTACTCACTTATGATGAAGTGCCGGTAAGCGCTTTAACTCGCGTGGGTGAAAATGTGATCCGGGTCGAGGTAAGCACCCTGGGGGTGGATACCTTTCAGTATATCCGGGGTGCACCCGGACTCTGGCTCGCCCTGACCGCGCCAAACTCCACACCCGTATTGACATCTGATCTGAATTGGATCGCAGGCAAAGACCACTCTTGGGTAGAAAATACACCTCGAATTTGCCCGCAGCTAGGGTTCGAAGAACAGATTCGTTGGCCCGCTCCGACAATCGAATACCTTCCCGTGATCCTATCCGCGCGAAAGCAAGCGCCGGAACCCCGGGATGTCGCCCTACTCAACAAACGGGAAAGACAGTTCAAAAACGCAGTACGTGCGGCAGCAGTCACGACGGTTACAAAGAGCTGGACCATTCATCTCCGTGAGCTCCTCGGAAGCTTTCCAGGCAGTGTCAACATTCTGGGTCTGGCAGGCGTCATCGGCGCCGAGCTAGTAACGAAAAAAGACGATGAGCTGATACTGGAAGTCCTCGGCGAATTCAAACAAGTGCTTCTCGACGGTCACCCCTTGCAGAGCAGCTTACGACAAGACCTACACCGATATACGCTTCAACTGAGCCCGGGACTCCATTGGCTATCGATTGAAGTGTGCGGGCGCTACGATCATGTGCCCGAACTAAGCATCGGCTACAGGGGAGGCCAACACAGCTCATGGCGTTCGGCAGGAGATCAAGAAGGCAATCCATGGGTATCAACCGGCCCACTCTGGCGTGCGCCTCGAAACTCGTCCTGCATACTGCAGGACAACGGAAGCATCGCAAACGACGTCAATACCTTCACACAAATACAGCCGGAACTAGGCGAGAAAGTTCGGGAACTTGCAGCCTGCGCCAGTCTATCAGATTTAAAGGCTACCACAGATACGGTCCGGGTGATCCCGGAGGAATTCCTAGCAAAGGAAGATGCCTATTATTCCGTGCGGATAGATCGGGAAATTGCCTCGAAAGCACCACCCGACATAAACTTCAATAAATCCATCGAACTCGGCAAATCCGAGCGCATCATCCTTGATCTCGGAAGCATTACCAACGGCTTCTTCTGCATGGAACTGGAGAGCAAAGATCCCTGCGTGATCGACGGCTATTTTTTCGAATATTTTTCCGACACGGACAGCGGATTTAGAATCCAGTACACACAAAACGAAGGTAATTCATACCGTAACTCCTTCCGGATTAAAGCGGGCCCCGGACCGCAGACGTTCTTTTCATCACAGCGGAGGGGATTTCGCTATGCCATGCTGACAATGCGTGGTCCCGCCCGTTCGGTAAGCATTAAGAACCCGCGCGTGATCGAATCACTCTACCCCGTAAAACAACAAGCCAGCTTTCACTGCTCGGACGAGCGGCTCGATCAGATCTTCCAAATGAGTCAAAAAACCCTGCACTTATGCATGGAAGACACATTTACGGATTGCCCGAGTTACGAGCAGGCTTTCTGGGTCGGCGATGCCAGAAACGAATCGCTCTTCGCATCCGTCACTTTTGGTGCCTATGACTTAAACGAGCGATGCGCCCGACTGGTATCCAACTCACTCAAGACAATGCCCCTTCCAGCCTGCCAATGCCCCAGTGGCTGGAATGAAATAATGCCCTCCTTTTGCTTTCTCTGGGTAATTTCAATCTGGGAAGTCTACGAACAGAACGGGCATGAAGCTTACATAGAAGAAATGTTTCCTTCAGTGATGAAAACGCTGAAGAACTCGCTGAAGTTTTGTACAGATCAAGACTTGTTCAGCGCCCCGACCTGGAATTTCTTCGAATGGGCCCCGATTGACCAGGCATCTCGCACCGTCTTACACAACAGCATCCTGCTGGTTGGCGCACTCAGAGCAGGCATTCGGATGGCCCAATTACTGAACGCCCCATCCGAACTCAATCAACTTGAAAAAGAATGTGGAAAACTAACCAAGGCGATCAACCGCCTATGGTTACCGGAAAAAAATTCCTTTCCTGATTCAATTGAAGATTCCGGTAAAATCAGCTCAAAGACCTCCCAACACACCTCTTTTCTGTCGCTGCTCTTCGATGTATTCTCCGATACAGCTTACAAGGAGGCCGCAATCAAGAACTGCCTGAGTCCGGCAGCAGACATGACTACTGTCGGCAGCCCTTTTGCCATGTTCTTCCTATTAGATGCTTTACTCAAAGAAGGACATCGTGACTTTGTCTTAAATGAAATCAGGTCCGTGTGGGGCCAAATGCTGGACGCAGGCTCACCCACCTGCTGGGAAATGATCCTGCCTGCCGGATCGCCCTTCCCCACACGCAGCCACTGCCATGGCTGGTCGGCAGCTCCAGTCTATCTACTGCCTTGGTTGTTTTTTGGGATCGAGATACTCGAACCCGGCTGGAAAAAAATCCGGCTGAAGCCACAACTGATGGATTTGGACTTTGTCGACGCAAGCCTCTGCACACCACATGGCTTGCTGTATATCCGTTTATATAAAAAGCCTGATGGCACTCTAAACGTGCAATTCGAAGCCCCCGAGAGCATACAAATCCTCTTGGAGGACCAAGATACTCCAGAGTCTGATTACAACGCACTTTTGATCCTAAAGTCATAACTCACACCGATCGTACATAATACCAGTCTGTAATTGAGGCTAGATTGTAGAAGCCGCAGACGTCCCCGAAAAGGACGCCAGAGGCCATATAGCGGTCTTCCACAGCTTCCGGAAGACTTTGGAGCACGTCCCTACAGCGAAACGGCATCAACGAACGCACAGCCATGCCCTTGATGCGTCACAGTGACCGAAGACTGACAAATGTCATTTACACGGACACCGCCTGACTTCTTCCACTCCAAGAAGCTGTGCGCGGAATAACCGGAAATCAAAAATGGACACAGGAATGGACACAGATTTCAGGGAAAACGGGTCAAAACCTGTCGAACTCGGGCAAAAAAGAAACTCCCAATGGCGTTTCGGAAGTTGTTGATTTAGAGGATACTAGTCTCCTCTATCGCACCCTATCGAGGCAGGCCAAATGGTGGAGGTGGCGGGAGTCGAAGCAGATCGAACCTTTCATCCCACTTCATCTAGATTCTGCTTCTCGCACTTATACAGCAATTTATAAATTTTCGAAATGCATCAGCGTGAAAGAAGATGCAGGTAAAAAACTTAAAATCTGCAAATATTCTGCAAATTTAAGAGGAGTTCTACCCACTCCCAATCACACTCCGAATCACACTCCGAATCACACTCCGAATCACACTCCGAACTTAGATAATCTGTCCCCCAGATACTGCAAGGCCATGAATTCAATTCCGTCCAAGTTAAGCTGATGAAGCTCCCCTCCCTCAGGGAGGATGATCAGCGTCTCCTCCGCGACACCTTGGTTCACCAACTCTTGGGCCAGTAGCATCTCGGTCTTCGTGTCCAGTTGCTCCAGTGTCGCGGGTCGACACTCCAGCGCAATGGACTTACCACCCAGATTTAGAAGGAAGTCACTAGACAGGCCCCCTCTGCAGAAGTCTGCTTGGTAATCAATCTCCCGCTCCTGCAAATATGTGGCGACCGCACGCTTTAGCTTCAACTCGGCAGTACGCTGCTTCAGGAAGTCCATAGCCCGGGACTTCCGGACCGGGTAATTCTCCGCCAGAGCTTCCAGCGGGGGTCGATTCTTTGACACCTCCCTTTGCGAATACAGTCTTTCCAGAGTGTTTTGCTCTTCGTCCGTATGGCACAAAGCTACACAGATCCCAGACATCGTATCCCGTCTCGGCCAAGCTTTCCCCGTGAGGATCTTACTTACCCACATCGGTGTAACTCCAAGACGCTCTGCCAGTTCCTTCCCCTTTGTGTTCCTCAGCTTAAGCAGGCGGCGTATCTCCTTCCCCAAGGCTTCCCTGCGTTCTTTTTTATCGTCCATGCATTAAAGATACACATAAAACACCACTAAACCAGTTTATTTTCGATTTTGTTTATTTCCCTATTGCAAAGCTGCAATTTCCGCATTCATCTGCATTCGAACAATGCGGAGTCCGAATGGACATAAGCATGGCGCAAGACCGATATTCGGCAACTTGGAACCAGTTCTCAATATGTGTCAGCAATAAGTCTGATACACTTTACGGTGAATAAAAACACCGCCAAAAAAAATGAACTGATAAAGTAATATTCGAAATGAATGAAATCATACCGCCAGCAAGTAAGCTGGTGGATGCTAAGGGGCTCTTGGTGGAGCTCTTCGATGAACGTTCCCGTCCGACAGTTCGATGGGTTCGTCAAATGCAGGCGCAACGCGTACTGCCGTTTATAAAAATTGGTCGTCTCGTATTTTTCGATGTCGACGAATGCCGTCACGCCCTTGCGCAGAGGTGGACGGTCCGTAGCAAAACTCAGTAAACATATAATGAGTGAAATACCAAATTCCGCAAAACTCACCGACGCCATCGAACTCTTCGGGCCGGAGACCGTTTTGCTTGAAATCCCACGCGGACAAAAGAGTCCGCGTACCAGAGGGTGGCAGAAAATGACAACCTCGGAAATGACTGCCGAATATTTGCAGTCAATTGTGTCACACAATTCGAATGTTGGAATCCTGCAAGGGAGCCCTTCCAATGGACTGTGCTCTATCGATATCGATTGTGATGACGAACTTGATGCGTTCTGCGAACTCAATGATGACCTTGTATCCAATACAACTATTACACGCGGGAAACGAGGCCTAAATATTTGGTTCCGCTTCAAGGGCAACTATCCCAAATTAACTAAACTACATACCCGGGATGATGAACCTTGGGGCGAGTTCAGATCAGACGGGGCACAAACCGTATTCGCAGGAGAGCATCCTCAAGGGGGCAACTACAAACTCATCAATGCAGCTCCTCCTTTGGAAATCGAATTCTCGTCAATCGTCTGGCCGAGCCATTTAGTCCTCCCTTGGGCGAGCGAGACAGGAGCGAATCCGCCTTCAATATTGGATGAAATCATCGAAGAGCACGGAGAACCATTCGAAATCAGCGAAAAAGGTGCTGTAAGTCTAAATCAAGGAGCGCTTGCGGAGATATTCATCCGCGAGAACCTGATTCTGTTCGAACCCTCCGAGGCTGAGTTCTACATCTATGAAGAGCGAACCGGGGCTTGGCAGCGCATCACACCGATACGCGTCAATGGAATGGTCGAGCGGATGATCCGTCGATTGATGATGGAGCAAGAGATGGAAGACGCAGTGACAAAAATCACCGCAGCTTTGATCGATTCTATGGTTAAACTCATCAAACCTAAAATCGAACGACCAGATGCGTTTCACGAGCGCCGAAACATCATTCACCTTAAAAATGGCGTAATCGACTTAGATGCAGAACAGCTCTCCCTAGTCAGCTTCTCACCGGAATTCTACAGCCGGAATCAGATCCCGGTCGACTTCAATCCAGATGCGGAATGTCCTCGGTTCATCAACGAACTGTTGGAACCATGCCTCAATGAAAGTGATATCGACCTCCTACAGCGCTGGATGGGAAGCGCCCTCCTCAGTTCCAATCACGCACAGGCATTCATGCTGATCACCGGTGCCGCAGCCGGAGGCAAGTCGACCTTCGTCAATCTCGTCGAGCACCTGATTGGACCGAAGAATGTACACGAGTTGAGAACAGGCCATCTAGGCAGCCGCTTCGAAACACAATTCCTTATCGGTAAGAAGTTACTGACCGGGAAAGACGTGCCAAGCGACTTCCTGAGAAACAAGAACGCCTACAACCTAAAGAAACTGGTCGGCGGAGACCGTATCAGCGCGGAAAAGAAAGGTTCCAACGAAGCACTCCAGATTATTGGAGACTTTCATTGTGTGGTCACCGCGAACTCACGCCTTTTCATAAAGGTAGACGGAGACAGCGATGCATGGCGACGCCGTATCCTGCTGATAGAATGGGGCCGTCCGGAAGAAGGGCGTATCCGGATTCCCAATTTTGACGAAGTGCTCTTCGCGGAAGAAGGATCGGGCATTTTCAATTGGATGCTAGAAGGTGCGCTGAAGCATAAAAACGAACTCGATCAAATTGGTAAATTCGCACTCAGCGAGGACCAGCAGCAGAGGGTGGATGATTTACTGGATGAATCCGACTCAGTCCGTGCGTTCATCTACAACAAGCTTACGGGCGAACAAGGCTCCGCCGTGACATCCCAAGACCTGAACGATGAATATTCCAACTTCTGCCGCGATATGGGCTGGGAAATGTTACCTGAACGCGAAATATTCGGTGCTATTCAGCGCATGATATACGAGCGGTTTGGAATAAAACAGTCCCATGACATTCCGATGGGACCGTGGGGACACCGCCGTGGTTACCGAAATATAAAGATCATCCAAAATGAAAGAGGCTAAACGCCGCGCCTTGGAATATCTGAAAAATGTCCCGCCTGCCATTTCCGGGCAGGCGGGACACAATCGGACATTCTTCACCGCATGTAAACTGGTCCAGGGGTTTGGACTGAACCGAAACGAGGCCTTGGACTTAATGCGAACCTACAACCGGAAGTGTGAGCCACCGTGGAGTGAACAGGAGCTAATCCACAAAGTCGACGACGCGATAAAAGCTCCCAATCCCTACGGTCATGGCTACATGCTAACCAAGGGTAAGGGTTATCGAAAACGAGCTCCCCTGCCCCAAGTGAAGATGAAACCATTCGCAGTCGAAACACCCAAAGTGCTCATAAAAATTAATCCGGCTCCACTTGCATCCAACTCTGGCCACCCGCCCTAATGGGTAAATACGCTCCGCTCGGACGGGACGGACGGCACTTAGCAACTCTATGACAGAGAATGAGCGCCAGCGCCGGGCACATCCATACAAAATCTAGAAGTAGTATGCCCAAACAAGCGTCCGAGCCGTCCGAAGAAACAGTATGAACTCATTCACACTCTCCATAGGAGTCCACGGACTCAATCATAGGCAGAACAATGGAAAGACAAGGTGACCTTACGGACGGCTCGGACGCCTAAAGGCCAGTCCATTTTAAATATTATGAATCACCCGGCACATGATATCTTCCACGAGCTTATATCGGAGTTGAAAAATGCCGTCCGTGGCGTCCGTAGAATACCGTTGTGTTTGGAGTTAAATTTTAGGCCAGTTGGGGTATCTAGTGGATTTAGTGATATTTTGCTAAAGCTTCAGAATTAGAGCCGCAATGATTGCACAACCGCCGCCTATCATTGCGGCGACAATAGCAGCGCGTGCTTGAACCCGTGCTGCCTTGACTGCTGCATGACCTGTTCGAATGCCCTTCACATTATCTGATTCTAAGGAGATTCTAAGATTGTCGATACCCAGCCGTGCACAAAATTCACAGCTTTGTTTCTTTGGTGCATCCATACAATTGACCTCACTTTGAACTACTGTTGGCCGATGCTGATGTTCACCTTCATACCTAAGACTTCTGCGTTAAGCAGAAGTCAGTATGCTTTAAGCTAAGATGTTGACTTTCTTCGACTTAGGAAGGAATAGCCATTAAGAGCCATTTTCAGGACGAGGATTATCAATGAACTTGCGTCAACCTGTGAATCTGCCATTTAGGTAAATCGAAGCATGGAACTACTAGAAAAGATACTATGGGTTATAGCCGGATGCCTGTTGACCGATGTCTACGGGACGGTGAAAGCATCAGTTCTGAAGTTCCTTTCAAAAAAAGCAGAAAGTTTCAGCGAAATATTCAGCAAGGCCTTTTTAAAAAGACAGAGGCTTTGGCTAAAGTTTATGCAGTGCCTTGTAGATATCCCGCTATTAAAAAAAACTGCTTTCTGTCACCTATAATAATAGGTAACATTCAAAAACAAGCAAGCCATTGTAATGCAGCGATTTCTGCAATTCTTATAGATTCTTCGAAACATTTAACCAAAGAGGATACGTCCACCACATAGATGTCTAAGGAGGCTGTGTGATAGGATTCCCTCAAGGGGATTGGATATATTGATGAGAATGGCTTTCCATGGGACTCCAGATGCCCATGAAAGGGCGTGTAGCAACAATTAGGGTCCCCCCCACATGCCATGGGCATTACCTGAGCTGCCCCAGATAACACACAGCGATCATTTACGAGGCCGTTGTAACTCAGGCAACACCTCCTCAACGAACACCTCACTTAGTTCGTCCAGGACTGCCTGCTGCTCTGTTTCCGGAAGACAACTGAAATCCTCCCAGTTTGGTCGTGCATAATCCAGCTTACCAGTGCGTGACACCCATCCGATTTCCCCTCCTCCCGGATCTTCAAAGACAACCTCGTATCGGTAGCGTGGATTATACTCAGGTTGGCCGTATAAAATGCTTCTCTTCATAACCCGGTTCTATCATGCGCTTGAAAGGTTGGCAAGTGAGCTGCGTCAACCCGAACAAAGCCCACCGTGATAATTTCCCTATAGATGCGTGCAAGCAGTCGCAGCGAGACTAGGAGTTATCAGTCCCGGGCTGACTGGCGGCTGTTCTTTTCTTAATCTCATTGTAGTAGTAAGTTGAGGTTTCATCGTCTCCCAGGGCAATATCCATCAACATCCTAAGCATCATGACTGGCCCAGTCTGTATACCACTTTCATCGACTTCCTTATCTGCCCAATCAGGGTCGGTGGGCAATTCAACATTCATGATCCACCACACTTTGATTTTTTGCATCAATTCGGCCATAATGGTAAAATCCTCGGTAAGGTCAGGAAAATCCTCGCTGCCGATTTTCTCGTAGAGTCCGTGCGCCAATGAATTCCTCATTTTCTTTAGACGATTGAACTTCTCGATGTCAGAATCGTCAATGGCTTCGCGTTCTTTAAGCCATTCAAAACTGGCATAGAGCGGGCTCTTGTTAAGGCTTAGGACTTTGCTAAAGTAATTCTCTCTTGACCGCTCATCTGGTTCCCCGACGGGAAAAATGTAGAAGTCTTTGACGTCTTCAATGATTAGAGATTTGAAAGACTCGAATGCGGCGATAAAGATCGATGCTGATATCAACTTTGGCCGAAGGACATCAGGGTGCAGGTAATCCCAAGTAGTGGATGATGTAAAATCTTTCATTTCCTAGCCAACCTGAATGTAGAATCAGGATTAATCCCTAATCTGATCAAGCACCCCACTCTTCTTTAATTCGAGCATCTGTAGAGGCGCATCATTAACGCGAAACTCCTTAAGCCCGGATGGAGTAAACTCGGCGATGCCATACGCACCGTAATTGAAATTCTCAAGCTCACCGAAGATCATAAACACGGTGAACTCCCTCCACTTGGTTTTCTCCTTCTTCCAAATCTGCTTTGCAGTCTCAACCATCCGGTCTTCCTCCGGTACCGCATCGGTGTTGAGATACACACTAACAGTCATCCGTGGCGTCCCGGCGTAAGAAACGTCTTTCCGGCTATCAATCTCATAAGCGAATGGCTGGATCTGAGGCTCCGGGGCCGCCTTCTTCGAATCCTTCCCACAGGAAGTGAGTGCAAGCGTGAATGTGAGAGCCAGTAAAATTCGGTAAATTGTTTTCATCATTGTTATCTAAGCCGGGGATCAAGCGTTACCTCCAATAGACTAGTCATGATCCGAATCCACAATGGGTTCCAGCACGACAGCCGTTCCTGTAGCCACAATGAACAACATGCTCTTCCCCTGTCCTGAAAATTCACTGTAGCTCAAGGAAACCCCAATGACTGCATTTGCTCGAACGCTCCGCGCTTCCCGCTTCAACTCGTCCAAAACCACATGACGGGACTTCCTTAGGGTATCTTGTGTTGTCTTGCTTCGCCCACCGAAATAATCCCGCACCCCGACGAAGAAGTCCTTAAACACATTCATACCGAAAGCACACTCGGCGGTAACGATTTCAACCCGCTCCTTGATCCTGTATCCTGATGGTGATGGTTCGGTCGTAAGGAGAACTTTTTGAGTAAGCTCCACGGGATCGTCCTCCCGTTCTTCAGCCAACCTTTCGATCCCCGGAATCAACCTGCGTATGGGCGAAATGCGGCTTGTGCCCTCTTCACACGCATCTGACACCGCGGATGCATTGCCCGCCCTGATCTGGTCTGCTACCTCGTAGTCGCTAAGGCCCTTCAACCAAGTCCCGTCATTTAATTTCAGTTCGTATTTCATTTAAGTCCGAGCGTGTTGATTGGTTCATGCACCTTTGTCCGCAAATAACAGCAATAAGGATTAAAGCGACAAGGATCAGGACTATTAGGCAAGGGTTTTAGTCTACATCAACATTACTATCACTTACGTTTTCCCAAGTGCTACATTTACGCCCAACAGCTCGACGAAACGCTCGAAATAGCTCATAACGATCAAAGTACGCATCTGGAATCACTTCCTTCACTGCATCTTCAAGTGCTCGACGAAACTCATAAGTGAGGTCATCGACAATTTCTTGTGGTTTAACTTTAGCCATAACTAATTATCCTCAACACCCGCTCATGCCCAACAAAGGTATAAGGACATTGTTTCAATGTGTTCACGTTGACTCTTTTCATTCTGCGAGGATGAAGCTCAGGTATACCTCAACTTGATTCGGCTGATTCAAACCGGAATCCACTCTTAACAAGACGACTTTCGCAGATTTCTGTGATATCGCTCAGATCGCCGACATAGAAGTCAGTAATGGCACCAGGCCTACCAGATCGAAACGCAATGCGGTACTCACTCTGAAAATCTAGATCTGAATACTTTCGGAAGGGTCCCATTCTACCCTGATGAGAAGTCTTATCAACGTAATCCACGAGGTCGATCTTGTACCCCCAACCACGCCTCTCACACTCGTGAGTAACACGCTCAATAAACTCATCGCCCCGCCGAATCACTACAGCCGTATCGCCGAATCCTAACACCTTATCATCCACGATAACATTACGGTTCAACTCAGTTAGGGCGTATATACTGAAGATAGTAATCGAGTCATCCTCCGGATCGCCAAATTTCACCTGTCCGAATAAATTTGGAAGCTCAAGAGCCCCTACCTTAATTCGCATTTTATCGGCTGGAAAGGATGAGTGCAACCCCTCGCTCTTGTCGGAACGAAGCGCATCATTTGCTTCGAGTCTTTTGAAGTATTTCAAGGTGTTCATGTAGAGCCGTCCTTGTGAACGAAACTCTTCCATAAAACTACGAGGTCCGAACTTCACCAAACAGTATACTTTCGATGCTTTGCTCATGGGTACCAGCGATACGAGGCTGTTCTTATTGAACAACGGTGATCCCACATACCTCCCCGGTCAATTACAAACGCATTTATATGCAGACCACGCAGACAAAACAAAGTCTCACTCCCCTCCTGTCAATCCATGGACCACGGGAAGAACTCATCGGCAGTATCGACAATCCCATCGACGCACGCGGTCACGATCCTTACACGAAAAGCCCCACACACAGAGACGTAAGTCATTCTATATCAGTAAAAATATGAACTTTTTACTTCTGTATCGTTGACAGGCGTTCCTCCGCTCCTTATTGGTATATTATATTTGTTATACCATAATGAATTTACCCACTAACTTTGGAGAACAACTCCGCGAATTACGCGGTGATCTATCAGTCCGGGGCTTGGCTCGAATATCCAACGTCCCTCACTCACTCATCGTTGCCCTTGAAAACGGGAAACGTTCTGCCGGGGAGATCACTGCCGTAAAACTGGCAGATGCATTCAAACTCACGGGCAAACAACGTAAAGACTTCCTAGCAGCATCCCGCACAACAAGCCTCCGCAATCGATTCGGCCCAGAAACACGTCTAAAGAGTCATGTCGAGCACGTCGCCTTGGATCTAATCTGTTGTCTCGCCGACATTAACCAGGACGCAATCCGGGAGTTCATCATCGGCGACCAAATCTCTTACGACTTCCTCGTCTTCCTAAAGAGCGAGGGCGTCATTGGTATAGAAATCAACAGCGACGCGATCTATGTCGCCAGCGCGCTAACCCCGGAGAAATTACCGTTCCCAAAAGAGTTGCATCAGTACAACCACACCGTTTGCGGTGAGCCACAAATTCGACGCATTGTCGTTCCTTAATTTACAGCAAGTGGTATATCTTTTTATCTAGTCCAATATACTAATAACAACTCACCGCAATCTCTCCACTATGTCAGACAAAATAACAGCTTTTACCTTAATCCCACGTAGACCCGAAGAGGTACCCCACATGGCCTCGATCACCACGATGCAAAGCAATCACTTGAAAAGTGCATACGCTTTGGAGCAGACCTGTTACAAGTTGATCGGGGTCGATCATGAAGGTAACGCAAGTCCCACATTTAACCGGATCGCCATCATCACACTGACCTTCAAACGTCCACAGGAGGACAGAAGGAAGGCCAAGTGTCTATTGGACCTAATCCTTAAAACATTAAAAAGGAAATACGGGAAATATTTCAAATATGTCTGGGTTCAAGAGCGCCACGTTTCAGGGGGCATCCATTTCCATCTCATGGTGGAGATGCCATTCGATGTGCGCAGCAGAACCAATATCGACGTCTTGCTCAACTGGAAAGACAACATGGGGAATCCTGCCTTCCGGGATCGGGTGAGGGACTGCCTTCCATTTCTGAATGAAGACCTGAGGAAAGAGTTCAAGAGTCTAAAAAAGCTACTGCCACGCTATGGAATAGGTCGGTTCGACATTCTTCCCATCTTAACCGACGCGGACAGTGTTATCGCTTACCTCAAGAAGGGTATCGCCAATCACCTCTTGGCACGTTTCCCGGAGGACAAAGGTGCCCGACTCTGGGGATGTTCAAAGAATGTCCGCGTGTGCAACACACGAATAACATTCAACACAGAGGGGTCCCGTCGATTCAGGGAGAAGATCGCTACGTGGGGTGCGGGACATGGTTGCCACAACATGGATCAGGTGCGTGCACGATTCGGCCAGCACTGGTTCTACAAGAACAGAGGGGCGATCTTAAACACAGCGGTGTAATGAAGGATACACTTACATTACCCAGAGCAAAAAAGCTTCAGCTTTTTAAAAGTACGCGTCAGGCAGGTCGCAGTAAGGATGGAGTTGATTGCGAGTGGTGACAGTGCCGAGCGCAGCGAGGTGCTGGAATCCGAGCGATCAATCCACCCGAAGGGCGAGGCCGAAGGCGAGTCGTCGATGCATTCCTGCCGCGCACGTATGACCTAAGGCACACGTAAGACCTTCGCACGAATCTATACTATTTATGAATAACAACACTAAGACCGAGAACACAAAACCGTATGGGCACGCCTTATCCGCGATAACCGGAATCGACCAAAACATAATCTTGAAGATCCAGTCACAAATATTGGCTGACCTTGCGGGACCGAAGCCATCCTTGCTCATCCACCATGTCCCTTGGTGCTTTCAACCTGGTGGGTTATTATTGGTGGGAGACGAAATCCGTACCCGTTCCCTACTGGACCATCTGCTGGAGCCGATACACAAGATACAGAATACACATCGCCATATCGCTTCGAACTTACACGAGGTCTATGAGAAGCAGAACATCGCTTCGAAAATCACCGCCCTCTGTGGTGTTGGGATGGCCCATATAGACCGCCTAATCGAAGATGGATACAAAATAGATAAAGGAGTCCATCAGCTCGGAGACATATCCCGAAGAAGAGAAAATACCACTCACCCTCTCCTATTACTGGAGAATACTAATCTGGACGAAATAAAGACAGCTTCACAGCATTCAAAGGCCCAATCTCCCCTTTATATCGACTACGGGTGTCAGTTGTTGCATGCGAGCGAGAAGACCGCCCTACCCGTATTAAAATCGATCCGAGGATCGGTTCAACACAGTGATAGTAAGACGAAGTACCCCACTCATCCAACTTATTCAAGACTGGGCTACATCGGTATCATTTCAGAAGAAAGTCTCCTTGAGGTTTTAAGTGACAACAATGGCATGGCCGAGGAAATCCTAAGATCGATACAACTCATTCGTCTTCCCGGAGATCAGAATGAACAAGAAGAGGTGGACTACGCATTGGTTGACGATTTATACGATGAGCTACATTCATGGAAATCTGCAGTATATAAGGCCATCGATCTACGTGGACAGGAAACGCCATGGTCTCCACAGTGCATCTACTCGCCAAAGACATACCTGTTCAAAAACCGAAGGGTAAACCTGAATGTACATTCCGGAATGACATCACACGTCGACGGAAAGCTCCTGTTCGACAACCTATCGACCCTGCTGCTGGGCAGTACACTGCTCTGCGAATCAGGTGCAAGCTACCATGAATGCCCTGCTTCAGTTTCATGCAGAGCGAATACATCCCTGTTCAAGAATCACATGGCGACAGAGCGGTGGCTAGAGTCAGAGCGCAATCGCAGTGTCCTCGATCGGGACAAGGCCCGTATTATACGTGCCCTGGAACGCAGAGGCAGTTGCACCTGGCAGAAGCTATGCCGAAGCTTTGACGTGCAGCGAAGGGATGCCCACGAGGCCGCCATCAATGCGCTCATATCAGAAGGCAGACTCGAACTGGACGATGAGGGTATGTTCAAACTGTTAACCACGAAAGCAGCCTAAGTTATGAAGGATCTGATCAAGCCCGAATACGCACCTGAAAACGTGTTGGAATGGATGCCATGCCTCAAACTTGAGGATAATTGGACTGAAGGCCTGCCCGAGCAATTACGCAAAGCCGTCTTACCGATCACTGAATCAACCGGGGAGTCGATAGAATGTGTCATGGCTACGGTTCTTCCCATCCTAAGCGCGATACTAAGGCGTAGACTCATGATTCATGATCAACGTGGGCAAGCCGTCTGTGCAGACATCAGCAGCATTCTGATACGCCCGGATGGACAACCCAGAATAAAATGGCATGACACCCTCTGTCGTATGATGCTACTCAAGGAAGCACTCGAAGAAGGCATGCTCGAATCATTTGAATCCGGAGATGTCTATAATCACGAAGGTATCAATTACATTGCCCGTGAGACTGTTGTATTTCCCGAACTTAATACGATGGCTATCGAGCGAAAGATGCAAAGTGGCAAGCTGCGCAGCGTCTTTCTGCACTCACTTTCGACCTCACTGGTCGATCAATTGAACAGGTTGACTAAACCCTCTAAGCAAGACCTGGTTATTTCGTTACAGGAGGGCTGGGACAATGATTACTTCGTTTCCAAGTACAAGGGACATTCAGGTGGCATCAATCTACACTGGAGTATAGATAAGGATGAAGTGGATATGGTGTATCGCTCCCTGTACGGAAACCACCAAGCCACACCGGTTCTGATGCTGTTATCGAAAAGTGAGTTCAAAGGCCCTGATTGCAAGTCACTCAAAGAATGTGTCGCCCTATGTGCAAAGCCGTGGGAGTATTCCCAGCAGCACATACAACATGTAAGTTTCACGAAGGAAGATGAAGCGCTCATCAATAAGATAATCGAGAGCTTTGAAACAGAACTCATGTCCGTGCCTAATGCGTTGGCCCAAAGGCATCTGACCATACTTCCCGGATTGTTCCATAAATGCTTACTGCTCTTCAAACTCTATGAGGACGTTCTTGAAGTTAAACCAATGGAATACCAAGAAGCGGAGAGCGTTGTCCTTGCAGCTGCAAATATGTCGAGAGCATTGGTTTCAGCCCACTACTCCACCCTCCATAAAATCACTGGAGGCTTCACTGTGGAGCCTTTACCCACTCCTGATGATCCTGAAGAAACCATCCGTGAGTATCGTCTACTGGCTAAGATAGCGAGAATCGAACCGGTAAACCGAGGCACTCTCAACAGAAACCACTCCAATCAACAGAGAGAACTGCTCTCAGACCGTCTTGCACGCCTCCTCCGGGAAGGAAAAGTCGTCATTGATGAGCGAGGCTACTATTCAATCGGCGATGCGATGAGTTTTTGAGAGTTAATCAGACAGGATTGCTGCAGTCCTCCAAAGAGGGCTTCAAAAAACAAACTGAGGATACTGAGGGGAATAATAGTTAGAAGTTCAAACCGCGGCACTGAAGGACACAGTGCAACGCGAGGTACGATCGCGTTATATACAATTGAAAGCTAGACTCTCTAGTTATCAGACACCCGGATGAGATGACCTTCCTTCGGGTGTCTTTGTGTATAGAACGGTCAAAAAGAAAGGAGCGTTTTCATGGCTATAACCTTGGAAGCAAACTACAGCAAAAAGTTGGGTCTTCCCAATTACTCCAGTCACCAATACAGCGTGACTGTCAGGACTGAGGTATCCGACCTCTCTCAGGTTGAGGGCGCAAGTGCTCAGCTTTACCGCCAGTTGCAAGAAGCAGTGGATCGGGATATCCAGCAGACAGGCTACCTGCCCGGAGAAGAGCGCACACAATCCAGTGCACCCTTTCAACGTGGAGGACATCAGGGAGCGACCAGACAGAATCCAGCGAACCCGAATTCGGATTGGAACTGCTCACCAAAGCAGCGTGGTCTGATCGAAAAATTGATGGAAGAACATAACATTCCCTTCTCCGATGTGGATGAACTCGCACGTCATCGTTTCCGTTGCGGCCTGAAGCAGCTCAATAAAATGTCGGCCAGTGGCCTGATCGACGAGCTGTTTAGCAGTTATGCGACCAAGCCCAAGTCCGGGTTCACACAACGTGGAGGTCGCCGATGATCAAGCGGCTGGAACCGAAACAAAACGGGCAGTGTCAGGTCATTGCCTACCCGGTGAAGTCATCGGACGGATGTCTTGATCACATCAGTGCCTCCTCCCTGAAGCTATACTTGGGATGTAGTCTCAAATACTACTTCAAAAAAGTGCTGAAGTTACCAGAGCCGACCAGTCCAAGTCTTCATCTCGGAAAAGCCGTCCACGCGGGCCTACAAGCCTTTCACCTTGGACGGTGGCGTGGTGAATCGCATGACCTGCAAACGGTCCTTGAGGCTTACGAGACAGCCCTTGCTGAGCAGGAGGAGAGTGATCCAGTTGACTTCGACGATGAGGCGGATCGTGAGAAACTTCTCCATACGGGGAAGTCTCTTCTGAATGCCTATCTGCAAAGCGACCATGCCATGATGAAGGATATTCCGCTCGGTGTGGAAGTTAAGCTGGAAGAAGACTTCGCGGAGCTACCGTCACCACTTATGGGATACGTCGACCTCGTGAGACAAGGACACGTGCCAACTGACTTCAAAACGGTGGCCTCGACACCCGATGTCGAACTCGAAGCGTTTCAACACGAGCTTCAATTGACGGCATACCAACTCTTGATTGAAGAAGCGACCGGGGAAAAAGTTGAAGCGCGGGAGTTGGTCTTCCTGGTGAAAACCAAGACGCCCAAGGTGATCGTGCATCGAATCCCGCCCGCAACGGAGCAGGACAAGGAAAGATTCTTCTCCATCGCCCAAGCGGCGGTGGACGGGATCTACCACGAGCGCTTCCATCCTCAGCCGGGAATGCAATGCGCTTGGTGCCACTACCGGGCACTATGTAGTAAATGGTCCCACCAAGGGAGAGGAGGCAAACTGTCATGAAGATCTGGATACTTCTCTTGTTGATCTGCTTCCTAACAGGTTGCGGTGGCAGCCCCAACCCCGGACCAAGCATTGGGGCGGGGTTAGCTATCATCGGCCTTAGCTTAATCGTCATGAAGCTTGTTGAACGCATTCGAGAAAATGGAGGTGATCATGAATAACCTTCGTGACCTCATCAATGTCGTCCTCCCGGTCATCGTCATGCTACTGATCGCGCTCTGCGTGGTCGTATTGGTGGCAGTGATCGTCCCCGTCGCGTTGCCTACCGCAGTCATCGGCCTCATCGTGCTGGTCTTTTGGTTGTGGTTACGGGGTAACATACGCTCCGACCTCTTCAAAAGAAGACGGCGCGATTACCCGGAGGACTACATGCGATGAGAGTACACGAAGCATCATTGCAGTTCCGGGTTGTGCGCGAAGGTAAAGTCGAGCCATTGGACACTCCACAGAAGGTGGCGGACTATGTCCGTGACGCCTTTGACGGGGACCCGACCTGCGAGTGGTTCCTTTGCATCCCACTGAATAGACGCAACATGCCCTTCGGGCGCGTATTGATCAGCAAAGGGACCGCATCGTCCTGTCTAGTCAGTCCACGGGAAGTTCTGCGTCCATGTATACTCAGTAACGCAACCGGGATGGTGGTCGCGCACAACCATCCGTCAGGCGATACGTCCCCCAGTCGGGCCGATCTACAAATCACCCGCCAACTGAAGGACGCCGCACAAGCCATGGGGGTCGACTTCCTCGACCACATCATCGTCGGCGATCCCGACTCCGAGATCTACAGCTTCAATGAGGCTGGTCTCGTTTAATCAAAGTATATCCAAACCGATGAAGGCTCACATCTAAACGGTGTGGGCCTTCGTCATTTCAACCAAAACAATTGTTTCCAAATCATGATTACAGACACACTTGATCCGGTCGCACCTCCGGCACAAAAACGGTGCAACCTACTCCTGCACTGCGGAAGCTCTGCAGTTTCACGCGGTGAATTGGCACAAGTCAAAACACCGAAAGCCACCTCAACCTGGCAACCAATCCCCCACCTGACACTTCTACAGGTCGTGGAAAAGGCTCTGCTTGAGCGTGGCTTCACGATTGTGGAGCAGGCCCATGGGCTCACCCATGACCAGAGCCGCTACTTCGGACTCCTTCAGGTCGTGAACCATCATCCCGGGCACCAAACACACAAGGTCGTTGGGGTGAGAAATAGCCATGACCAAAGCTTCTCTGCGGGCGTGGTTGCCGGATCACAGGTGCTGGTGTGCTCGAACTTGAGCTTCGCTGGAGAAATTGCAGTCGCACGTAAACACACGCCGCGCATTCTGCACGATCTGCCCCGGATGACGCATGACGCTATTGTCGGGCTCACCCGTTACTGGAGTCAGCACGAACAACGCATCGCCCGCTACCAACAGGTCCGCATTGCCGATGTGCGTGCCCATGATCTGGTCATCCGGGCCGTCGACCATGGTGTGATGGCGAACAGCTATATCCCGAAGGTCCTTCAGGAATATCGGGAACCCCGACACCGTGAGTTCAAACCAAGGACGGTGTGGAGCCTTCAGAACGCCTTCACCGAGGTCTTCAAGGGGCGTGTAGATCTCCTGCCCGAGCGCTCCGCACGCCTGCACCAGTTGCTCGACTACGAGGTGGGGCTGAACTGAACCTGACACGGGCCAATCGTATTCCAATCACGTTAAGATTGCGGATACGATTGGCCCTGTTTATTGATAGTCAAATCATGAAGAAGCTGGCCAAACTCTTCGACGTTTCCGGAGCCACCGGGATCAGGGCTGTCGTGGATCCTCTGGTGCATCCGAAACGGCCACGTTGCAAGACGCTGAAAATTCCGGGCTACAAGCAGGTCCAAGGATATACCTGCGGGTTCATCGCCGCAGCCAACATCCTGCACTTCTTCACCCCGGATGCTGAACTGGAATACCTCTATGAGGCGCTGGACATTAAAGATGGGACGACTGAAGACGAAGTGACGGATGCCCTGCGCCAGTATGGAATCCGAGTACGGCGACGCACGACACTCGACTTCAAGTCTATTCAAGCTGCATTGCAAAGTGGTCTTCCCATCATCACTTCGGTGAAGGCCATGTTCTCTGGACACTGGGTCGTCATTTACGGGTACGACAATGCCCGAAAGACAGTCTTTGTCTGCGGAAATGGCATCCTGCCCCTCTTCAACAGGAAAGAGGTCAGCTACGGCAGCTTCTGCGAGAAGTGGGATCCCGTAGGCAACGGTCTGATCTGTTCGCCTGGGACTTTGAAGCAACCGAAGCTTCGAGGAAAGAGACGCAAAGTTAAAATAAAGTAGTCGGCGCACCCGCTGACTGAATCAACCAACAATCGGACAGGAACAGGCCTCCGTCATCAACACGATGCGGGGGCTTTTTCGTGCCCACAATTCAACACGAAAGGAAAACAATGAAACTCTACTTCGACAAAAACAAGATCACGGAAATCATCGCGGCCACTGAGTCCGGCACCGGGCACATTGAACCTTATACAGGCGACGACTGGGGCGTGCCCGAGCGCAAGACACCCGGCCTTATGCTCGTTGGAGATCAGGGAGTGTACCTGATGGGGAACGAACAAAAGGAGAAATCCGCATCCGAACTGGGCCTTGTCGCCTATGCCAAGGGATGTGATCCCCGAATTGACAAGAATTGGTGGGAAAACAAGCAGGCCTTCTTCGGCGTGGATGATGGAGCCGAGTTCCTGTCACTGGAGGAAGCCAAACACTGCCTACTTGCAGGTGAGAGGCCCTTTGTCGAACTGACACCCGAATCCGTGGTCTGGGGAAGCTAGGAGTATTCCCGGCTTTACCAGAAACCATAAAACCTCAACATATGCAGAAATGGTCATGATTCGAAAGTTCCCGCCGGGCACAGTAGTCCGATATGCCGATGAACATGGTGGTAATGAAGACCGCTCCTACCGCGTCGTCTTCGAATGGGATGAGTCAGCCGGTACCGTTCAAATGAAGCACACAATTAACCCCGGACCGAAAATGGAAACCGCCCGAACCGAGCATCTGGAGATCATCGGATGGTGCGATCAGGATGGGAAGATGACTTGGGCCTGATCCCTATCAATCTGAAGAGCTTACCGTGTGGTGGGCTTTTCTTTAAGTGTCGCGTTATCAGAGCAACGCCAATCGACATGATACATTCATGACATAACTTCGACTGGAAATTCCATTCGCTTTTAGCTACAAAATGGAAACATTGATTAGTGCTACCTTGGCATAACTTAACCAGCTACGAAGCACCGCATTCGATGCGCGTAACCCCAACTTTAAACCATGGATAATGAGGAAAGAATTAAGCGCATCGAAGCAATTTTAGCCGCAGCGAAGGAGCTTGGGTCTTTCGATGACGAGGACGGCTGGATGCAACTGGGGGACGACTACGGCGAAGCCACGGGATTGGCTCAAGTTGTAGCCGATCACTGCGGATATTCACCCGCTCATGTATTTCATTGGGTAGCTCTGGTGTTAAGCAATTGCGACATCGACATTGAAAGTCATCCAGTCATTGGAATGTTGGATATAGCCGCTGAATACTTTAAGGCCCAAGAGGCCGAGGAAGAGGAGGAGCAGGACCCTGATGCATAGTCGATCATCGAGTCGGCCAAACGCCACGGACTCGAACCCTACGCCTACGTCCGGCACCTGCTCGAAAAGCTGCCATCCTCCACAAACTGGAATCTCCACAAGCTCACTCCTGTAGCCCTCGCGAAGGCAAGTGCAGCCGCATGAGTCATTGATGTCGTAGCTATAAATCTACGACACTTACGACATCTACGATAAATCAACCATCAAATCGTGGTGCCTCGCGTTACGTTTACTATACATTGGTACAATGCACTACTCCAACTCAACTTTAGCCAACTCATCCTCAGGAAAAGAATCGAAGAAATTCCCCATCCTGCCAAGTTCTTTTAGTCTGACCCTTTTAAATCCCTTTAGTTGAAAATGATTAGCACGTGCGTTCATTTCCCTCAATCTTGAGCCTTTATCGTCTGCTTTCTCCTACCCATGCGATTCCTGGAAACATAATCATTATTTTAAGTATAACCCAATGAGCACCGTTGAAAGTACTCCAAGCAGGCTAACAACAACTGCCCATATCGCGAAACGCTTAGCAGATTCAGCAACCCTTAGACTGGTCTTGTGCCTGTCGTCCACGACCTCTTCTTTTCTTCGATCCCGCTCGTCGATTATTTCCAAGATGGCGTGGTGCTGTATATTCGCCGTTCCGTTGTGGATGTGCTCAAATTGTCTTTCAAGTTCACGGTCAGACAGGCGTTCAAATGGTTTTCTCGCTTCTTTTATTTCCTCTATCGTATACCTATTCACATCAAAAGAAAGTTAGTTTTCAGCTTTATTAGAAATTTCACGTGTTGGGTCGTTGATAAGTTCTTTTCTACGATAGGGTATGGACTATTCAGCTTTCATTTCTTCAAACAGGAATGCACCGTCCGAGACGAATTCAATAAATTCTTTCACTCCCATTTCGTCACAAAGCGGCTTTAACATTTTGAGCGTTCGATGGAGATCTATCGCATCGCCCTCAGATACTTTTCGAGCATGACTTGCACTAAAAATCGTAACCTGCCCTGAGTTGTTTTCAGCGAAGAGATAGTCCGCGCGCCACCCCTTTGTCCGGGCAACCAAAAACAACATTCCAAAGACAAGGCTAGGGAGAATAACCTCTTCCATCCCACGGTATGAGCGAACAAATATATTCCCAGGGTCTTGCGGCATCTCGATTGAACCATCTGCTGACAGAGTTCCATAAATATTTCTATGATCTACATTATCTTTCTCGAGATGAGAAAGAATCAATCTTGCTGCTCGGCACTCTGGGAAAAACTGGAGCCTTTTCAATGCGAGCGTCTTCGCCTTAGGATAATCACCTTTATTGTATGACAAAACGGCTTCTTCAACGTCAACGCCACATGAAATTCTACGTGATTCCTTTGTATCCGGCGTCTGGCTTACTAATTTCCTTGCTAGTGCTAGATACTCTTCTGCCTTTGGGACGTTCTTTACAATATCGCGGAACAGTAAAATCAGATTCGTGGCTGCTTCGGCTCTTGCAAGGATGGCTCGATCATCCTTACCCTCTATCTCCCGTAAGGCGTTCTCAAGCCAAGTTATTGCTTCTGAGTATCGCTTCATTAATGTGAGTGTACTCGCGTGTATCGAGACTGCACCTAGATAGTTAAATTTCCGATATGCTCGCTCTGACAGTTCAAGGGATTCTTCGTAGTCCTTTAACTGCCTTTTGCTTAAAGCAAGTTCTGCGAGTTGCTGACCAGAAAGCCCCCGAATCCCCTCCACAAAGGAATCGTCCATCCGATACTTATCTTTTCTTTTAAACCACATACTTTTTGAGTTCCTTGATAATGATTTTGTAATTCTTCGGGCGACGGCGCTTATCGGGATGGCAACAGTTAGCTGCCAAACGACACCACGCACCCGGATACTTTTTTAAAACGTCACTAACGATATGATAGTATCCACCCGTCAGGATATTTTCAATCGTGCCGGAAGTCGTTTCGGATCTGTCGATGCACGGGTTAGATTTAGTTGCGACTTCCATCATGATTATCCCAAGAGAGAAAATGTCATCAGTTACTTGATGCATATAACTATCATTACGGATTGTTCCTAAAATCCTCTCAGGCGACATGTAGGGTAGTGTTCCACCATAGGCTTCTAACGACTCAATCCCTCTCTCGCTGCCCTTCTTTGTATTTGAACGAAAGAAGCAATAGTTTTGAAACCGAGCCATGCCCCAGTCTGCCACCGACAAATATGGATTTGGCCCTTCCGAATAATTTAAGAGGTTTTGAGGCTTTAGATCCAAGTGCAGCAAATTAGATTTTTCCCACGCGTAGTTGAGTGCCTCACATATTCCAACAAATTGTCTATACCAGAAAGAGCCTGTTTCAGGCATATTGCAGCGACTTTCGTAAATCAAGGATTCTGCATTTTGGTGATACAGCGGCATAACCGCTGCCATCTGACCACTAATTTCTGAGAGCTTAAGAAGAGGAACAACGTGCCTGTGGCGGACAGTTAACCACAGTCGACATTCGCGTTCAAACGCATCTGAATCTGCTAGTCTTTTAGGGAATTTTACTGCGATTTTTCCGTCTAACGGGGCAAAAATCCGACTCATTGGAGACATTTTTGTGTAAGTCTTATCAACAGGCTCTAAAAAATAGACCTTTCCCATACCACCTTCTGAGTTGCCCAATAGGGAAAATTCTCGGTAGCCGTCTATAATAAATTTACGCTTTGTATCCACTCGCTATATTTTACAGATAATGCACATCGAAACCGCAACGATTAAACAGTGCGCATGAGAAGAGCTATGACACCCTTGCGGGTTCGGGGGAGGTCTCCCAAGTTGATACACGATCTATGCACACGCGCCACAGCTACAGACCCCGGTGGAACCATCCTGCACTCACCTTTAACGCGCAGGACGATGCTGGCTTCACGACACGTTACACGCTCGCCTTCCACATCTACTACCTTCTTACGGGGCTTATCATGCTTTGGGGAGCGTGCGAGGCTCCTTGCGGCTCGGAATGCTTCTCTGTCTACGCTTCGACTAAGCTGTTCCGCCATCCGGACAATCCGTCCGGTCACGATCGGTAAGGGCGATCCACCCGCTTTCAATGGCTTAGCTAACTTCATCGCAAGACTCGATACTTACTGTTGGGTTGTTACTTTATAAGATCGGGACTTTCACCCGATAAGATCAGTGCACCCTTTGCTTGGCGCACAACGATGAGGGGAGGCATAGATGAGCGCAGCGAAATCTATCGTCCTCTCCCGACTTGTTCAGGTTTTGGTTTTCATTCGCGTCTTAGAGGAGAACCCCGGCTACTGCCCACCCGAAGAGCGCCATAGATATAAGCACCACAGCTACTGTGGACCTATAGATAAAAAATACGAAATCTGTTTTCCGTTTTTCATTATCATGATTGTTCTTATGTGGATTTGTATCGGAGTTCAGTATGTTCTTCAGGATCATTCGCAAGGCGCTGGCCCTCCTATCATGGAAGAGCATAGCAAGCCCAAGTCCGACAGCACACGACACTAGGATCGCAACCAAAAGACATTTGTTCTCTTCGTTTATTTTACCGTGCAAAAATGTGGTAGCTGCCAATATGAACATCAAGATGTTAGACATCGCAGAAATGGATTGCGCCATCGCTGATTCAATCTCGCCTATGAGTTCACCGACTAGTTCTTGGTCCATTTTATTTTCTTTCCTGAACGATGAAGTGTCACGCGGAGGGGGCGCAGCCCCCGGAGTTGTGACCACTGACTTGTTCGCTTCGTAGTTTTCTTAAAACTTCAACAGCGATTTTGTAGTAGGTTTTTGGAACACCACGATTGTGCTCCCTTAAATTCTTCTCCTCAGTGACTTCGATCCATTCGTTTTCTTCAAGTAAGCCAGTTCCGTCTTTGGTGAAGTCTAGATCGTAGGAATAGAACTTTTCTTCTTGGCTCAGAATCTCTCCAAACAGTGGGTTCGTTCCTTGCTCCCAATCAGCTGCTGAGATCAGAATAGAACCTTCTATTTCAATGCCTTTGAGTTCCAAGAAATCGTAGAAAGCCTTTGGGAGGTTCCTTTTGCCGTAGCGGAACTCAAGTGCAGACTGGAGAACGTTCAATTCGTGAAGCCGCACAGTCTCATTCGGATCCTTCGCCCTGATCCGATCGAGTCGTTCTCTTTCCTCGTTTTCCTGAGGTGTAAGGCTTCTCTTCATTTTATTTAGCGAACGCTAAGGTGTCACGATGGAGGCGGCTGAGCTGCCGGAATTGTGACCACCGTTTTGTTGTGCTCTCATGGTTATTGATGCCTTTCGAAGATCCCAGAGCACTGGCTTCATCGCATCACCGTCCAAACTTTTCCAATCCGTCATTCTTTTCTGACTGTTCCTTCTCTTGAACGACTCGATTGCCTTTGCTGCGAAGTCTTCGCCGGAAAGACCTCCAATCATGTAATCCGCGTATGGCTCCAAAAACTTCTCATACCCCTTTGTTGTCGGTTTCTCGCACTCGAACGTTTTACCTATCCCAGAAAACGTTTGAATTCCTTTTGTGTAGTATCTCCAGAATCTAGTCAGAGGAAATCTCTTTTCGACTTCTTGCCTACCGAGGACGTCAAGATACTTGTTTTCATAGCTTGTTTTTAGGCCCAGGAGCCAGACGTAGTGGATGAAATTGGGGTCGTTAATCGGAGCTGACCGAACAATGCCTGCCGATACATTCTGAGCGACTTTTGAGTTCTCTTCGATGAATTCTTCGAGCTTTTCGCTAAAACCTTTCGACACCAGATAGCCGATACATTCATCCGGAGAATGATAAGTTTGTAGGCTATTCCGAAATCCGTCTTCGATTTCTGAAGCAAGTTGCTGGTGTCGAGGTCTCATCCTTATTTGCACAACGTAAGTGATAGTCGCGGCGAGGCGCAGCCTCGTCGTTGACTACTCACTCTGGTTATGTCTTTTCGTTTAATTTGTTCTCTAGCGCTTCAACTTTGTCCGAGAGCTCTACTATTATTTCACTTTTAGATGTTGGTCTGAATTTTAAAGCAAAGGCGGCACCTAAAAATGCTCCAGTAACGCATGAGGAAATAAAAATTACATTCATTCCCTGGGCGATGAGAATGGCTTCAAAGAATCCGAGTTCTTCGCTGTCTAGGAAGATTCCTTGAATTCTCTTCTTTGTGCTCAAAGTCATCAAGAGAGTAATGTGAGCCGGCCCCGTAAAGTTGGACAGGTTGCTTCACCGAGTTAAAGTAAAGCAACCAATGAAAAAGAGACGAAAGTTCACATCCGAGTTCAAAAGCAAGGTAGCGCTGGAGGCGCTGCGGGAACAGCACCCGATCCACGAGATTGCGAAGCGTTATCAGATCCATCCGACGCAAGTGACGGAGTGGAAGAAGGCACTGCTGGGCAATGCCAGCAGCGTGTTTGAGAGCGCGAGTTCGAAGCACGAAGAGGCCTTCAAGCAGAAGCTGAAGGAAGACCGCCTCTACAAGCAGATCGGCCAGCTCCAGGTGGAGGTGGATTTTTTAAAAGACAGTTGTGACAAGCTCGGTATCACTATCCCGGAGGATGAGCTTCGTTGATCAGGCTTCAGAGATGAGTATTCAAAGACAGTGCGAACTTCTGGCCGTGCCGCGTTCGAGCTACTATCATAAACCCAAGCGCAAGGTAAGCGTGCTGGACGAGTTGCTGATGCAGGTGATCGACCGCATTTACATGGAAGAGCCGACCTATGGGAGTCGCCGCATGTGTGACGAACTCGGGAAGCTCGGCTACAGGATAAATCGCAAGCGTGTGCAGCGGTTGATGCGCGTAATGGGCATCGAGCCGATTTACCCGAAGCCGCGCCTGAGCCTACCGGGCAAAGGTCACAAAAAGTATCCCTACCTGCTTCGGAACTTACCGATCCAGCGCAGCAATCAGGTCTGGTGCACGGACATCACCTACATTCCCCTCGGCGAGACTCACGTCTACCTGACGGCTGTGATGGACTGGTCGAGCCGTTATGTGATCAGTTGGAAGCTCAGCAACAGCATGGACGAGGCCTTCTGCGTGGAGTGCCTGCAGGAAGCTCTACAGGCCGAAGGTATCCCGGAGATCTTCAACACCGATCAGGGCAGCCAGTTCACCGGCG